>CAZROW010000098.1:0-7356 GCA_964601805.1 uncultured Enterobacteriaceae bacterium
GGCTGTTAACAGACTTAACCAGAGGTTCCCTAGTTCTTATGTTTTCATATTCTTCGACAACGCACGCGCAGGATGTACCGGATAACTTCATTTATCTGACCGAGGTGATTCCGTACATTGCGTATGACCTGCGCTATTACTCTGATGATAATTTCATCGGCCAACCGGTACCCGGCTATCAGGGAAACGTGGTAATTGTCACGCTCCAGGCAGCCATGGCCCTGAAGAAAGTTCAGCAGGACCTGGCCTATTCCAATTTTGCATTGAAAATCTTTGATGCCTATCGGCCGCAACAAGCCGTGGATTACTTCGTGCGCTGGGCCAATGATCCCGAAGATGAGCGCATGAAGGCGGTGTATTACCCCAATGTCGACAAGGATGAACTGATCCCGAAAGGCTTCATCGCGGCCCAGTCCAGTCATTCCCGCGGCAGTACGGTGGATGTGACAATCATTTCACTGGAAAACGGCAAAGAACTGGATATGGGAACGCCCTTTGACCTGTTTGACCAGAAGTCCTGGCCAAGCGATACCACGGTAACGGTTCAACAGCGTGCCAATCGGCAATTGTTGCGCAGTGTGATGAGCAAGCACGGGTTCGTTGGCCTGGAAGAAGAGTGGTGGCATTTCACCCTGTTCGAGGAACCATATCCGGACACCTATTTTGATTTTCCGGTGAAATAACCAGCGACAAAGATTGCCCATGATTGAATTCAGCACTGACGAGAGGGCCGCGCTGGTGGCTCGCATACAGCAGTATTTCACTGAAGAGCTCGACCAGGAACTGGGACAGTTTGATGCGGAATTCCTGCTGGATTTCTTCTCGGAAACCATCGGCAAGTTCTACTACAACCGCGGGCTGCTTGATGCCCAGGCCATTCTTGAGCAGCGACTGGAAACCCTGGCCGAGGCAATTACCGAACTGGAAAAGCCGCTCGATTAGCTTAAAGGATTGTCGGCCGACAGCAGGCCCTCAAGATAACGGTTCACGCTTCCCGGCAGCACGTCCAGGTTGTAACCCCCCTCCAATGTCGATAACAACCTTCCCGGGCAGTGCCGCCCGGCCAGTTGTTGCAGCTGCTCGCCCAGCCAAAAATAGGTTTCATCCTTCAGTGCCATGCCAGCCAACGGGTCCGACTGGTGAGCATCGAAACCGGCTGAGACCAGCAAGAGTTGTGGTTTCCAGGCATCAAGTACCGGTATTACCTCTTCAGTGAATACCTTGAGATAAGTAGCATGGCCTGTTCCACCGGGCAGGGGAACATTGAGGATATTGTTATTGATGTTTTCCTCCACCTGTCCGGAACCAGGATAAAGCGGACTCTGGTGGGTGGAGATATAGAACAGCCCCTCACGGCCCTGGACGATGTCCTGGCTGCCGTTGCCGTGATGGACATCAAAATCCACGATGGCAATGCGCTCCAGGTTATATGCCTGCTGTGCATGAATGGCGGCAATGGCTATGTGGTTGAACAGGCAAAAGCCCATGGCACGCTCTGGAGTGGCATGGTGTCCTGGTGGCCGGGTGACACAAAAGACATTATCAGCACGATCAGCCATGAGATCATCCACGCCCTGGCAACATGCACCTACTGCACGCAGGGCCGCATCCAGGGAGGCAGGAGACATGTGCGTGTCGGGGTCCAGTGAGGCGTGGCCCTGTGCAGGAGAACTCGTTTTGATCTTGTGCCACATCGCCTCTGAATGGGCCAGCAACACCTGTGCTTCAGTGCCCATCGGAGCTTCCTGGAAATCCAGTGAAGCGTTGAAAGCAGCGGTATCGAGGGACTGCAAAATACCGGCCAGGCGTTGGGGATTTTCCGGGTGGCCAGGGCCGGGGTCGTGATTCAGGCAGTCGTCATGGGTGAACAGTGTAAGCGGCATCATGTATCCGGTAGATCAGGAAACAGGTGCCGATTATGACATTGAACAGTGCGGCCTGGAAATCCAGGCAGGGCGCCGCCAGGCCCGCGAACAGGATCAGTGGCATTCAAGCAGTAGCGCGTGCGTGAATGGCTTTGGCAGCAGCATGGATGAATTGCGCAAGTCCCGGTGCATAGACATCTATGTTTTTGCGATACTGCTCATCAGCACTGGTCATTTCCGTGAGCCTCATGTGAAATTCTGTCGAGCAGGGGAAGTGCCACTTGTCAATGAGCAGGCGCAACTGGTCCACTGCGTCCATGACCCTTTCATCATCGGTGCTGGCGCCTTCTTCAAACAGGGCTGCCACCGTACGATAGGCAGTATCCGAATCCGCCTTCAGGGCTTCCCAGTCATCACGGGTATAGTGCCTGGCGCGGCGCATAGATTCACGATGTTGCTCGGTGTGCCCCCAGCGGCGTTCCTGCTCTTCCAGCGTGTGGTTATCTATTTCGGGGAATACCTCAAACATGTCTTCAAGGTTCATCACACGGTCCTCCTCTTTGCTGGTGATCATCTTGTCAATCAGGCCGATTACGTCCACAAGCTTGTCCTGTTTTTCCTGTAACTGGACTTTTTGCTGCTTCAGGGCCGTCAGGTAATTGAAATCCGGGTCTGTCATGAGGGCATGAATGTCATCCAGTGAAAATTCCAGCTCCCGGTAGAACAGGATTTGCTGAAGGCGCACCAGGTCAGCCATCGAGTACAGGCGATAGCCTGCATCTGTACGGCCGGTAGGCGTGAGTAATCCAATGGCATCGTAATGATGCAGGGTCTTCACACTGACCTTGGCCAGTTTTGCTACTTCACCGATTTGCAATGACATACCGTCTCCGAATTCAATGCCAGGCAGCTTAAAGCCTGACCCGGTGGGAGGGTCAAGGCTATTCCAAATAAAATATTGTCTCCCGGAATCCACGCCACTATGATGGGCCAACTCCGGAATTTATCAGAATTATTTCATGGACACGTTTCTCGATTTCCTCGCTACAGAACTGTTTACCTATAACGAGCAGGCATTCACGGTCGGGCAGCTGCTACTGATTCCGCTGCTTATCCTCGCGGCATGGATCATTTATCGCCAGCTCAGCAAATTCCTGATGAAAAAGCTGGACAGCTCAGACTTGCCACCGGACATGAAGCTCCTGATCAGGCGAATTTATGTCATTTTCAGCCTGGTAATTGTGGTCTTGCTGATCCTGAGCCTGCTGAAAGTGCCACTGGGTGCTTTTGCCTTTGTTTCCGGAGCGGTGGCCATTGGTGTCGGTTTCGGGGCCCAGAACATCATCAATAATTTCATCTCCGGCTGGATTCTCATGTGGGAACGGCCGATCCGTATCGGTGATTTCCTGGAAATCGGTGACGTCAAGGGTACCGTGGAAACCATCAGCACCCGGTCAACCCGGGTCAGGCGTGTTGATGGTGTGCACCTGTTGATTCCCAACAGCCAGCTTCTGGAGAACACGGTCGTCAACTGGACCCTGATCGACAAGCAGACACGTTGTGTTGTCAGGGTGGGCGTAGCCTACGGTTCGCCGGTAAGGCGGGTGGAGGAACTGATCATGCAAGCTGTGGATGATCATCCCGACACCATGGATGATCCGCATCCAAAAGTGTTTTTCGAGGATTTCGGCGACAGTGCGCTGGTGTTTGATGCCTACTTCTGGATCGATGCGATAGGGGAGCGGGATTTACGGCAGGTCAAATCTGACATTCGCTTCAAGATTGACGAACTGTTCAATGAAGCAGGCATCGTTATTTCCTTCCCGCAGCGCGATGTGCATATGGATGGAGAGTTGACCCTGGTCACCAGGGAAAGCAGGGAAGAAGACTCAAAAGAAAACTAGAACCACTTCTTCATTTTGAAATAGGCCAGGATACCAAAGGCAATTACCCCCATGGTGCCGGCAACCAGGGTAAAGGCGGAGGGTGTTTCCACACCGGGCAGTCCGGCCACATTCATGCCAAAGAGGCCGGTGACAAAAGAGATAGGCAGGAATACCGCCGCCACGATGGATAGCACGTACATGCGGGCATTTTGTTCCTGGGCAATCCGGTTCATTAACTCTTCCTGCAGGACAAGGCAGCGTTCGCGCACCAGGTCCAGGTCTTCCACGTAGCGGATAATGCGGTCAGTCTGTTCATGCAGTTCAAACACCAGGGGTTCATCCAGGAATCCCCGGCACAGGCGGTAGAAGGAATCCAGGGCATCACGTTGCGGGGCCAGGTAACGCCTGATCATGGCGGCCTGGCGACGCAGTGAAGACACCTCGACCCGGATCTGGTTGGAGTTGGAGCTCTCGATGGACTCCTCGAAACTGCCCACTTTTTCTTCAATGTCGTTCACGTATTCGGCAATCCTGTCGGCAATCCTCTCCACGATAGTAATAAACAGTCGCTGGATATCCCTGGCACCATTGCCCGCCTCCAGTTCCTTTCTAATGTCCTGGATGGAAAAAACACGACGCTGGCGAATGGTGATCAGGCGGTCTTTTTCCAGCCAGACCCGCAATGACACCATGTCATCCGGGTCATCGCCCGGGTTCAGGTTCACTGCCCGCAGAAAGATGACAAAGCCGTTGTTCTCGGCAATGGTGCGGGGACGGGTCGTGGTACACACCAGGCTTTCAATCACGTTGTCTGCCAGGCCCAGGGCCTTCAGGGTGGGGGCACAGTCCGGGAGGGAATAATCCAGGTGCAGCCACATCGGTTTGTCGAGTGAACTGCTGTCTTCCAGGTGCGTACAGGAGCCGTCACCATTGAGGATGACACCGTGGACATAGGACTCGGCCGAGGTAATTTGTTCGTTCATGGTCATGGCAATTGACAGGATTTACTTGCCATTGAATGTAGGGGGTTTTTACAGGCTAGTCAAAAAGCTTTTCAGGCACCGGATATAAAGTTCGGGTTCAGTTGCCTGGACTTTCTGGCGCAGGGTTTCGACATCGTCGGTAGCTGATACTGCAACACGGGATTGGCCCACGACCGGCCCTTCGTCGTATTCGGCAGTGACCACATGTACCGTGGCACCGGTTTCCGTATCACCTGCTTCAAGCACTGCAGCGTGGACCCTGTCGCCATAGAGGCCACGGCCACCGTGGCTGGGTAACAGGGAGGGATGGATATTGAGGATGCGGCCACTGAAGTGATTCAATGTTATGGGCCCGATTTTTTTCATGTAACCGGAACACACAACGACGTCGGTTTGGGCTTCAACGAGTGCTGCAAGCACTGCTTCATCTTCCCCGTCACCATGGGTCCTGGTGGATATATGGGAAACCGGAAAGCCGTTTTCCCGGCACCAGTGGTAGATGCTGGAGTCGACATTGTTGGTAATGAGAATGCCGGGTTCTGCGTCAAGCTCACCCGCGGTCATGGCAGCGATAATGGCTTTGGCTGAGGACCCGCCATGGGAGGCGAGGAAACTGATCTTCATAACTAGTGTCCTGTCCCGTAAATAACTGGTATTACACCTTATTCTCGTATTCCGGTGCAGGTTTTTTGCCCAGAATTTTTCCTGCCATACCCGTTGTCAGGGCAATGCCGGTCAGAATCAGGGCAGCCCCGCTGACCATGCTCAGGGTGATGGTCTCATCCAGGAACAGGTAGCCCCACAACATACCAAAAACCGGAATCATGTACGTGACGATAACCGTACGTGCCACACCGACATTTTCCAGCAGGTAAAAATACAGGATGAAGGCTACGGCTGTGCACAGCAGGCCAAGGACGGCCGCATTGATCCAGCCGGCAGTACTGATGGGATTGTCCGGCCACAGGAACAGGGCGGGGGGAATCATGAACAGGGCTGCAAATACCTGGCAGCCTGTAGCCAGCACAATCGGTGGCACACCCTCGGTAAACTTGCGCGAATAGTTACCGGTCAACCCATAGAAAAACGCTGCCGCCAGTCCGGCCAGTACCGGAAGCACTATCAACTCGGAAGCAATGGACTGGGTATCTGTCACCATGAACAGGACACCACCAAAACTCAGGCCAATGCCCAGGATGGCCGGTACGGACAGGTACTCCTTTAGCCATATCCAGGCAATGGTGGCGCTCATGATGGGGGTCAGGGAATTGAGAATGGAGGCAAAGCCTGCCGTGGACAATTGCGTGCTGATAGTAATGAAGGTAAAGGGCAGGGCCGTACTGATCAGGCCAAGTACGATGAAATGTTTCCAGTATTGCCTGAACTGTTGCCAGTGACCCGAAGCCACCATGATGGAAAACAATACCGTGGCGGCAATGGAGGAGCGGGCTGCACTGAGCGGGATGGCTCCGAACTCACCAACAGAAATACGGGCAAACATGAACGAGGAGCCCCAGATGGCAGCAAGGACGACAAGTATGAAGATGAAACGGAACTTCAAATGCAGAAAACCCGCAGGAACAGTGAGGCAGGAAAAGTAACATGCCTGTTAAAAAATAGGAATGTTCATGTCCGCCATGCTTGAGATTCTCATGCAGACCGGCGCCTTTTATGCCGCCCATGCCCTCATGGCCGGAATGCTTTCAGGTATTTCCATAAAGGGTGACTTTGCCATGGGAAAGCTCCAGTGATTGTCGAACTTTCGCCGGCAGGGTTTTAATGACCAGTGCAAAGGAATTGTCGATCATCCTTTCGATTTCACCCCGGGGCAGATCGCCATCCAGTTGCACGGTATTCCAGTGTTTCTTGTTCATGTGATAGCCGGGCATGACCTCGGGAAAAATATCACGCAACATGAGGGCTTCCTGGGGATCACATTTGAGGTTGGTGTAGGGTGTGCCGTCTGTTTCCACCAGGGTGGCGAACATCTTCTGGCGTACCTTGAATACCGCTACTTGCGGGCCGAAAGGATAGTCTTCTATCGCTTCCGGTTTGCCCAGTAAATAATCTCTTGTCTCGTTGTAATCCATGAAGGGGTTATAGCGCCACTCATCAGGGCAGGGCATGTACCTTTGCCTCCAGGTGCCAGGTCTTGCCTGACCCGGGTGAACAACATACCCTGCTGCGACAGGGTTGCAGGGAAAACAGGCAACCTCGGAAAAATAAGAAAGACAGACAGCTTATGGCCCTTTCACTGCAGGACAAGGCGCAGTTTTACCAGAAACTGGCAACCGGTTTGAAGGCAGGTCTAACCCTGCCACAAATTATTGATGCACAACTGCTGCCTGCGACAATGGCTTCCCGTAACGTCATCCTGAAACAGCAGGTCGACAAGGGGGCTGCTTTCAGCAAGGCTTTTCAGCAGGCGGGCCTGGTCAGTAACTGGGAAGCCAGGCTGATCCATGTGGGAGAAGCCAGCGGTACACTGGAGTCTGTCTTTGCCCGACTGGACAATTTCTTTTCCGGCAAGGTGCTTCAGCTGAGCCATATCAAGAGCAAGCTTGTCTACCCGATGCTGACCGTGTTGGTTGCGCTTGTTGTTTTACCCCTGCCTGCCGTTTT
>CAZROW010000099.1:0-1624 GCA_964601805.1 uncultured Enterobacteriaceae bacterium
GAGGCACTGAATTCACTTTCGAACCCCAGCTGCCAGGCTCTGCCCGGCAGTCCAACATAATTGTCATCAAGCAGAACAAGCACCTGGTGTTCACCCAGGTCAAACAGCCATAACTGTCCCTGGTTGGCTGCCGGAAAAAAATGCTTTCTCTGTTCATCGGCCAGGGCACCGTATTCCAGGGCCATGTGCACGCGGGTGCCATGGGCTTCTCCCCAGTCCAGGAAGGGTAATCCCCCGGTGTGCAACCTGTCGGTGTCGGTGCGGTAATTCATGATCGTGACACTCAGGTCAGGCCAGGTGAGTTTTTCCAGCAGTTGGTTGCTCCAGTCAGGATGGTCTCCCCACCAGACCGGCATGACCAGGTCCAGCGGCAACTCACCTGCCAGCAGTTCATGTACGGCCGCCACGGTAGTGATATAGCGTTCACGCCAATGTGGCTGGTCGAGAGTAAAGCCCGGCAACAGGTAGGGTTCGATATCCAGTTGCAAGCCATCCAGGGATGCATTGCCCGGAAAATAGCGGTTGTAGTAGCGGTAGGCATTGGCGCGGCCGGTCAGGGCAGGCAGGCTTTCCGGCATGACATCGCGGCGGTCCCCAACGACGGCCCACACGGCTATGCCACGTTCATGGGCATTGGTAATGAAACGTGCCAGGGCTTGCGGATTGGTGACCTCGCCATTATCGACAGGCACGGTCAGGTAGACACGTTCAAGATTTTCCCGATCGGCCAGGCTGAATAATTGTTCGGGCGTATTCATCCACCAGGCCGGCTGCCAGAGCCAGCCCGACCGGTATGCCACCGGATTTTCTGAAGGCGGCCTTTCTGCCGGGGGGATGAGGGCAGTACTGGATGCAACGGGGGCCGGTGCGGGTTCGGGATTGATAATCTCACTGACACTGACAGCACCGGGCAAAAAATGACCTTGCAGAATGAGACGGGCCCGGGGTGATTCTGCCAGGGTGGGATTGATGATCCTGCCCCAGGTTACCGCAGTGTCAGGCACAGCCAGTTCAATGGAAGGACAATCGCCAGTATTGCTGTTGACCACCAGGTGTGCACGCTGGTTGTCGAGCAGAGGGGAGGACAATGTTCTGGCGTCTGTCTCCTGGAATAGTTCCTCGGAACACACTGACAGGGTAGTGATGTCGGTATTGGCTGCCAGCGTGGTTGGTGACAGGTGCATCAGTAAAATCACCAGGCAGTATCGCAGGTTCAGGGTCAGGCAGTTGTCCATAACCCCAGTGTAGCCGATTGCAGAAATGGCGTGTAACTATTCCGGGAAACGGGAGATCAGTTTCTCAGTTCATCCGCATTACCGGAAAACAGGCGCCGGCCATCTTCCAGCACAACACCGCGAATGTTGGCCGTGGGTGTGCCGTTTCGAGCCTGGAAGCCTTCCACGACGATGGTGGTGCCCGGTGGCAGGTCGTCACGTTTCCAGCCGCGGCGGATCAGGTTGTTGGCCGCACTGGTTTCCAGTGCCCAGTTGGTGACACTGCCGTCTTCGTTTTCCACGTCGATGTAAATCCAGCCATGGGGATTTGACCACTGCATGCGGGTGACCTTGCCGGTCAGTGAGACGGGTTGCTCAATATCAAATTCAGCGGAAAAGGAATGATGGGC
>CAZROW010000099.1:1724-4783 GCA_964601805.1 uncultured Enterobacteriaceae bacterium
TGCGCGGTATTCATCACGCACATCCTTAAGATGCTGCAAATCGTTGTTGTCTTCAAGACAGGCCACCTCAAGGAGTTCGCCCTCCTGGTGAGGCAGGGGAATTTCAATGGTCCAGGGCCGGGTGTAGGGAATGGGGTCGGAAATTGTAGCCCGGTAGACCAGGCGGCCGTCCTGCGGTGTGTAGGTTTCCACCACGGTCTGGGCATGGCTGGTGACATCGCCCAGTTCATTGAGCCAGGCCTTGCCGTTGTAATTGGCCGACTCCACCACCAGCGTATCGCCTTCCCAATGGCCCAGGGCATCGCCCATCCACAGGCGAATATTATCCGGCAGGTGCTCTTGCCGGTTCAGGTCAATCACCCGGTATGACATGCGTTCATGCAGGACCACCACATAACCCGGTGGTTGCAGGATCATGAATGGTGAGGGCACGTAATGGGAGCGGGGAATGCCGGCGACAAAACAATGGGCCGTAGGGTCATCATAACCCCGCCAGGGTTCACGGCGCTGCAGCATTTCCGCACGCGCCCAATCCTGGTAGGGCAGCACACCGCTGGGCGGATCAATCACCACCCCATTGGCCGGTGGAAACATGGGCAGGTTTTCCCGCGCTTCCAGGCCGTAATTGGCGATCGCCCCCTGGGTATAAAGTCCGGTGATGTCAGGTGTACCATCGTCCAGCCGGGCAATATTGGCAGTCACTTCCGGCAGCGGCAGGTCGGCGCCGGCATTCGGGTTAAAGGTGTCATTGTCTTCGGGAATGGGCGCCGGGTACCACTGGGTGACTGCGCGTTCAAAGGCGCCGTTGGCTTCCTCGACCTCGGCCTGGCACTGGTATTCCAGCAGGCGTGGCATGTCCGTTTGCCTGACCAGCGGGTAGCTGATGGTAAACGGCTCGGTAAAGACATCCGGATCATCAATAGTGGCCTGGTAGCGAATCGTATTCTCATCCACGAGGGTATAACGCTCCGTGATTACTGCAGCTCTACTGTGAAAATTGCCGGAAGCATCCATCCAGGTGCGGTCGTTGAGATCGCGCACTTCGACGACAAAGGTATCGCCTTCCCAGTGACCTCGGGAGTCGCCCATGAAGTGTTCAAAGCCGGGGTAGGCAGGCTCCTGTCCGGCACTGTAAACAAGCCGGTAAACCTGTGTCCATTCAAACAGGATGGCCACATGTTCCTCGGTCTGGAATATCTGGAAGGGCCAGGGCATGGCCATGATGCGGGGAACACCGGGCAGGTGGCACTGGTTGAGCGGATCCAGCGCGGCACGGTTGGCGAAATTTTCCTGCTGTTGTTCGCGTGCCCAGTCCTGGTAGGGGATGGTGCCACCCTCGACGACGCTGAAACCGGCCTGCATGTCATGGCGGGCAACATGGGCTTCAAGATTGAAGGCTGCGCGGGTCTGGGCTTTCCAGATACCTTGCAGGAAAGGTGTACCGCTTTCAGTTCTTGGAATGTCCTGGGCCTGCACGGCGGCAGTCAATGACAGGGTAAACAGTGCGAAAAAAAGACGCTGCAGAATGCTTGCTGGTTTTCTCATGGATACAGTGGCCCCTTGAAAGATAACAGCAGAATATAGGGGGGACTGGAACTTGTGCAACTGCACCCTGTGAAAAAACCATGAAACTTGGCGGAAAAGCCGGATTAGTGCTGTTCACAGAGAAGTCACTTCAGCCTGCCTGGAAAATATGGGAGCATGGGCAGGTCAGCGCCGAGGTATTAATCATGAGAATCCTTTCGTTACTGCTTTTACTTGTCATGCCAATTTCCGCATTTACACAAACAAACTTTGATCTGCCGGGCGGCTCCTCCCTGGCGGCCTATTTTGATGTGCCCAAAGATGGAGCCGGTGAAGGTGCTCCCCTGGTTGTCCTGTTAGGCGGAGGCCCCGGTGATGCCCGCATTGCCTCCAGTACCTTTCGTAACCATGGTGACGACTTCATTGATCGCGGCTGGGCGGTGGTGGCACCCGTGTCACCCAACAGCCAGTCATTCTGGGGTGAAAATGCCCTGAAGGTCAGCGAGCTCATTGGTGTGCTTAAAGCCCGTGATGATATTGCTGACGGGCCCGTGTTGTTGATGGGCATTTCCAATGGCGGGATTTCCTCCCTGGAAATTGCTTCCCGGAATCCGCAAGGGTACAGGGGAGTGATTGCCGTGCCGGCCCTGGCGTCAAACGCCAGTCAGCTGGAGGCATTACAGGATTTTCCGGTGTTTCTGCGCATTGGCAGTGAAGACCAGTTGGGCTGGGGCAGGCGCTTCGATGATACGGTGGCTGTCCTGGAACAAGCCGGTGTCAGGCTCAATGCCAGGCTGCTGCCCAATACCGGTCATACCTTCCCCCTGGACTGGGCAGAACTGGCGCCCTGGCTGGAAAACCTGCCAGCTCCCTAGTCAGAAGAAAATACACTGCCCCTTGTAGGGAATTTCGGTAGCGATCCTGTACTCCTCCCACAACTTCATGGACAGGGCGTCCATGGAAGATAGCTCGCCATGGACCAGCAGAGTCCTGGGCTTGCCCTCTATAGCCCGTAGCCATTCGATCAGTTCCTCCTGGTCGGCATGGGCGGAGAAACCATTGAGCGTTTCGATACCTGCCTTGACGACTATCTCCTCGCCAAACAGCCGCACCTGTTTGGCGCCATCCACCAGAATCCGACCCAGTGTGCCAGCCGCCTGGAAGCCCACAAAAATCACGGTGTTGCGCTTGTTCCAGATACGCTGCTTCAGGTGGTGGGTGATGCGCCCGCCCGTACACATGCCCCTGCCGGCGATGATGATGGCGCCGTTGGCAATGGTGTTCAGTGCCATGGATTCCTCGGGCGTGTTGGTGTAATGCAGTGAGGGCAAAAATTCTTTCAGGGAACCCTTGTGCATGGCGCGAATCTGATCGGCATCTTCCCGGGCCAGCAGGTGCAGGCATTCATCGTAGATATCCGTGACGCTGATCGCCATGGGACTGTCCAGGTAGACGCGCCAGGGATCCAGTTTGCCCTGCTGGTGGAGCATGCCCAGGTGAAACAGGATTTCCTGGGTCCTGCCCACGGCAAACGA
>CAZROW010000099.1:4883-7279 GCA_964601805.1 uncultured Enterobacteriaceae bacterium
TGGCACTGGGCCAGGGCCTTCTCCACATCCCTTTTGCGGTAAACGGGTTTCAGCAGTTTCTTGCCCTGACGTTCCCGGCGCCGGTTTTGATGTTTGAGATCGCGTTCATAGAGACCGAAGGCATCATGGAGCATGACGGGCAGCAGTTTGCTGGTGCCGACAGTGCAGTAAATAGGGCCTTCAAAACCCTGGCTGACGAGCAGGGGAATCAGGCCGCTATGGTCCAGGTGGGCATGGGAAAGAATCAGGCAGGCAATCTCAGGTGGATTGAAGTTAAAAGTTTCCTCGCTAATGCGATCAACGGCGTTACCACCCTGGTGCATACCGCAATCCAGTAAAACCTTGCCCAGCGCTTCTGTTTCCAGTAGATGACATGAACCTGTAACCTCCTGGGCTGCACCGAGAAACTGTAATTTCGCCAATATCCTCTCCTTCTCTGCCTTGTTCAGTGGTGTAACCTCTCAATTACAGCCTTTCGTGCTATGCAAAGGCAACCGCTGTTTGTCCCTGATTTGACCTGGAATAAGTGTCACAATAGACAGGTATGCATAACCATCACCACGAGACTGACCGCATCGGCTGGGCGTTTTGCCTCAATGCCGGTTTCACGATCATCGAGTTCATTGGCGGCCTGCTGACCAACTCCACGGCCATCATGGCTGATGCAGTGCATGACCTGGGGGACAGCCTGTCTATTGGCTCGGCCTGGCTGCTGGATCGCCTTCAAAAAAAGATCCTGATGAAGTGTACACGTATGGCTATCGCCGCCTGTCCCTGTTTGGCGCGCTGATCAACAGTCTTATTTTGCTGGCTGGTTCTACGTGGGTCCTGCTTGAATCAGTGCCGCGCCTGTTCAATCCCGAGATGCCGGTGGCCGAAGGTATGCTGGGCCTGGCTATACTGGGAATCACAGTGTATGGTTTTGCTGCCTGGAAACTCAGCGGCGGGCATTCCCTGAATGAAAAAGTGCTGAACTGGCATTTGCTGGAAGATGTGCTGGGCTGGGCAGCTGTACTCATCGTCTCCATCGTGTTGATGTTTGTGGAGTGGCCAATACTTGATCCGCTGCTCGCGGTCATTTTTACCCTGTTTATCCTCTTCAATATCTACAAGCACTTTCGTGAAACCATACGGATTTTTTTCCAGGCAGTGCCCGAGTCCGTGCTGACAAACAAGATCAACCTGGAAATGAAAAAAATTGAAGGGATAGCCAACATTCATCATGAGCACTGCTGGTCGCTGGACGGGGAGCATCACGTGTATACTGCGCATTTGTTGTTACATGAACCTTTGAGTGCCATGGAACAACAGCAATTGAAAAAACTGATTGCCGAGAAGCTTAAACCCTTTGCCCTGACTCACACCACGATTGAACTGGAATTTCCTGACGAGGATTGCCGGGATCAGAACAAGTAAATTTTCATGAAACGCACGCTGTTGAAAATAATCCGCACTCTGCATGCCTGGGGTGGTCTCACCCTGGCCCTGTTGCTCATCCTGAGCAGTGTCACCGGTACCTTGCTGGTGTGGAAAGAAGATTATGTCAAACTCATTACACCTGCTGCCCAGGTGGAATTCGAACCGACGCCGGCCACACTGGCACCGATTGCCGAGGCCGTGGAAGCCCAGTTTACCAATGAGGATGTACTCAATATCCAGTTTGCCACGGCAGAATTTCCGCTGACCAGGGTTACCCTGTATGACACCAACTATGCCTACCTGGATGTGCAGGGCAACATTGTTGACCAGTGGCACATGAATGACCGGTTCGAGGAATGGCTGTATGACCTGCATCACCGCCTGCTGCTGGATAACCTGGGACTGACGATTGTCGGCCTGGCAGCCATGGCGCTGGTCATCCTGGTGATACTGGGCATTATTACTTTCGTGCCGCTGCGGCGGCATTTCAGCAAGGGCATCCTGCCGAACAGCCTGACCCGGGTTGGCCTGATCAACAGTCACCGTAACCTGGGCATTGTCATTGCGCTGCCGCTCTTGTTGACGCTTGTCACTGGCATCACGCTGGCTTTTCCATTCCAGGTGGAGGACATGTTTCTCGAAGAACTGCGCAGAACCCAGGAATACAGTGACGCCATGGTGGTGGGAATCGACAGCATTACCGGGGAAGGTACCGGTGACTGGGAACCTGCGTTTGAACGTGTGCTCGCGGTATTTCCGGGGGCAACCATTCGGTCAACCTCTGTACCCAGCGGTTTCTCCCTGCACAAGGTCATCGGTGTGCAGCAGCCCGGCCAATGGAACCGTACGGGCACCAGCCATGTCTATATAGATTCGGATATGGGGTACATGGACCTGCGTATCGATTCCAGTGGTTTTCCCCTGGTTGAGCGTATTTACAATGCCGGCTACCCGCTGCATACCGGCAAAACCGGGAG
>CAZROW010000100.1:0-2956 GCA_964601805.1 uncultured Enterobacteriaceae bacterium
TAGGAAGGATTCACGTATTCCGGGTGCTCGCTGTTCATGTGGATTTCCCGCCAGGGGCGCGTGGAACCACCAGAGAGTATAAAAATCTTGCTCATCTGTGGAGCCTGGACGATTTGCAGACCAAAGGGCACGGCAAACTGGCGCGGACCGCCCGGTGGTGCGCAACGCGCGTGCGGGTCGTCCTTGGCCAGGGTTTCCTGGCGATAGTCATACAATGCCCGTGACCAGGGTTTGAAAGGCACTTCTTCAGGGGGCGGGTAATCGGCACCGGCCACCATGGGGCCCGGCCCGCGTCCCCACATGCCCAGGCCGTCTTCCAGGGAACCCAGGTTGGGGGTGCCATCAGCCAGGCGGGGCGTAGGTGCATTGGGATCATAGTCATCCTGGGCCAGGACACAGGCGCCAGCTGACAGGGCAAGCGTGACCAGGGTGCTTTTTATTATGGTTGTCATGTTAGCTTTCATGCTCAGTCCTGCTGCCTGGAGAACAGGCGCTGGCCAGTGCTTTCAACAACAACCCGGCTGGCATTGAGGGCCGGGGTGCCGTCACGGGACAGTGCACCTTCCACTTCGAGATATTCACCCAGGACCAGGGATTCGCGAGTCCAACCCTGGCGCAACATGGACACCGGTGAGCCCAGCTCGCAGGCCCACGTGGTCACCTCGCCGGTTTCCTCGTCCTCAACATCTATATAGAAATAGGCATGGGGATTAAGCCACTCCACCTTGACCACAACGCCGGTCAGCTCGATACGGGCATCGGCATCGTACTGGGCGGTAAAGGCGTGATGGGCCTGTGCGACATGACTGCCGGTCAATAACGTGACGAGCAGAAAAAACCGAAAAATGAATTTGCGTGGCATGTGAAGTCTTCCCCCGAAAACTGCCCGATCATCATGGTGTCACCAAGGTGCTGATGGTTTTAACAGTATGGTTTCCATACAGAAAGGGCAAAACAGAACCACGGAAAGATTAGCACACTCGAAAAACTTGTCACTAGCTGCCCGTGATATTCACAATTCATCCCCATTGTCAGGTGTCTGCATTAGCCAATCCCTTGTATTACGCGGTCTCCAGGGCAGCTGAAAATATTTCCTGCGCTTAAGAATTCCTTAAGATTGCATTGCTAACCTGCTTTCCATCAAATGAGAAGGAAGGCAGTAATGACCTACGCAAACAGCAGTGCAGTATCCAGCAACATTGGCCAGAACGGGCGTGAAGCCCTGCTGGCGCGAATTCTGTCCCCGTCTCCGGTATTTACCTTGCATGGCCGTCATGATGATGAAAGGCAGCAGGTGGAAGACTTTGTCGCCAATCGTTTTCGCAAGGATTACGGTGCCGAGATTCATGAGTTCATGCCCGACCTGCTATCCATGCGCTGCCTGAATACCTTTTCCGGTGTGATCGGTATGCGCCGGGCTGCAGGTTCTGCCCTGTTTCTTGAACAGTACCTTGATGGTGATATCGAAAGTGTCCTGTCTGCGGCGTCAGGTCATGACATTGCTCGACGCGACATCGTGGAAATTGGCAACCTGGTCGCCGGGCGCAAGGGGCCCAGCCAGTTCGTTTTCCTGGTGGCCACCTCGCTGCTGTTTGATGCCGGAGTACGCTGGATCACCTTCACGGCCACCCAGACACTGGCCAACAATCTCGAAAAGCTGGGTTTTCCCATGATCAAACTGGCCGATGCCAGTAGTGAATGCCTGCCGGAATCTGAAGCCGGGGAATGGGGCAGTTACTACCAGACCCGTCCCTGTGTGTTTGCCGGCAGCCTGGAAGGGGCCATGGAAATCGCCCGCAGGCGACCACTGTTTCGCAAAGCCCTGGCAATGTACAGAAAACAGATCAGGGAACTGGCCAGGGAGTTTGAGGGCTAGACGAATGAACCGGATGCTGCTGGACACATTGCTGGAAGGGCATGACCAAAACACGGTTGTCATGAGTACGCCCGCCGTGCAATTCACAGCCGGTGACCTGCTCAGCATGGCCGATAATCTTGAACAGGTGTTGCGTGAACAGTCGGTATCACTGGTTGCCCTGTATGCCGACAATGGCCCGGCCTGGGTGGTGGCAGACCTGGTTTGCCAGCGCCTGGATATTTGCCTGGTGCCACTGCCCACCTTTTTTTCGCCACTACAGATTCGCGCCACGCTGGCACGCTGCAATGCTGGCTGGCTGCTGACCGACAATGCGGATGCACTGAATGCCCTGGTTGCATCACGCCAGTCCCCGGAAGATGGAAAAGCAGTATTAGAGTTGTGCCGATTAAACTGTGATAACGGCAATATACCTGCCATGCCAGAAGGTACCGGCAAGATCACGTTTACCTCCGGCTCTACCGGTGATGCCAAGGGGGTTTGCCTGAGTCATGCACAACTCATGCAACAGGCCCGGGCTCTCAGGGAGGCTGTTGGCCTGGATTACCCGCGTCACCTCTGCCTGCTGCCGCTAAGTACCCTTCTGGAAAATGTGGCCGGGGTCTATGCCCCCATGCTGGCCGGCGGGGAGGTCATCGTGCCTTCACTGCGTGAGTTGGGTTACGAGGGCAGCAGACTGGCCAATCCACAGCAATTGCTCAATACCATCAGCAAGATCGCGCCAGAAACAATGATCCTGATTCCCGAACTGCTCAAACTGCTGTTGGCCTCCGTGCACAGCGGTTGGCAACCACCGCAAAGTCTGCGCTTCCTGGCTGTTGGCGGCAGCAAGGTGGGAACAGCCCTGTTACAGGAAGCTGAGTCACTCGGCCTGCCTGTTTTCGAAGGGTACGGATTGTCCGAATGCGCTTCCGTGGTGAGCCTGAATACACCGAACGACAACCAACCGGGCAGTTGCGGCAAATTGCTGCCCCATTTAAGTGTGGAAAACCGGGACGGTGAGCTGGTCGTCAGCGGCAACGCCATGCTGGGTTACCTGAACCAGCCGGAAAGCTGGTACCAGCAAGCCATTCATACCGG
>CAZROW010000100.1:3056-7107 GCA_964601805.1 uncultured Enterobacteriaceae bacterium
TGCTGGGTTACCTGAACCAGCCGGAAAGCTGGTACCAGCAAGCCATTCATACCGGAGACCTGGGGCATTGCGACAGCAACGGTTTCCTGTATTTGTCCGGCCGTCGCAAGAACCTGCTTATCTCCAGTTATGGCCGCAATATTTCACCGGAGTGGCCGGAAAGCGAACTGCTGGCCAATCCACGGCTACAGGACGTGGTGATATTTGGTGACGCCATGCCATATTGCGTGGCGCTGATCAGCACCCGCGATCCCCGCCTTGACGATGCCGCCATCCAGGCCTGGCTTGACCAGGTCAACGCACGCTTGCCCGATTATGCCCAGGTCAGAGCCTGGCACAGGCTCACGCAGCCGCTGGCAGCCTTGCCCGGACTGCTGACCAGCAATGGCCGCCCGAAACGGGATGTGATTGCACAAAAATTTGCCGGGGAACTGGCTGCTCTGTACAGAAAAACGAACAGCAGCACACCGGCATCCCGGGTGACAGATGCCATGCAAGAGAAGGAACTGCGACTATGACTTTTTATGACCGCCTGCAAAAAGACACTGACTCCGAGCGCAAGCAACTGCTAAGCGCGCCCATTATTGCCCGATGTTTCCAGGGTGATATTTCCCTTGATGACTACGTGGGTTTCCTGGTCCAGGCCTATCATCATGTCAAACAGACAGTGCCCTTGCTCATGGCAACGGGCGCGCGCCTGGATGCCGACAAGGAATGGTTGCGCGAAGCCGTCGCCGAATACATCGAGGAAGAACTGGGGCACCAGGAATGGATACTCAATGATATTGCCCACTGCGGTTTCGACAAGGAAGCTGTCAGGAACTCAAGGCCTCACATCACTACCGAACTCATGGTGTCTTACGCCTGGGACATGGTGAACCGGGTGAATCCGCTGGGGTTCTTCGGCATGGTCCAGGTGCTGGAGGGCACCAGTATCAGTATTGCCTCCCAGGCTGCCGATGTCATACGCGAGAAACTGCAGCTCCCAAAGAAAGCCTTCAGTTACCTGTATTCCCATGGGGCGCTGGACCAGGACCACATCGTGTTTTTTGAAAAGCTGATGAACCGGATTGAGGATCCTGAGGAGCAGGCATTGATTACTCACTCGGCCAGGGTTTTCTACCGCCTGTACGGTGATATTTTTCGCGGGCTGAATGCTGACCATGGTATTGCACACAAAGCGGATGCCGCTTGAGGAGGGCCCATGGACCTGAATAACAAAACCATCCTGGTTACCGGTGCCGATGGCGGCATTGGTTCTGCCCTGTGCCGGGCACTGGTCCGGGAGGGTGCCAACCTGGTCCTGAACAGCACCAATGCGCAAAGGCTGGACAAGCTGGCTACCGAGCTGGCCAGTTCCGGTGATGCCGGTGCTGTCTCCACGGTGGCTGCCGATGTGGGCAGTGCTGAAGGACGGGCCGGCATTGTCGCCGAATGTGAACGTCTCGGGGGGATCGATGTCCTGGTCAACCTGGCAGGGGTACTCGACTTTCAATGGTTTGAACAACAGGACCCCGAGCGCATCGAGACAACACTGCGCATTAACCTGTTGGCACCGATGCTGCTGACACAGTCCCTGTTGCCGCAGCTGGCCAGCAAGAAAGAGGCGACCATTCTCAATGTGGGTTCCATCTTTGCCAGCATCGGGCATCCCGGGTTTGTGACGTACTGCGCCAGCAAAGCCGGTGTAAAAAGTTTCACCGAGGCACTGGGAAGGGAACTGGCCGACACCACTGTCCGCGTGTCCTATATCGCACCCCGGGCGACGGCAACAACGCTCAATACGGATCGCATCAACTCCATGAACCGTGAACTGGGCAACAGTATGGATTCACCGGATTATGTGGCCGCGCGTATTGTCAGCCAGCTGCAAAATGATGGCCTGCTCAGTTACCTGGGCTGGCCGGAAAAACTCTTCGTGCGACTCAATGCCCTGCTGCCATCTGTCGTACGCAAGGCCCTGGTGAAAAACCTGGGGCTGATCAAACAATTTGCCAGTTCATAAGGAGAAAACCATGAACACGCATTGGAAAGTAATCCCGACCCTGTTGCTGGTGCTCGCCAGCATGACAGTCCGCGCTGACCTGGACAGTGATATTGCCCACCTGCAGCAGCGCTGGGCAGAAGTGAACTATCAACTGGAAGGCAAGACGCAATTGTCTGAATTTGCCCGCCTGGTGGAAGAAGCCGGCCAGACTATTGCCATGTACCCGGATGCGGCCGAAGGCTGGATCTGGAGCGGCATCATCAAGTCCACCTATGCCGGTGCCAAGGGCGGCCTGGGTGCCTTGTCTCTGGCCAAGGAATCCCGTGCCGACCTGGAAAAGGCCCTGTCACTGGATGACAAGGCCCTGGATGGTTCGGCCTATACCAGCCTGGGTACCCTGTACTACAGCGTGCCGGGCTGGCCTGTCGGATTTGGTGATGACGACAAGGCAGAGGAGCTGCTGAAAAAAGCACTGGCGCTGAAACCCGACGGCATCGACCAGAACTATTTCTACGGCAGTTACTTGATTAGCGAAAAACGCTATGCCGAGGCACGCCGATACCTGGACAAGGCCCGCAAGGCGCCACCGCGTCCGGGTCGCCAGCTTGCTGATGAAGGCAGGCAAAAGGAAATCCTCAGTGCCATGGCAGATATTGCCAATAAATAGCACTTCATTGTCGTGCCGTCTGATTTGAGGCTCTGGAAAGGCTTATAATGCAATGAAGTGAACAGGATTTGATGCATACCAAGTCCTGGAATGCCACCTGGAGTAGTATCAGGTTATGCAAATTTTATTGGTAGAGGATGACCAGCCCCTGGCCCGAGGCCTGCAGCAGGCACTGGGACAGCAGGGCTACGTGGTCAATCACGTGGGCACCGGCGAAGCTGCCCTGCACGTGATTGAGTTTGATCGCCCGGATGTCGTCATCCTGGATATCGGCCTGCCGGATATTGACGGGATTACGGTGCTGAAAAAGGCCAGGGCAAAGGACAAGGAATTGCCCGTGTTGATGCTCACGGCCCGCGACGGTGTCGATGACAAGGTGGCAGGCCTGGACAGCGGGGCCGATGATTACCTGGTCAAACCCTTCGAGATGACCGAATTGCTCGCTCGCTTGCGGGTGCTGGAACGGCGTATCTCCTCCACCAAGAGCAATGACATCACTATCGGCAATGTCTGCCTGGATACGGTCGCGCAAACCGTGACTGTCGATGGCCAGGATATAGATCTTGCCCGCCGCGAATACATGCTGCTCAAATCCCTGATGGAAAATGCCGGCCGTGTGCAAACCCGCAGTGCCCTGGAAACCCGCCTGTATACCTGGGGCGAGGAAGTTTCAAGCAATGCCGTGGAAGTGCACATACATCGCCTGCGCAAAAAACTCGGCAATGAGTTCATCAGGACCATTCGCGGGGTAGGCTACAAGATCAATCAAGAGGCGAACTCTTGAGTTCCATTCGTGTCTTCCTGGTGGCGGGCATCCTGGCCACGCTGACCCTGTTCAATTTCGTGGCCGCCTTGCGCGGTTACCAGTCCAGCATGGATGAGGCCGAGCTGCTCTTCGACAACCAGTTGCTCGATTTCGCCCGCCTGGTTGCCCGCCTGGATGTTGATGACAATCATTCGGAACTGCGCCTGAGCAATAACCTGGCATTCCAGGTCTGGGAACAGGGCAAGCTGCTTGCCATGTCCTACCATGCACCGGAAACACCGATCACGGGCCTGCAAAACGGTTTTGATTACAGTAATTTCGATGGCTATCGCTGGCGTACCTACACACGGCACGAGACGGCCAGTGATCGCTGGGTGATCGTGGCCGAACGTACCGATCTGCGTTTCGTGCTGGCGGAAAACGTCGTGCTGGAATCCATTCTGCCCATTCTCCTGAGTATTCCGCTGATCGGGTTGTTGATCTGGCTAATCGTCAGCCACGGCCTAAAACCACTGACTGCATTGTCCACCGAGCTTCGCAACAAGCATGTCAACGACCTGGGCCCGGTCAGAACAAAAAACAGCCGGCGGGAACTACAGCAGGTGATCCAGTCCATTAATGGCTTCATGGC
>CAZROW010000101.1:0-6961 GCA_964601805.1 uncultured Enterobacteriaceae bacterium
CAGGCCGCGCATATTACCAATGCCCATCCTTTTGATCAATAATTAGGTTACACTTTAATGCTTCGATGATCACACAGGAGCAGCCGTGTCCTCGCTCACCGACAGCCCCCAATGGCAGGCCCTGGCATCGCACCAGGAAAACCTCTCCCGCCAGACCCTTTCCACCCTGTTTGCCAACAATCCCGAGCGTTTCGGCCATTTCAGCCTGGAGGCCGCCGGAATCCTGCTGGATTACTCCAAGAACCACGTGGATCCTGCCACCATGGAACTGCTGGTCGGGTTGGCCGAAGCGGCCGGCCTTGAGCAGGCCATC
This sequence comes from uncultured Enterobacteriaceae bacterium, assembly GCA_964601805.1. Classification (GTDB taxonomy): domain Bacteria; phylum Pseudomonadota; class Gammaproteobacteria; order Pseudomonadales; family Pseudohongiellaceae; genus Eutrophocola. The sequence continues at coordinate 314 of CAZROW010000101.1, forward strand.
TCCGCCATGTTTGCCGGCCAGCACATCAACAATACCGAGGACCGCCCGGCCCTGCACGTGGCCCTGCGGGCCCCCGACGGGGAAACCGAATACACACGGACCGTGCACGAGACCCTGCACAAAATGGCCGGATTCGTGACGTCGGTGACCTCATGGGAATGGCGCGGTTACCGGGGCGATCCCATCACCGATGTCGTCAACCTGGGGATTGGCGGCTCCGACCTGGGACCGGCCATGGTCTACACGGCCCTGTCCGATTACCACCTGGATGGCATTCGCTGCCATTTTGTCTCCAATGTTGATCCGCAACACCTTGAGCAGACCCTGGAAACCCTGGACCCGGCAACCACGTTGTTCGTGATTGCCTCCAAATCCTTTACTACCCTGGAAACCAGTCTCAATGCCCAGTCAGCACGGCGCTGGTTCCTGGAAAACCATTCCGTGGAAAGCGACCTGGCCAAACATTTTGTCGCAGTCAGCACCAATATCGAAAAGGCTCGCGCCTTTGGTATCGCCGAGGACAATATCTTTCCCATGTGGGACTGGGTCGGTGGGCGGTATTCGCTATGGTCGGCCATCGGTATGCCGGTAGCGCTGGGTATCGGCATGGACAACTTCCGCAAGCTGCTTGCCGGTGCCCACGACATGGATGAGCATTTCAGGACGGCCGCCCTGTCCGAAAACCTGCCAGTGGTGATGGCCCTGCTCGACTGCTGGTACCTGAATTTCTTCAAGGCCGAATCGCGGGCCATATTACCCTACAGCCAGTTGCTACATTTATTTCCGGCCTTTTTACAGCAACTGGACATGGAAAGCCTGGGCAAATCGGTGACCCGCGATGGCCAGAAGGTAAAGACTGTGACCGGCGGCATTGTCTGGGGCAGTGCCGGCACCAACGGGCAGCATTCGTTTCACCAGTTGCTTCACCAGGGCACCCACCTGGTGCCGGCAGATTTTATTGCCGTTGCCAAAACCAGCAGCCAGAACCTTGAACAGCACGAGCAACTGCTGGCCAACTGTTTTGCGCAAAGCCAGGCCCTGATGGCCGGCAAGACACTGGAACAGGCCCATGCTGAGTTGGTGAACAAGGGCATGAATGAACAGGCGGCCGCAGAACTGGCCCCGCACAAGGTGGTCGCGGGCAACCGACCCAGCAATACCCTCGTGCTGATGTCCCTGACACCGGAATCCCTAGGCAGCCTGATAGCGGCCTACGAGCACAAGGTTTATGCCCAGAGCGTGATCCTGGGCATCAATGCCTTTGACCAGTGGGGGGTCGAACTGGGGAAGGTGTTGAGTACGGATATTTACAAGGCATTGACCAGTGAGGGCGAGACATCAGACTTTGATGCCTCGACCAATGCACTGATCAATCGGTGTAAGTAGCGCAGTGAGTTTTGTCGGATGGCGGCCTTTGGCCTTATCCGACCTACCTTACGGCAGACAGGCAGCTCCATTGTCGGCAAACGGCCTGCGGCCTATGCCGACCTACAACGTCCTCTTACCTGTATTAGAAGGAATAGACCAGGCTGATGCTGGTGAGGGTATCTGTCTTCTCACGGCCAACGGGGACATCAGAATTGTTACGTGCCTGGAAGGCAATTTTCGTGGTGATGTCACCAATGATGTTGGTTTCCAGGCCTACCTCGAATACTGATACTGTACGAGTATCACCGATTTCAGTCGTGAAGCTCTGGGTCAGCGCAGCGTTATCACTGATTTGCCAGCCAAATTCTTCACCAAGGCTCACAATAACCTCACCTTCATTACCTCCACCGATCAGGTTGTTTTCACGATAACCGAGACCACCAAATCCCTGGAATTCAAAACGGTCATTCCTGATCAGGTGACGACCATAACCGGCTGAAACAGCTGCCTGGTAATCGAAACCACTGAAACGGTCATCAGTGTAGCTGCCCTTGAGGAAGAGGTACTGGTCTTCATCGAGATTGTAATCTGACTTGTCCTGCAGGAAGTAGCGCTCGGCTTTGGCCTGGGAGTTTTCCTGGGAGCCCAGTGCCTGGAACTTGACGTTGTGTTCCCACATTTCGGTGTTCAGGGTATACAGTACTTCCAGATTGTAGGTGTCGGTATCGGTGTTGCCTGAAGTGCCAACATAGCCGAATGCGATACTGGCATCGTAATTCTTTTCATCCTGTGCCAGGGCCGGATTGGCGGAAGCAGCCATCACTGCCATGGGCAATATTACGAAACGGAATTTGTTCATGAATTCTCCTGAATTTTAAATAAGAAAAAGCCCGCTGGTGAACATCGTTCACCAGCCGGCGTAATCAAATACTGCTTACTGCCTGGTGAAATAGGCGATGCGATCACCGTTGAAAGTGCCGACCCAGATTTCATCATTAACCTGGAGCGCAGAGCTGACACCCTGCATGGCGATGCTGTCATCGAAACTGCCGACAGTGACAACTTCCAGGGTGTCGGCGTCCACCTCAACCACTGACCAGCCACCACCCTCTGCATTATTTCCGGCCGTAAGCAGTTTGCCCGGCTGTGTGCCCCAGCGTACGTTATCCAAAACGATATCCAGTTCTACGGATTCACTGGTCACCGGATCACTACTGCGATCGAAACGGACCAGTTCACGGCTGCCAAACGAGGCCACGAAGATATAGCGGCCGTCTTCAGACACGGCTATACCATTGGGGCCTGTGAGCATGGTGCCTTCAATCAGGGTTGGTTCGGCACCCGGGTGCCATTCCAGAACGCCACCGTTGGGGCTTGCAAAAACAGCGCCTATACCCGCTTCCCAGTTCATGAACTGGGTGGTGACAAAGCCGCCATCATCCAGGATGGCGACACTGTTATGCATGATGGCATCGTCCAGTAATACGCAACCTTTCCAGGTCAGCTCGGCAATCCCTTCACTCAGGTCCAGGGTAAAGGCCTCGATGGCCTCACGAGCACCGTGACTGGTGATGTACAGGTCAAAGACGTTGGCACCGGTTTCTTCCAGGGCCAGGCCATGGGAGGAAAAGTTGCTGACATCCATCGGTCCGGGGCAGTTGGGATACATGGCAGTGTCATGATCGGCAGCATAGTTGGGCCCGCCCACCAGTTCTTCCCAGCTGTCATCCAGCGGGTTGACCAGGTACATGTGACCATTGGTGGTTTCATTGGCCATGCCCGAGGTCAGGATCATGCCGGTATCACCCACCATGAGCAGATCCTCGGCATTCATGAGTCCGCAAATATAGGTAATGCCCGGATCCGAAGGACACGGCACCACTTCCTGGGCGACTGTCTGGACAGAGCCCGCATCCGGGGCCATGGTTATGCCGCTACTGGCGTCATCACTACCGCCGCAGGCGCTGAGCAATACTGCCATTGCTGTGAGTAATATGCCGCGAAAAGTCATATTCATGTGTCCCTGTTCCTCTTGTTAAGGTTGGATACTTTCCAGCCTGCCCGGGCCAGTGCCCTGAAAAAAGGGGGCATTTTACACGATCAGGCCAGGTAAAAAACCAAGTGTCGGTAATTGGAATTGCCACAGTTTGTAAATACCAGGTGGTTGTTCGGGGCTAAAGCCCCTCCCACATGCTCTGATGAAACCACCAGGTTGAGGTTGGCACTTTTTCAGACGGGAATTATTCCTGTTCGACCACCTGGATCAGCAGGTCACCCTGAAGTCTGTGGGAGGGGCTTTAGCCCCGAACAACGGTGCTGTTGAGTTTCAAAACAAGACATTACACGGTAATTAGCCATTGCCTCCGCTACCCGGGTTTGCCTATGCTAGGCACTCTGTTCTGGCTGCGTTCAGGGCAAGGGGGAAAAGTGGAAGCATTCTTTATCTGGCTTGAAACCAGCAGCCTGAGTAGCTGGGTGCGGGGTGAGACCGGCTGGACCATGGCCTTTCCCGTCATTATTGCCTTTCATGCCCTGGGCATGGGCTTCCTGGTCGGTGTCGCCCTGGCCATCAATGCCCGGGTACTGGGCGCAGCCCCGGGCATACCGTTAACCCTGTTAAGCCGCTTCTTGCCCGTTGCCATGCTGGCCCTGGTGGTTAACGCTATCTCCGGCATCCTGCTGCTGGTCGGCTACCCGACCAAGGCGCTGACCAATCCCGTCTTTTACATCAAGCTTGCCTGTATAGCCCTGGCCTTGTGGAACCTGCAGTGGTTCAACACGAACATTCTTGGCAACAAGGTCTATGACACCGGGGCAATACCCAGGCGTGCCAAAAATCTGGCCATCATTTCCACCGTGCTCTGGGCTGGCGCCATCGTGGCCGGGCGCCTGCTGGCCTACACCTATGTCAATCTCATGAGTATCTAGGGACCCTCTGATCTATGGACCGCAATCCCACATTGCAGGCACTAAGCGACTGGCTGGAAAGCACCTGGCTCTCCGAGGCCTTTATTTCCCAGGGTTACTGGTCATGGCCCATGGCAGAGTCGCTGCACTTCATGGGCCTTTGCCTGCTGGTGGGGTCGGTGGGCCTGGTGGACCTGCGCATGCTGGGCATGGCCAGGGGCATTCCCCTGGCGGCCATTCACAAGCTGATTCCCTTTGGCGTTGCCGGCTTCCTGGTCAATGTCACCACGGGTTCACTGTTCCTGGTGGGCGATGCTGACCAGTACATCTTCAATGATTCATTCCGTTTCAAACTGCTGTTTTTACTGGTAGCCGGTATCAATGTGCTGTGCTTCTATTCCACGGTTTTCCAGGAAGCCAAAACCCTGGGACCCGAAGCCGATATGCCGTGGAAAGTAAAACTCATGGCCGGTGTTTCCCTGGCCTGCTGGATTGGGGTTATTACCGCGGGCAGGTTGATTACCTTCTACCGGCCCTGAGTTCAAACCTGGCTGGTCTCACTGGACGGCCGTTTCTGACACAAGACCAACTATTGGCCCCGATCACCATTCGGCCCGACTTTTCCGCGCACGAACAAGCATAACTATCTGAATTTAATAGTTTAATTTTCCTGGCCCGGAATTTGCTCCTTCTTCGTTGAATGTTCAATTTCCCGAAAGAGTGAACCTGGCCCCATGCTCACAGAACTGTTGGTACACCTGATACTCAGCTCACTGCTGATCCTGTTCATTGCCCGCCAGATCAAGGGCGTGGAAGTGGATTCGTGGTGGGCAGCACTATGCGGCGCCATGGTGCTGGGCCTGATCAATGTCCTGCTGTTGCCCGTGATCACCCTGGTGACACTGCCGTTCACGATTTTGACCTTCGGCCTGTTCCTGTTTGTCCTGCATGCCTGCATGTTCAGGTTTTCGGCCGCTGTCGTCTCCGGCTTTCGGGTCAACGGTTTTGTACCCGCTCTCTATGGCAGTATACTGCTTACCCTGTTTGACCTTGTCATCTCACTGTTCATCTGACAAATAAAAAACATCAATAACAAGCACCATTCCATTCAGGGGGAATCATGAAGCTGCTCAACAAGACCGGCCTTGCGCTGTTAACCGTACTCGTCTTTGTCACCACCTCGCTGTCCGCCCAGGACTTTGCCAGGACACGTCCCGACCGCCTGGGTTTTGACCGAGACCGGCTCGAGCAACTCGATGATGTCCTGCAGTCCTACATTGATAACCGCCAGGTTGCCGGCAGCGTGGCACTGGTGCTGAAGGACGGGCGCATTGCCTATTCCTCGGCCAAAGGCATGCAGAACATCGCTGGTAATGTACCCATGCGCGAAGACAGTATTTTCCGTATCGCCTCCCAGACCAAGGCCATTGTCGCCACGGGCATCATGATCCTGCACGAGCGCGGCGACCTGCTGATTTCCGATCCCCTGAGCAAATACTTTCCCGAGTGGGCCGATGCCCAGGTGGGTGTCCCCAATGACAACGGTGGCTATGACCTGGAGCCACTGAACCGTCCCATCAACCTGCGTGACCTGCTGACCCATACGTCCGGTATCGGCTATGGTGGTTTTGCCGGCGCCAGCCCTGCTGTAGCGGAATGGGAAAAAGCGGGTATTGCCGGTTGGTACCTGGCCAACAGGACAGACGGCATCCAGGCGACTGTCCGCAAAATGGCGGCCCTGCCCCAGGAAGCGCAGCCAGGTACTGTCTGGATCTACGGCTACAACATCGACATTCTGGGTGCCGTCATCGAGGTGGTCAGCGGCCAGACACTGGCTGAGTTCCTGGATGAAGAAATCTTTACCCCACTGGGCATGGATGACACCCATTTCTTCCTGCCGCAGGACAAGGCACCGCGCCTGACCACGGTTTATCGTGGCCGTCAGGGCGGTGGCATTGAACCGGCACCGAACGGCCCCGGCATGGGTGCACAGGGTGAATACGTCAATGGTCCCAGGGTGACCTTCTCCGGTGGCGCCGGCCTGCTGTCCACCGCCAGTGATTACGCCAAATTCCTGCAGATGACCCTCAATGGCGGTGAACTCAATGGCACGCGGATACTCGGTCCGAAAACCATCGAACTGATGACCTCTGACCATTTGCGCAACATCCCCTTCCAGCCCGGCACCGGCATGGGCCTGGGCTTTTCCGTACTCAAGGATGTGGGCGCCCGCGGCACCATGGGCAATGTCGGCGAATACGGCTGGGGCGGTGCCTATCACAGCACCTACTGGGTTGATCCGCAGAACAACATGGTGGTGGTTTACCTGACCCAGATCCTGTCTCCGAATCCGGGGCTGGATGATTTCCAGAA
>CAZROW010000102.1:0-6941 GCA_964601805.1 uncultured Enterobacteriaceae bacterium
AGACCTGGTCAAAAACCTGTGCCGGCTCCATACCCCAGGTATCGGGTGATTGAAGGTTCTCAGGAGGACGTTCCCGCCCGGCAGTAGGGTCGCCCATGCGGGCGCAAGTTGTGTTGTACAGGCCGATATGCTCGAACCCGGCTGCTTGCCCCGCCATTGTCATGTGATAGTTAACGGTTTCCTCGATCGGTGTTTCAGTTGGTGCAGGCATTGCAACTTCCTGCTCACCACAGCTCGCGGCCAAAAAAACTACCGAAACCAAAGCTGTTACCTTTGGCCAGGCGGTATTAATGATATGAAGTTTCATGCTGATAGCCCTCATTGATCCAGTTTGTTCTTTGAAAAGTGTGATAAGAGGGTATCCCTTTATATTTTTCTTGTCACCATCGGACACCTTGCCCGTTACCTGCGCACGGAAAAGCGGGCCAGTTCCTCAGTGGGAAGTTCCCAGTCAGGTGCCAGTTCCAAAGCCCTGCGATAATCGTCATAGGCCTGTCGGGTATTGCCGCTTTCCTCGTTGGCGATACCCCGGTTGTAATAGATCTCGGCGAGGCGGGAGCTGTCAGTTCCCGGTGTGGGGCCTCCCAGTTGAAAGCCTCTATCGAATGCCTCCAGACTCTGTGCCCAGCGTTCGAGACGCACCAGTGCCAGGCCCAGGTTGAAATGAAACTGGTACCTGTCTTCCTGCAATTGGATCGCTTCCTCGAAATCCCTCAAGGCGGCGTTATAGTTCTGCTGGGAGAAATGGATAACGCCCCGGTTATTGTAATTGGCCGCCCGGTTCTCCACATCCTCCCGGATGGCGTGTGTGCAGATTTCAAGGGGACGCAGTTCCAACCGCGAGCCGGTGACGAGTGTGGACTTGGAATCGTCCGCATGCTGGGCAGCACTGGCACATTCTTCGGTATAGCCGGCTCCCAGGACGATAACCTGTGCATGGGAGACAGCAGGGAGGAGGGCCAGTGTTGCCACCGGGACCAAACCCTTGAGAAACAAGCGGTGAGCGTTGAACACTGTGCACCTCAATGATGGTTGTTTATGAATGATGACGTATTAATGCCGATTTCCATATTAGCCTCCCTGCCGTTCTTCTGGTCCAGACCGGGGCGAGGCAGGTAAACGTACACCTTGAATAAGGATAATCTCTCCATACAGGACAGTCCAACACATCAGGTGATATGAGAAGGGAGCAGAGCCGCTTGCTCCGGAAGTCCCTGAGCCAGCCCGTTCACTCACTTTGTCCCGGATTGACCCGCAAACCTGTGCCGCTGACGTCCTGAAGAGGGAGACTCGGCACCACTCCCTGCCAGTGATTTTTGCCGCAATTTTGTGCTATTCTCTCCGGTCCATTTTGGGGTAACTAACCTACTATTAAGGGGTATTTAGGTTCCATGCGTACATCCAATCGTTTGTTTTTTCTGTCAATTTTCGTTTTCTCAGCATTCACCGCCCAGGCGCAGTCCCTGCGCTGGTCCGATCCGGCCACCTGGCCAAACAACCAGGTGCCTGCTGCCGGTGACAAGGTAACGATTGCCAGTGACCAGGAAGTCTTGCTGGACGTCAGCCCGCCGGCGCTGAACGGCCTCACCATCAATGGCAAACTCGTGTTTTCGGATGAGTCCGATCTCGAACTGAGCACTGAATGGATCCTGGTGTTCGGGGAACTGCAGATTGGTACCGAAGCTGAGCCCCATCAGCATAAAGCCACCATCACGCTCACCGACAACGTCCAGGACGAACAGCTGATGGGCATGGGCGACCGCGGCATCATGCTTTCGGGCGGCACCCTGAACCTGCACGGCAATATCACCAACACCTGGACCAAGCTGGCTGAAACCGCTGAAAAAGGCAGTACCACCATCGAAGTCCTCAATGCCGACCAGTGGAAAGTGGGTGACGAAATTGTGCTGGCCTCAACCGATTACAATCCGCGCCAGGCAGAAACGCGCTACATCGCGGCGATCAGCGGCAACTCCATCACGCTGGATGAGCCCCTGGAATACATGCACTATGGTGAGATCACCTATGGCGTGGATGAGCGTGGCGAAGTGGGCCTGTTGACCCGCAACATCAAGGTGCAGTCCTCTGAAGACTCGCTTGAGTCGTATTTCGGTGGTCACATCATGGCGATGATCACCAGCAAAATGTATGTCGAAGGTGTTGAACTCCATCGCATGGGACAGCACATGGAACTGGCCCGCTACCCGATTCACTGGCACCTGGTCGGTGACGGTGGCAAAGGGCAATATGTCAGAAACGCCGCCATTCACGATACCTTCAACCGTTGTGTGACAGTTCATGGCACCAACGACCTGCGCGTCGAGAACAACGTGACCTATAACAACGTGGGCCACTGTTTCTTCATGGAAGACGGCATCGAGAGCGGTAACGAGTTCGTCAAAAACCTGGCGATTCAGACCAAGTGTCATCCCACCAGGGAATGTGTGCCAAACAATCTGGCCGCCAACGGTGAGATTGATGCTGAAAACCGCTTTGAACTCAGGCAAATCAGTTTTTCCGGCGAGTATACCCTGCTGCCTTCAGACAACACGGCAGCCTCGTACTGGATCACCAACCCGGACAATAGTTACATTGACAACGTGGCCGCCGGTTCCGATTCGACCGGCTTCTGGTTCTCCATCCCGATGCACCCGAATGGCGCATTCCTGGGCTCGGAAGACAGCCTGAATACCTGGCCGCGCCGCACCCCGCTGCGTGAATTCAGGGGCAACGTGGCCCACTCCAACTTCGACGGCTTCATGATTGACCGGCACATCGACGAAGATAACACCTTCGGGCTGGCCTCCCTGCCGTTGCTGGCCCTGGAAGATCCTACCGATCTGGAGAGCGAAGTAGGGGAGACGCACTTCGAGGATTTGACCTCCTATAAGAACCGCAACGGCGGTCTCTGGGGCCGGGGTGATATGTATGTCTATAGCAACCTGACACTCGCTGACAATGCCATTGGCATGACGCAGGCCGCTGGCGACATCGGCAGCCTGCCGTTCAGTTCAAAGCTGGTTAATGGGCTGGTTGTGGGCGAGACCGACAATATCGGCAATCCCGAAACGCCGGAGGAAATCGCCTACGGCCGCAGCCTGCCGAAGCCGGCCATTCCGGATTTCCCCATCCGCGGCTACGAATACTACGATTACCGCGATGATGTGGTGGATACGACATTCGTCAATTTCCAGGACAACGAACTGCGCAAGACAGGCGCGCTGTCCTTCCTGTTGTTCACGAGTGCGGGCTTAAGTACCAACAGCTCCATCAAGGGGGCGGAATTCGTCAATGCCAAGCCTGCCTATTTCCCGACATACGATAACCGGTTCGATAATGATAACCGTGGCGGCAACGCCTATCGGACCTTGTCGTTCCATGACCTGGACGGTTCAGTTACCGGCATTCCCGATTCCCAGGTCTTACTCCACGACGGCGAGAATGACAGCGTGGCCACCGACGACAGCTGCGAAATCCATTCCTCCTGGAATGCCGCTGTGTGTACGGGCGATATCGGTCGCCTGAATCTCTCCGACGCCAGGGGAGAATTCCCGGCCGCAGTCGATCTTGAATCGCGGACTGCTCGCTTCGCCCTGATCGGTGGGCTCAGTCCAAATGCGCCGGACACTGAGCTTGTTCGGTCCCAACGTGCCGCTCTGCGCTCCCGTCGTCCTTCGCAGGAACCTATCGCGCTTGTTCGCAATGGCAAGGAATACAAAGTCAACGGCGACCAGAGCACGGTGAAGGCCGGCACCGAGATCGAGGTGAAAACCGAAAGGGACGAAGTCACGCTCAGCCTGGCCGAGATGGACGAGGGTTCATGGGTCATGTTTGAACTGTCCGGTTTCACCAATGCCGCCTCCGGCAAGCAAATGGGCAGCATGGACGCCTTGCGCCAGGCGAACGAGACTGCCTTTTTCAAGGATGGCCATAACATGTGGGTCAAGCTGGTGGCCGAGGCGCCGGTCATGGAGGTCATTCGTCCAACTGATCTGCAGGCCAGTATTACGGTCAGCCGATAAAGTCCTTATTCGCGATCTGAACAAAGCCCTCGGTATTCATACCGGGGGCTTTTTTTTGAAGTTAACAAAACGTTCACAGAACACCCTCCCTTCGCAAAGTTTCTTTCTCCTTATGTCATCGGCAAATAATGTCTGGACTAGAGGAAAACGGGTCTTTATGCTTTCCTGAAAGTCTTCAGTGACTGATAACAATAAGAATTCATTCAAGCAAAGCAGCTCACAGCAATCACAATTCGGCCGCACTGTCAGTTAACAGTTAAGTTGATTACGACTGACACCTGGAGGGAATAATCAGCATGAACATGGGGAAATCAGCCTGCCTTTTTTCGCTGGCACTTATCATTTCAGGTTCACCTGCCACCTTCGCACAGATGAACATCATGGGATACTGGAACCCGATTTACCATGAGGATTTTGAAGAAAGGATCCCCGGCCCGGCTCTGGGTGATTACCTGGGATTGCCGATTAATGAAGCAGGCCGCCTGCGTGGGCAAAGCTGGAGTCCCGCTCTATTAACCCTGCCGGAACATCAATGCAAACCCCATCCGTCAACTTACGGTTTTCGTGGGGTTGGCGTGCTGCGGATCTGGGAGGAGCGTGATCCTGCCACACAGGAACTGATAAAGATTCATACCTACATTGCCTGGCAGGCACAGCACAGGGAAATCTGGATGGACGGGCGTGAACATCCCCCGGAATATGCCCGGCACACCTGGCAGGGATTTTCCACCGGCCACTGGGAGGGTGATGCCCTGGTAGTACACACCACGCATCTCAAGGCCGGCTGGATACGCCGCAACGGCCTGGCATTGAGCGACCAGGCTACCCTGACCGACCGTTTCCACAGACATGGCAATATCATGACCCATGTGAGCATTATTGAAGATCCGGTTTATCTCAGTGAACCCCTGATTAAAACCAACGGTTTCGAGTTGTTGGAAAATGGCAGCATGGATCCTTATCCCTGCAATACCGTCGTGGAAGTGGTCCGCCCGGAAGGGGAAGTCCCTCACTATCTGCCGGGGGAGAACACGTATCTCGAGGAATTTGCCAACGATGTCGGCTTGCCGCTTGAAGCCACCATGGGGGGTGCTGAGACAGCGCTACCGGAATTTCAGGAGAAGTTGCCATGAAAAAAGCCATCCGGAATTCGCTAAGTTGCGTGCGCAGTGTCCTGTTCTTCATGGGAGTGTTGCTGACCTGCGGTGTCCATGCCCAGTTTGGCATCCCCGGCCCGGGCGGTCCTGGCGCAGAACCCGTGGCAGCAAGGCAGGCGGCCCCTATCGACCTGACAGGCACCTGGGTGTCCATCGTCAATGAAGACTGGCGCTGGCGCATGGTGACACCTGAAAAGGGGGATACTTCAAGCATCATTATGCTCAATGCCAGGGGTAGGGAAGTGGCTAATCAGTGGGACGAATCCATGGACGGCTCATGCAAGGCTTTCGGTGCGGCGGGCCTGATGCGCATGCCCACACGCCTGCGCATTTCCTGGGACGACGACAACACCATGCGTCTGGAAACCGATGCCGGACGCCAGACGCGAATCCTGAATTTCATGGCGCCCGATGACAACGGGGAAATCGATAGGGGTGCTCCCAGCCTGCAGGGTTATTCCTTGGCTCAGTGGAAAATGCCGGTTTCCTATCGGCCTGGACCCAATGCCGAGCCACCGCAAACTGGCTCCCTGGAAGTCGTCACCACCAATCTCCTGCCGGCCTGGCTACGGCGCAACGGTGTTCCTTACAGCGCCCAAACCCGCCTCAGTGAATATTTTGACCGCTTCGCCGCTCCCAATGGTGATGAATGGTTGGTGGTCACCAGTGTTGTGGAGGATCCTGTGTATCTCAACCGCAGCTTCATCACCAGCTCCCATTTCAAACGTGAAGCTGATAATGCCAACTGGAATCCGAAGGCCTGTAACAATGATTAAACCAATAATACGCTCTGTGCTGGTGCCGGCAGTTATCTGCCTGGCCAACTTATGTCTCATTGCACACTCAAGTGCCCAGGACTCTAACGATTTGGCCAATGCTGAAATCCATATCCTGCCCGTTAGCGGCAATATCTATATGCTGGTAGGCCCCATTGGAAATTCAACTGTCCAGATTGGCGATGACGGTGTATTGATCGTGGACACACAGTTCGCTGAGCTCAGTGAGAAAATACTGGCGGCAATCCGTACGCTTACTGACAAACCTGTTCGCTATATCATCAATACCCATAGCCATGGCGATCACACTGGCGGTAATGCCCCGATCGCCCAGGCCGGGAGCACCATCCAAGGCGGTAATGTATCCGGGGACATTTCCGATGCCGGCATGGGTGCCACCATCATCTCCCATGAAAACGCCCTGTTTGAAATGCTGAGCCAGGATCCGCCGCCACCTGCCGATGCATTGCCCTTCGACACGTATTTCCAGGACCAGAAGGACCTGTATTTCAACGGCGAACCCGTTCTGCTTTATGAAGCACCGGCCGCCCATACCAGTGGTGACTCCATCGTGCATTTTCGCAGTTCCGATGTCATCAGTGCCGGCGATCTGTTTGTTACCACGACCTATCCCTTCATCGATGAAGCCAATGGCGGAAATATCAACGGCATTATTGATGGCCTGAACCACATCATCAAAATCGCAGTGCCCAAAGAAAAACAGGAAGGCGGCACGTTGATCATACCCGGCCATGGCCGCCTGTGTGATGAAGCGGATATCGTGGAATTCCGCGATATGATGACAATAATCCGTGATCGCATTCAGGCAATGATTGAGGACGGCATGAGTATGGAACAGGTTGTTGAAGCCGGCCCCACCCGCGATTACGACGGTCGCTATGGCGCGGACAGTGGTTTCTGGACCACCAGGCAGTTTGTGGAAACCATCTATCGGAATCTGCAAAATGCAGGCTGATCGGGAATCT
>CAZROW010000103.1:0-6738 GCA_964601805.1 uncultured Enterobacteriaceae bacterium
AACTCTCTCTTTTTCAAGATGATGTGTCAGATCAGGTCTAAACTTCTACAGGTAAGTGCCATACCCTTTTCGAGTTCATTTTGCAGATCCTGTAATACCTTCTTCAGCGCATAATTGTCCAGGGACCTTTCAATTCCCTTCAGCGCCTTGTCCAGTGGGATACCCGCCTTTGCCATGCTGTACATCTGGCGGGAAAAGATAATCAATTCGGTCAACTCGATTCGAGTACCTGAGAAAAACTCCTTGATACCTGTTAGAGCATTGCCGCCATTTTTTTCCTTCCTGGCACTTTCCTTGTCAGCTTTTGTTTCGCGAATATCGATCGGAATAATCTGGTTGCCCGAAAGCTCGGAAGCTGCCGCATCTGCAGACGCAGCCCACAGGTTGCCGCTGACTAGTGCGCCTCCCTGGTTCCTGCCTTTGTAAAAAAAGTTGGGCATTTCTGGTTTATTTCACTATTTTCTATCGATTTCGTTATTATTTGTTTCAGGCACTTTCCGGAATTTTCTGGAATTCATCAGATTCATCAATCTGTTCCGACACCTTGAACACTTCCTCCAGTGAAGTAATACCCTGGATGGCATAATCCAGCGCACTTCTGACCAGCGGCTGATATCCGGGTACTTCCCTGGCTTTCTGGATAAATTCCGAGGAATTCTCGCGACGTAATGCATCGCTGAGTTCCTCATTCAGTTTCAGTAATTCAAAGACACCTATACGTCCCCGGTAGCCGGTATTGTTACAGCGGTGGCAACCCACGGCATGCTTCAACTCCAGCTTCGCTGCATCAGCTTCGCCAAGCACCGACTCAAGCCATCCCTGTTCCTTCTTGTCGGGCGTATAGGGCTCGCAACAGTTATCACATAACCTGCGCACAAGTCGCTGTGCAATTACCGCCTTCAGGGAGGCCGCAGCAAGAAAGCCTTCTGCCCCCATATCCACCAGTCGCATGGCGCTGGATAAGGCATCGTTGGTATGCAATGTTGATAACACCAGGTGACCTGTCATGGCTGCCCGTAAGGCGATCTCTGCCGTTTCCGCATCCCGAATCTCACCTACCAGGATGATGTCAGGGTCCTGGCGCAATGCTGCGGCGGTCATCGTTTTTGAAGCCTGGCGACAGCAGGACTTCCAGGGCAAGTAGCAAGGCGAAAGGGGCAGGCACAAAAAAGGCCGCCTTTTGGCGACCTTTCGCTCGATCCGGCAAACGCCTAGTGCGATTCGCCCGTCTCGGTGGGATCGGCTGGCGGCACATCCGGTGCGGGTGCAGCCTGCTGCTGTTTGGCCTGCTGGTAGATCCCCTCGAAGTTGATCGGGGCCAGCAAGAGCGCGGGGAAACTGCCGTGAGTAACCAGGGCATCAATGGCTTCCCGGCCATAGGGGAAAAGCAGGTTCGGGCAGGCAATAGTAAGTACTTGCTCCAGCTGCTCGCCTTCAAATCCGCGTATTTCAAAAATTCCTGCCTGATGGACTTCGACCAGGAAAACCGTCTTTTCATCCTGTTTCACATCAGCAGTCAGGCGCAGTACCACCTCGTAAAGGCCTTCATCAATCTTGCTGCTCTTGTTATTGATGCTGAAATTGACCTTGGGGTTGTACTGGGTACGAAATACCGCCGGTGTATCAGGCGCTTCAAAGGAGGAGTCCTTGATATAGACACGCTGGACGCCAAAGCGCTGTCCGGACTGGTCCGCAGCAGGTTGTCCTGCAGGATTCTGGGGTGCGTCGTTTTCTGCCATTTTCTGTCCTTATTTCTTCTCTGGTCAGCTACAGGTTAGCTGTGATTATTAACCGCAGTGGCGTTACTTGACCGTGGGCAAACCCTGGGAGCTCCACTCGGTCATCCCGCCACTCATACGTGAAACTTCGGTAAAACCTTTTTCCTCGAGCAGTTTCACCGCCTCACCTGATTGCTGGCCCATATTGCACACGACAACAAGCGGCATTTCCCTGAACTTTTCCAGTTCAGAGGAGCGCTCACCGAGCTTGGCCAGGGGAATGTTGACGGCATCCACGATGTGGCCCGCCTCAAAGGCTTTCTTGTCCCGGATATCCAGGATGACACCATCCTGTCGATTGACCAGCAGTGTTGCCTGTTGCGGGCTCAGGGCACTACCGGCCTTTGCCTTGATATACAGAATGAGGGTGACAACAATACCGAGCCACAGCCCGGAAAGTATCCAGTGGTTTAACAGGAATTCGAAAATCTTTTCCATGCGCGTTCAGGGAATGACGGTTACTGCCTGTTTCAAAGAGGCACGGAGTATACACGCCAATGAAATTGAAGTCAGGTAAGAATAGGCATGAAAACGCATATAAACCTCGAACAAACCGACCCTGCAAGCTCGCAAGCCTTCCCCGAATTGGCGATAATGGCGACCTTGTATTTCAACCTGATTCCCGGGATTTTCCATGACTGATTCCACTGGCCCCACCCTGCTGTTGATACTCGATGGCTGGGGTCACCGTGACAGCACGACACACAATGCCATCAGCCAGGCCAATACACCGGTCTGGGACAAGTTGCTGGCAACCTGCCCCCATACGCTTATCCACACCTCCGGCCTGAAAGTCGGCCTGCCTGATGGCCAGATGGGTAATTCGGAAGTAGGCCACATGAACCTTGGCGCCGGCCGCGTGGTTTACCAGAGCCTGACCCGGATCGACAAGGACATCGCCGATGGCGGCTTTTTCAGCAACGAAGTCCTGTGCCAGGCGGCAGATAGCGCCAGGGATAACGGAAAGGCCCTGCATATCATCGGCCTGTTGTCACCAGGGGGGATTCACAGCCACGAAAACCAGATTGCCGCGATGGTCGAACTGGCCAGCAAGCGCGGCTGTGAAAAAATCTACCTGCACGCCCTGCTTGATGGCCGTGATACACCGCCGCGCAGTGCCGCTTCCTCCATCAAGACATTTGAAGACAAGTTCGCCGCCATGGGCTGTGGACAGATAGCCACCATTACCGGCCGCTTTTATGGCATGGACCGGGACAAGCGCTGGGATCGTGTAGAAAAAGCCTTCAATGCCATCTGTCATGGCAAGTCCGAATTCAGTAACGACTCAGCCTCCAACGCCCTGGCATTGGCTTATGAACGGGATGAAAACGATGAGTTCGTCCAGGCCACCTGCATCACCCGCGACGGCAAAACCATCACCATTGATGATGGTGATTCGGTGGTGTTCATGAATTTCCGCGCCGACCGTGCACGCGAACTCACCCGCGTATTTACCGACACCGGCTTCAATGATTTTGACCGGGGCACAATGCCGCAACTGGGCAAGTTCGTCATGCTGACCGAGTATGCCGATGACATCGATGCAGACTGTGCCTATCCGCCGGACAAGCTTGCCAACGTCCTTGGCGAATACCTGGCAAAGAACAACAAGAGCCAGCTGCGTATTGCCGAAACCGAAAAGTATGCCCATGTGACCTTCTTCTTCAGCGGTGGCCGGGAAGCCGAGTTCGATGGCGAATCGCGCATCCTGGTCCCCTCCCCCAAGGTCGATACCTATGACCTGATGCCGGAAATGAGTGCTTATGAGGTAACAGACAAGCTGGTCAGCGCGATCAGGAACAGGGAATACGATGCCATTATCTGCAACTATGCCAATGGTGACATGGTCGGCCATACCGGCATCTGGGAAGCGGCGCTTAAAGCAGCCGAAGTCGTCGACGAATGTCTTGGCAAGATTACCGACGCCATTCTTGAAGTTGGCGGCAATTGCCTGATCACAGCAGACCACGGCAATCTCGAGCAGATGCTTGATGAAGCGTCCGGACAACCCCTGACTTCGCACACCAATGGTCCTGTCCCCCTGGTTTACGTGGGCAGCAAGGACATCAGTCTCAGGGAAGACGGCTCGCTTTGTGATGTTGCACCAAGCCTGTTGTCGCTGCTTGAACTGCCCCAACCCGCTGAAATGACCGGACACTCTCTTATCGAAAACCACTGATGAGTCAGCCCGCAACACACATGCACAAGAAATGGCAGAACCTGCTGTCCACCTTGTGCCTTGTTGCTGTCATGCTGTTGGTGCCAGTCACTGGCTGGTCACAACAGGAAGTCTCCGAGGAAGCTCTGGCTGCGATCAACACAGCTATTGCTGAAGTCCAGAACGAAATCAGCCGCCGTAATACCGAGCGCGCTTCGGTTTATCAAACCCTGCAGGATAATGAACGCACCCTGGCCGACCTGAATGCCAGGATCGACACCTTGCAATCCAGTATTGCGGACAACGAAAACAGGCTATCCCGACTGGAGCAGCAAAGCGATGAGCTGGAATCACAGAAAGCTGCACAGCAAACCCTGATCAAGCAATATGTCCGCAGCGCCTATCAAACCGGCAGACAGGAATACTTCAAGCTCTTGCTCAACCAGGAAAACCCGGCCCAGGTGTCACGGACCCTGGGTTATTACCAGTACTTCAGTGCCGCCCGTACCCGGTCAGTGAATGAATACAATGAAACCCTGGATGACATACAGGAAGTAGAGCAGCGCATCACTGCCACGACACAGGAACTTGGCGAACAACAACTGTCACTTCGCGAGCAACGCACAAGCCTGGAGCGATCATTGACCGAGCGACAGACACTGCTCGACGAACTGGATGTCATGCTCTCCACAAGCGCACAGAAACTGGAAGCACTCGAAGCCGAGCGCCAGGAAATGGAATTGCTGATTGAGGAGCTGCGTCGTTCAATCACCAACCTGTCGCTCGGTGACCAGCAGCAACCCTTTGCCAGCCTCAAAGGCAACCTCAACTGGCCCGTTGATGGCAGGTTGAGCAACCTCTGGGGCAGCAGTTACGGGCTGGGGGACCTTAGCTGGGAAGGCGTGACAATCAGTGCCGATGCAGGGTCCGATGTACGTGCCGTTCACCATGGCAGGGTGGTCTTTTCAGACTGGTTTTCATCCTCCGGGCTGCTCTTGATAATTGACCATGGGGATGGTTATATGAGTCTTTATGCCCATAATCAGGCGCTTTTCAAGGACGTCGGAGAATGGGTAAACAGCGGCGAAACCATTGCCTCTGTAGGCAATACCGGCGGCCAGGATGAGTTCGGCCTGTACTTCGAAATCCGCCATAACGGCTCGTCTGAAAACCCTTCCGCATGGTGTATTGCCCGAAACTGAACACATTTTTGGAAAACAGGTGACCGTGCTGAATACCAACGCCGTATATTAGTCACTGCAAACTGTAATAAAGTACCCGAACAGCTGTCTTAACCCTGTACAGAACCACGAATACACAAGCGGGTCCCATCCACGGTACGACCCGGTTTATCGAGAGACGAAATGAATACCTTTGACACTGCAAGACTCCTGATCAGAAAAAGCCTCACCATCACACTTGGCTCTGTTCTTCTTGTTGGCTCTTCAATCAGCTTTGCCCAGCTGGCCCCGGCAGCCGAGCCGGAATTACCATTGCCCCTGGATGAAGTCAGGATATTTACTGAAGTCCTCAACCGTATCCGCAGTGCCTACGTGGAACCCATTGATGATAAAACCCTGCTGGAAAATGCCATCAAGGGTATGCTGGCCGGCATCGATCCCCACTCCACTTACCTGGCAGCCGATGATTACGATCAGCTCCAGGAAAGCACCACCGGCGAGTTTGGCGGGCTTGGTGTCGAAGTCGGTATAGAGGATGGTTTCATCAAGGTTATCGCTCCCATGGATGACTCCCCGGCCGACCGTGCCGGCATCGAAGCCGGCGACCTCATTATCAAGCTGGATGACACACCGGCACGGGAAGTCACACTGGGCGATACCATCGACCTGATGCGTGGCGAACCCGGCACCGAGGTTGTGCTGACCATACTGCGTGAAGGTGTCAGTGAACCCTTTGAAGTCACCGTGACGCGGGAAATCATCCAGGCGCGCAGCATTCGTTATCGCATGCTGGAACCCGGTTATGCCTACATTCGCGTCGGCACCTTTTCAACCGACACGGGTGATGAAGTCAAGGATGCCCTGAACCTGTTGCATGACGAAAACGAAATCAAGGGCATTGTCCTGGACCTGAGGAACAATCCCGGCGGTGTCCTGCAGTCCGCCGTGGGCGTGGTGGATGCCTTTATCGATAACGGCCTGATTGTCTATACCGAAGGCCGCGTCGATAACGCGGAGATGCGCTTCGAGGCGTCGGCTGAAGATGCCAGTCGCGGCGCGCCTCTGGTTGTACTGATCAATTCCGGTTCCGCCTCGGCTTCTGAAATCGTGGCCGGCGCCCTGCAGGACCACCAGCGCGGCATCATCATGGGCACCGCCAGCTTTGGCAAAGGCTCGGTCCAGACAGTCCTGCCCCTGACCAATGACCGCGCCATCAAGCTGACCACTGCACTTTATTTCACACCGAATGGCCGCTCCATCCAGGCCACAGGTATTAACCCCGATATCGTTGTCGACCGAGGCCAGGTCACCCGCATTCCCGACAGCCTGATTTCCTACCGCGAAGCCGACCTTGCCGGCCACCTGGAAAACGCCACCGAGGAAGAACGCGAAGAAGCCGCTGTCCTTGCCGCCGAAACCCAACCCCCACCGGAAGTCCTTGTCCAGGACTACCAGCTCAACGAAGCCGTCAATGTGCTCAAGGGCCTGAATATTGTTCGGCCTCGGATTATGGCGGAGTCGCAGACGAAATTACTGCAGGATATAGAAGGAACTACGCCCAAGTAGGAATTCTGGCTTAGTGGTTTTTTCTGGAACGATAAAGGGATAAAGGGATAAAGGG
>CAZROW010000104.1:0-6736 GCA_964601805.1 uncultured Enterobacteriaceae bacterium
CGTGACAATACCACCGTGGATGCGTGGGTCTATTTCTACAATTTTGCCGTCAGCGACAACATGCTGATCCGCTCCGGAGACTTCCTGGACCCGCTGTAGATCGGGCCCGGCAGAAAGAGTACTTCACTTGGCCAGCCACCCTGGTGTAGGCTTTTGCCATAACAACAATACAACAATGGGGGAAAGAGCCATGTCTACCAGAAAGTTTTTGCTGGCACTGGCCGGTGTCACTGTTCTGACCGGGGCAGGCCAGTTGCTTGCCCACCATGCGTTCAATACCGAATTCCAGGACGCCGAGGGTGAAGTCCGCGGTGTTGTCACCCGCGTATGGTGGACCAATCCGCATATCCGTTATGACGTCGATGTCACCATGCCCGACGGCTCGGTAGAACAATGGTCACTGCACCCACCCGGTAACCTGCCCACCTATCGCCGGGAAAACTGGACGAAAGAGACGATCCAGGAAGGCTTCAATGTCTATGCTACCGGGAACCTGGGACGCGATGACACGAAAAAACTCTATGCCACCTGTATCAACGTTCTCAGTGGTCCCGAAAATGGCCGCCAGCTCGGTCGCTGTGTCAGCTCGAACTCCACCCAGGAAGTGACTGCCGACCCAACCGGCGATTACACCTACGAAGCCAATGACTACGAAGTCGATATCAGCGGCTTCTGGGACAATCGTTACAAGTTCCGTACTACCGTCGATGATTTCGACCCCAAGCCCATGCCCATGACGGCAGCCGCCAGCGAGATATATGACAATCGTGAATTTGGTGATGACCATGTCTTGCGTTGCCAGCCTGCCGGGCTGCCGCGCATCTTCGGCTCCCCGTATCCCGTGGAGATTCTCGATGCCGGTTCCCACTACGTCATGATCTTCCTGCAGGACAACACGCCACGTTGGGTCTACATGGACGGCCGCGATGCCCTGCCGGACCAGCCCCTGACGTCCATGGGCTTTTCCAAGGGAGTATGGCAGGACCGCACCCTGATCATCCAGACCACACACCTGTCACCGGGTTGGCTGGACGGTTCGGGCTATCCGATGACCGGCGGTGATGGCACCCGCATCGTGGAGCGCTGGAATGTGGCGGAAGACGGCCTGACCATTGACCGCACCATGACCATCTACGACGACCTTTACACGGCACCCCTGGTGCGTACCCGCGGTTCCCAGCGCGGCGATTCCCGTGAACTGCTGGAAAGCCCGCCCTGTGATCCGACCGTGTTCTACAACGAAATGCTCGAGGCAGGCCGGCTGGAGGATATCCTCAGTCCGCAGTAACCTGTTTCACTATCCAGGACATAAAAAAGGGCGCTCATGCGCCCTTTTTTAATTCAGTTTGCCGGCAAGTCCACCGGCGCCTCCCGCCGCAGGAATTTCCATTGCCCGTTTTCTCGAATGAACTCATCATTGTAGTGCCCCAGGATCGTGGTCCTCGGTGCGCCATCCTCGCCCGGCGTCATATACAGCCACCGGGTGACGGCACTGGCACGATCACCGTCAATATCGATTTCATCATTGGTCAGTAAATGGAATGTCCCCGATCCTTCGGGCATGGGATTGTGACCAATGGTCTCATCCATCAGTTTGAAAATGGCATCCGGGCCTTTCGCACTGCCCATGCCGCTGACCCACTCGCCCTCACGGGCAAACAGGGAGGCAAACGTGCGGTAGTCGCGATGATCGTGGGCCGTACCATAGGCTATGATGAGACGGCGGATGGCTTCACGGTCTTCCAGGACCTGGACCCTGTCTACAAGATTCTCCAGGCTCATCTCTGAAGCTGAAGCGGCCATGACCTGCTGTACTGGCAAAAACAGTAACAGGACAACGAGCCGACAAGTTAATCTGGACATCACGATTCCCCCGAAAAATGACCCTGCGTTTTATCAAAAGTCTGTCAGGACGAACCGGTAATATAGTCCCTGCTGATCTTCACTGCAAAGACGCTCAGGGCAATAAAGACACCACCAATAATGATCAGTGCCAGGGGCCAGCCAATGGAATCGGCAAAGTATTCACTGGTAAACCAGCCCAGGTAGCCAATCATGGCGCAGGTGCCTACGAATAACAGGGTGCGGCTCTTTGCCAGTGTGCTGAAGTAAATCATCAATGCCGGGTAGGCCACGTACAGCAAGTGCACTGGCGTGCCTTCAAGCAAATCAAACAGCCCATAGCCGGTTAATGCACCACCAACAAAAAACCAGAATGGCACGATGGTGTTGTAGGCCGTCTTGTTGAGGCGAAAGCTGGCAACAAGCAGGGCCAAGCCGGTGAGCGTACTTTCCAGGTCCCAGTCCATCCCGATGATATCCAGCAGATTTCCCACCGCTGCAGCAGCAAAAACGAGTGCCAGGAACACGTGTACAGCAAGCCGGTATTCCCGAAAGATAATCAGTGTCTGCAGGAGCATGACGACGCTCATGGCCAAGAGCGCCAGTTGCGGGTCACCGCCAGTACCAAGCTCATCAAACGCCACCATAATGCCACCTGACTGCATCAGCGCAGCCAGCAGGAACAGCGGCAGGGTCGTGCGTTCGTAATACGTGTTGCGCATGAACACCAGGGCCAGCACCAGCATGACCACGCCCGAACCCAGCGAAAGGATAATCCGGGCGGCGGCGTTCATCTCTGCCCAGAATGTTTCAATAAAAAAACCCAGTCCGCACAGAATGAAAATGCCACCGATAGTGGCCAGGATGCGACTGGTTACAGAGGACTGTGATTCCTGGTCAGCAGGCTGTTGCGGGTCCAGTGCCTGCGATATCTCCTGCGCGGAGAGATCGTGTTCACGTGCCAGTGCAACAATCCGGTCAAGCACCTCGGCTCGATCAGCCATTACAGGGATCCCTGTTCCACCCAGCCAACAAAGCTATAACTGCCATAGGCATTGTTCTGGTCAATTGACGGTATTTTTACGGCCCGGCCATCCTTTTCTATTTTGGCGCTGTACCGATAGCCGTCAAACAAAAACAGAAAACCCCGGGATCCGTGGTAGCTGTTATCAAAGCGATACCCATCGGGGGCCTGGTTTTCCCTGGCAAGGACAGCACCCGACAGCCCGGTGACAGGAATCAACTCGCCGTCCCGTGGTGCTTCCGGTATTGCATACTCGATTTCACGCAGGCTGCCTGAGGCACTGGCAAAGTAATACAACCTGGGTACGGGAATGGCCACGGCCTGAATATCACCATTGGCACGTGGATAGACCGGAGATTCATTGAACCGGGCAAATAACTGCCCGTCTTCTACCTGGAAATCCAGGGAACCATTGAGTTGCCGCCCTTCCGGGTAATAAAACTGCGAGGACAGGACCAGGTCATATTGCGGGGCTTCCACGGTCAGGCGTGGAATGATCATCGCGACCCAGAACAGCAATACCAGCAATAGCGGCAAGAAAACGCCGACAATGAGTGTGAGGTTCCTGGCCAGGAAAGTGTGCTTGGCAGAGTCGTCCATCATGGTCCTTTATGATTCGCTATGATCAGCTTCACGAACAGCTTCCGGAGACTGGCAACCAAGCATAGTACGGGGCATACAGGCTGTCTATCGCATGCAAACCGGACTGTGATACAGGCAAAAGCACTGCTGTTACCAGGGACCTGAATAAATAGACAGTAACCGGGTGAATAATATTCAGGAAAAGAGCAAAAAAGATCAGGTATCGACATCAAGTCCGGGCCAGACTTGCTGCAAGAACAGAAACTGCCATGAACCGGTTTATTGCTGTAAACTCGCGTGTTTTCGAGTATGGGGGCAACCAATGAAAGATCTCACCCAGGGGTCCATACCCCGCACTATTCTTGCCATGGCCGCCCCGGTTGCCGCTGGCATGATCTTCCAGACCCTCTACCTGCTGGTTGACCTGTATTTCGTGGCCGGCCTGGGCGATGCTGCCATCGCTGGTGTGGGTGCCGCAGGTACCCTGTTTTTCGTCATCATGGCGCTCAGCCAGGTACTGGGCGTCAGTTCGGTTGCCCTGATTTCCCAGGCCGTGGGCCGCAAGGACCAGGACCAGGCCAACCTGGTCTTCAACCAGGCCATGGTGCTGGCTGCCATCTGTGCCCTGATCACCCTGGTAGGCGGTTATACCCTTGCAGACAGTTACATGGGCACCATCGCAGCCGGCGATGCACAGGCCCAGGGTGTGAAATTCCTCTACTATTTCCTGCCCGGCATGGCGCTGCAGTTTGCCATCATGGGCATGGGTTCGGCCCTGCGTGCCACCGGGATCGTCAAACCCACCATGATGATCCAGGTCATTACGATTTTGCTCAACACTATCCTGGCGCCCGTGCTCATCATTGGCGTAGGCCCGGCCCCGGCCCTGGGCGTGATGGGTGCCGGTCTTGCCACGACCATTTCCAGCACCATCGGCGTCGCCATGCTCATTGCCTATTTCGTGAAGCTGGAAAAATATGTCTCCTTCCAGCTTCCCCTGTGGAAACCGCAATTTGCCATCTGGGGCCGGATGTTCAATATCGGCCTGCCCGCCGGTGGGGAAATGCTGCTCATGTTCGGTTATTTCGCCGTGGTGTACTGGCTGATCCAGGATTTCGGTGAAACCGCCCAGGCCGGTTTCAGTATCGGCGGGCGCATCATGCAATCCATCTTCATGCCCACCATGGCCATCGCCTTCGCCGTAGGCCCCATCGCCGGACAGAACTTCGGTGCCGGCCATGGCGACCGTGTGCGTGAGACCTGCTACAAGGGCATCCTGCTCAGCGCCATCGTCATGGCCATCGTCACCCTGCTCATCCAGATCAACCCGGCTTTGCTGGTGGCTTTTTTCACCGATGAAGAACCGGTGATCGCCGCCGGCGGTAATTTCCTGCGCATCATTTCCTGGAACTTTGTTGCACAGGGCATCATCTTTACCTGTTCCGGCATGTTCCAGGGCCTGGGTAATACCCGGCCCGCCATGCTCTCGTCGGCCAGCCGGTTGCTGATTTTCATTCCCATGGCGGTGTGGGCCAGCAAGCAGGAAGGCTTCAACATGAACCAGGTCTGGTACATCTCTGTGTTGTCAGTCACCATCCAGGCCGTCATCAGCTTCCTGCTGGTACGCAAGGAGTTCAGCCTCAAGCTGGCCAACCTGCAGCCCCCTGCCAAACCACCTGAGCCACCTGCATCAGCACAACCAGCAGCATAAAGCGGTAATAACAGGTAAAATAGCGGCAACCCAACGTAGTCAGCCTGCCCCCATGCCCCTGCTCACCCTGAAAGATATTCACCTGGCTTACGGCCCCCAGGTCTTGCTCAATGCCGAAAACATGACCATCGACTCCGGTGACATCATCGGTCTGCTCGGTCGCAATGGCGCGGGCAAAACGTCTCTGCTGAAACTGCTCCATGGTGATATCCAGCCTGATGCCGGCGAGCGCTGGCTGAAACCGGGTATTCGTGTTGCCGTGCTCGAACAGGAACTGCCCTTCAAGGCCAGCGAAAGCGTCTATGATTTCATTGCCGGTGGCCTGGAAAGAATCGGCACCCTGCTGAGCCAGTACCACCAATTGATCTCCGGCGATGACACGCCGGACATGAAGAAACTGGAAAGCCTGCAACAGGAGATCGATGCCCTGGATGGCTGGCAGCTCCAGAACCGGGTGGAAACCGTCATCAGCCAGCTTGACCTGCCCGCCGATGACCTGATGTCTTCACTGTCCGGTGGCTGGACCCGGCGCGCCGCCCTGGCACGCGCCCTGGTCAGTGCACCGGATATTCTGTTGCTGGATGAACCCACCAACCACCTGGATATTCCAGCCATTGAATGGCTCGAGGAACTGCTGCTGGATTTTCGTGGCGCCATCGTACTGATCACCCATGACCGCGCCTTCCTGCAACGCACGGCCAATCGCATCATGGAACTGGATCGCGGCCAGCTCATTTACTGGCAGCATGATTACCAGGCTTTCCTGGAACATCGCGACCAGCAACTGGCCTCAGAGGCAAAATCCAATGCCGAGTTCGACAAGAAACTGGCCAGGGAAGAAGAATGGATTCGCCAGGGCATCAAGGCCCGGCGAACCCGCAACGAGGGCCGCGTGCGTGCCCTAGAAAAAATGCGCGATGAATACAAGGCACGACGGGGATTGCAGGGCAACGCAAAAATCACGCTCAACAAGAGTGATGCATCCGGCAAGATCGTCGTCGAAGCCGAAGGTATTCGCCATGGTTATGATGGCGAAACCCTGATCGAGAACTTTTCCATCAATATCATGCGCGGCGATCGCATCGGCCTGATCGGCCCCAACGGCTCCGGCAAGACCACGCTGCTGAAAATCCTGCTGGGCAAACTCAAACCGGAACACGGCAAGGTCAAGACCGGCACCAAAATCGAGATTGCCTACTTCGACCAGTTGCGCGAACAACTCGACCCGCAGAAATCCGTGCAGGACAACCTGGCCGACGGCAGCGACCACGTGGAAATCAATGGCCGATCCATGCACGTGATCAGCTACCTGCAGGACTTCCTGTTTGAACCGGGCCGAATTCGACAGCCGGTCAAGGCCCTGTCCGGCGGGGAACAGAACCGGCTGATCCTGGCGCGCCTGTTCAGCAAGCCGGCCAATGTGCTGGTCCTGGACGAACCGACCAACGACCTGGACATGGAAACCCTGGAATTACTGGAAGAAATCCTGCTGAAATTTGACGGCACCCTGCTGCTGGTCAGCCATGACCGCGCCTTCCTGGATAACGTGGTCACCAGTTCGATTGTGTTTGAAGGCA
>CAZROW010000105.1:0-3333 GCA_964601805.1 uncultured Enterobacteriaceae bacterium
TGCCAAGAAAACAATGTGTGAACATGAGAGTACCTCTGGTTATTCAGGCATTATTAGATGCCATTATGTTACAAGAAATGTGGTCAGCATACTTATGCTTTGATTAAGAATCAAAGGGGGCAGAGTAACCTGGAAATTACAATATTCTGCCCCTTTGAATTCTCCCGTTTTTAAAATGTCAGCGTGGCCGCGCCATTTTTTATGCGATCCATGATGACACTGGCACCCTGGATGGCGACGCCGTCGATCAGGCATTCCTGGTCGTAACCCCGTGCTGACGTGCAAGGCGGGCAGGCCCAGACGTCACCGCCGCGGGCCATGAACGATTCCAGCAATTCCTTCAGGCTTTCCATCGGGTGTACGTGAGTATGTTCGACGCCGCGCTTGCGCACCAGGTCGATGGCGCTGCTGGTCAGGAACAGGCCGACGGTCTTGCCGGAAGTCAATGCGCCATTGGCGATGGTGAGGCCGACGGAGGACACCTCGTCGTAGATGCCCTTGGTCATGACGATGATCAGATCAGTGGTTTCAGTATTCATTTTTTTCTCTCCATATTCGTTAATGAGTTAACAACGTCAGGTCACCCTGATGGAGAGTCAGTGTAGGAATGAGGCGGGTTTATTTACAGGCTGAAATCTGTAGTAACTTGCTACAGATATTGTAGTGACTCAGGGCGCGACGAAGCGGGGGTTGGGGGTGGTGAAGGCGCTGATGCCCAACCATTTGCGGATATTTCTCAGGAACAGCGGTGGCGCTACCACCTTGACCAGGCCTTCGTCGATGGCTTTGTGGATATCCAGTTCTCCGTACCAGATTTTGGTCAGCGTGGGCACAGTGGCGGTGATATACACATCTACATCGAATCCGAGATCCTGCAAACACGGCTCGGCCGCACCATTGCGCACATTGATATAGCGTTTGGGGGCGTCCTCGATGTCCGTCAGGTTGAACTGGATGACGACGTCACAGGACGGCAGTGCATCGACATTGATCGCACCAGCAAAATCACGCATCAACCCGGACGCCGTGTTGTGCTTGTCTGTCATGCCGTCATTGGCATAGCACATGCCCCAGCGGCCCAGCTCTGTCAGCACAGGGCCGAGCGCCTTGCCCGACGGGGTTAAATGGTATTCAAAGCGGTTTTTTCCCAGGCCCTTTTTGCGCAGGATGATGCCTTGTTCCTCCAGAAAGCGCAGGCGGGTCTTCAGCAGGGAGGGGGAGATATTGGGAATGAATTTCTGGATTTCGGAATAGCGCGTGGCGCCCAGGAACAACTCGCGGATGATCTGCAGGGTCCAGCGCTCACAGAGCACTGATGTGGCCATGGATACCGGGCAGGCTTCACCGTAATCAAACATTCACATTCTCCTCATATCAATAACTCCGATCCAAAAGTGCCAGAGAAATCAAACGGGTAAGAGTCACTTGATTCCAGGCTTTTCAGCGTGCCCCGCGTTCAACCAGCTCCAGCAGCATGTTGTTGGGATCGCGGACGATAACAATCTTCAGCCCCGGAAAGGGCTCGGCAGGTTTGCCGTCTTTTGACACGATGGAGGCACCTGCTGCAGTCAGTTTGGCGGTTAGTGCGTCCACATCCTGTACTTCCAGTTGCAGGACGGTGGTACCCGGGTCCTGGGTTCTGCCGGACAGCGTCTTGCGTGCTATATCCTTGAATTCAATCAGTATCATCGGAATATTCGTGCCGGGGATGATGGCGCGACTTTGCAGGAAACTGGCACCGGGCGCACCCGCGGTATTGGCCATGTCCGGGTTGTCGACAAAGCCCTCACCCTTCGTGAAATTAAAGCCCAGCAGGTCGTTATAGAAGCGGATGCTTTCGTCGGTATCGGCCACCGTGAGTTCAAAAGAGTTGGCAGAGATGAGCTCTTCACCTCCGGGATTGTCCAGCAATTCCACCACGAAACCGTCAGGGTCCTGGACGAACACCGCATGCAGGGTGCCGTTGGGTGTGGTGATCGTGACCGGTTCGCCGGATGTTGTCAGTACATTCACACCGGGAAAATCACGCACTGCCGGAAACAGGCTGTCGAGATCGCGGGGGCGCATGGCCATGTTGGCGGCACCGGGATCCACAAAATGGGGTTGCTGGTGATTACGGTCGATGCCGCGATACTCGATCAGTTCGATATCCAGTTCAGTACCAGGGACATCGAGCACCGCGATACGCGATTCTGCATTTGGTGTGCCGCCCATGTCCTGGACGCCGGCATTGACAGAAAAGTCTGCGCTGACGGTGACCTCCAGCCCTAGCACGTCCCGGTAAAAACGCAGGGACTCGTCCATATCCTCGACGATATGGGCAAAGTTGCCCACGCCGGTGATGTCACCGGCCGGCGCGGTTTCCTGGGCATAGACAGGGCAGGCCAGGACCATCAGGGCAAGGGACAGTGTTTGTGAAACCGCCAGTAAGTGTTTTGGCAGGCCTGGTTGGGTCGATGTATTCATGCGCTGTCTCCCTGGTGTTGTTTTTATGATGAATCGGGACGGGCTGGTCGCCATGGTAATCCAGGGCTGGATGAAAACAAAGGGATCAGAACTAACAGGACTTTTACTCCCGACCAGCGCCAATGAATAAGCCAAATTGGCCTTGTGCTCTTCGTATAGACCATTGTTCTGGTCGCTCAGTGTGGGCTGTTCCAGACGTTGCTGCCTGATTCAAGAGAGTATTGATTTACTTTGGTTTGTCTCTTGCAAGTCCATGGCATTCTGGTGCGGAAATTGCAATAACAAGAAGTTGCAAAGAGAGGAAGAGTTTGACGATGAAGTCGCCTGTAATGGTGCATAACTTTTAACTTTGGAAATTTTGGATACGGTTCGATGAATGAATTAAATATTGGCAGCCGACAAACCGGCGTTACCACCCCGGAGATGTTTACTTATGTCCTTATCGTTATTGTGATTTCTGCCGTGGTGTTTGGTAAATACATGGAGTCCAGTCTCAACAATTCAATTTCGGAAGCTGTCGCTCTGGGCGAAACGCAAAAAGTGATGATAGAAGAGTATTTCAAAGCCCATGAGAAAATGCCCCAAACTGGTGCGGACGCTGGTCTGGAAGAGTTCACTCCAGCGGGTGTGTTAAAGCAGCTGACCTGGCAGCCCGGCGTTCCCGGTGAAGCCGATTCCGATAAGCTGCTTACCGGTACGCTTAACGGGCGGGTAACACTGAGCGATTTTGGTGAGCGGTTTGAAGATCTCGAATCGGCCTATTTGCTGGTGGCCCGAGCCCAGGAAGATGGCACCATCGCCTGGGAATGCAAGAACGATACTGTTTCAAGAAATGCCGTGCCAGGCAGATACCTCCCTGAAACCTGC
>CAZROW010000105.1:3433-6560 GCA_964601805.1 uncultured Enterobacteriaceae bacterium
GAACGATACTGTTTCAAGAAATGCCGTGCCAGGCAGATACCTCCCTGAAACCTGCAAGAGTGACAGTGATGATGAGGAGTAACAGCGTTTGGCAGCTTTGTGGCACGCCTCTTTGATTCGGCCCGGATCAGGTCTTACTCCTTTACTGGTTACCTGAAGGTATAACTGAACCCCGAAGAATAACTCAGCGAGTAATTACTGAGGCCGGGTGAAGGGTTGCTTTCGTAGTTGTAATTGATGCCGATATTGATCTGCAGGCGATCGGTCAGGGCCGATTTGAAAGTCAGCGTGGCAATGCCGCGCACATCGGAACCACCGGCAATGGCCGGTTGCAGGTAGGTGGTCAGGCCAATGCTGGCATTACCAGCTTCGTCAAATGGCCTGGCCATGGTCATGTAAAGGTTGGCGCGCCAGCGCTTGCGCTCACCGGGTTGGCCCACATACTGTTCAACTTCGCGAATGATGCCCAGTCCCATGAGCCCTCTCTGTGTACTGGAGCCCCGAATCCACTGGTAGCGATACCCCCCGCCGTAAACGTCACGACTGGCCAGGTTGGCAAACTTGTCTTCCGAGTACTGTGCCAGCACCTCCACGCCATGGGGCCCGACAATGTCCCTGGTATAACGCAAGTGGGCGAAACTGTTGTTTTCGTTTTCCACCTTGTTGACTTCCGAATTCGCCACTTCAGCCACGAACAGCCAGGTGGACGGCCCACGCCGCAGGATATTGTGGGTGGCGAGGGTAAAGCTTTTCTCATCCTTGTTGCCGGAAGCACCGGCCAGGTCCAGTTCAAGGACAGAAAACGTGTTGGACTCCGGGTTGGAGAAAAACTGGTCCTGCACGTCCACGATGGCGTGTACAGGAATAGAGACAAGGACTGATAACAAGAAGGGCAGGGAGCGAAGCATGGCAATAAATCGGTTTGATGAAAAACCGCCCATTATAAAGAGTTGCGCGGCTCAGCTCCAAAAGCGGGACTGGTGCCAGGGTTTTGTTACTCGCTCTACAAGGAAACGCAAGCCTGAAACATCATGAGTCGGTTATCATGCCCGTTCTCATGAAGAGGCAGGAACCAGTTATGGCAGGCGGCAGTACAGCAGGTTGGGGATTACCGGTCAGGATAATGCACGGCATTGGCCTGGTATTGGTCCTGGTGCTCATCATCCACGGCTGGCTGATGACAATCATGGTTTCGGCAGGAGATCGGCTGGCTCACGTTGCCTGGCATGCCTCATTTGGTTATGTGGTGTTGCTGTTGACCGCAGCCAGGATGGCCTGGCGCGGATTCTGTGAAGCGCCGCCGGCGCCACAGGGCTCGGTGAAATGGGAACGCAACCTTGCGGCATTGAGTCACATGGGCCTGTACCTGCTGACGCTGGGTACTTCCGTGCAAGGTTGGGCCCTGGCGGGGACATTTGAACAGCCCCTGGATGCGCGCTTGTTAGGAATCATCCCCATGCCAATGATCATGTCGGGTACCGAACTGCATGACCCCCTGGTAGAAATGCATACGCTGTTTGCCTGGATGCTGGCCGTTCTGGTGCTCCTGCATATTGTTGCCGTGGGTTATCACCTGGTATACAAGAAAGACGGGCTGCTCAAGCGCATATTCTGGTAAGGGTATGCAGGATTTATCGGTCCCTGGCTATTGTTTCAGGAAACGCATGATGAACACTTTGAAGGACTATGAAAAAGTGCACCGCCATCCGGTAAATATCGCCATTCATGTGCTCACCGTGCCTTTTTTTGTTGGTGGTACGCTCAATGCGTTGCTCAGACTGGCGTACGGCAACATGGAACATGCGCTGGCCGGTTTCCTGCTTGCTTTCCTGGCGCTTGCCCTGCAGAGATTCGGGCATAGCCTGGAAGCCCATCAGCCGGCACCTTTTGCCAGCCTCTTTGATGGCATAAAACGGATTTTTGCCGAACAGGTATACCGGTTCTGGCTGTTCCTGGTGCTGAAGATACAGGGCGTGTTCTGACTGCACCGACCAGGTCAGGACAAGCAGAGCTGATACAGGGGGCGGGGGGGCTTTATATTTGGTAGAGAGTCTGGACGCCCCGGTTTTGACCGTATATTCTCAGGGTACACAACCCATTTAGAGGTTTCGATATGAAAATAGTGACAAGGGTAATAATGGTGCTTGCAGCCGCCGCACAGCTGGCTGCACCGGCCTGGGCACATCACAGTCAGGCCATGTTTGATACATCAGAGGAAATCGTGATGGAGGGGACCGTCTACAAGTTTGACTGGGTCAATCCTCACATGTACCTGACCATAGAAACCACGGGTCCCGATGGTGAGCGGGCGCTGATCGAAGGTGAGGGCCTGGCCATCACCCAGGCGCTGGTCGATGGCCTGGACCGCGATGCCTTGCAGCCGGGTACCCCGATTGTCATGCGCGCCAATCCCAACCGTGGCGGCTGGGGCAAGCAGGTCCGTATTCTGGATGTCACCACCGAAGACGGTGAAATTCATCCGTTCTACAAGGAAAGCAACCGCAGCCTTTCCCTGCAACCGGCAGAATCCATCGAGGGCCGCTGGGCACCCAACCGGGCTGCCATTGGTGCCGGTTTTGGTGCCATGGCCCGTTTTCCCTTGACCCAGGAAGCTCGCGCTATCAAGGCGCAAATGCTTGACGACGGTCTGTGCGTGGCTGAACCTGTGCCGTTTCTTGCCGTCCTTGATGAAATGCGTTCCATTGCAGTGAGTGAAGATGAGGTGATCATCCATTTTGATAATTCAGGTGATCATGTCATTCGCACAATCCACATGAATGCCGAGCACCCGGACAATCTGGAGCTTTCAAACCACGGCCACTCCATTGGCTGGTGGGAGGGCGATACCCTGGTAATCGATACCATCGGCTATGCGCCCAACTCTTCCGGCCTTGGCGGCAGTGTGCCGGCAAGTGCGCAAAAACATACGGTTGAGCGCCTTGCCCTGAATGAGGCCCGAACCCGGCTGCGCTACCAGATTACTGTCGAAGACCCGGTGTACCTGACCGAACCGGCCTCCCTGGCACAGCAGTGGGACCACCGCCCCGATATCGATTTTTCACCAGCCTCTGAAGCCTGTGATGATGAAGTGGCAGAGCGTTATATCCCGCACGTGCCGGAGCAGTAG
>CAZROW010000106.1:0-6518 GCA_964601805.1 uncultured Enterobacteriaceae bacterium
CGCTGAAGACAGCGGTCTTGTAGGCCAGGGAGCCGGTATTCACATCATTGCCCCATTTGCGCTCCATCGGCGGGTAATACACCGGCTTGGCATTCTCGAAAGTCAGGTTCTCGACCGCATTGTTTGAGCTGGCACCGAAGCTGGTGTACAGCAGGTGAGAAATCGCGCCTGTCTTACGGGTGTCATTGTCCTCATAGTTACGGAACGTGGTGTCCATGACGTCATGCCGGTAGTCGTAGTACTCATAGCCGCGAATCGGGAAGTCCGGCATGGTCGGCTTGGGAAAGGTGCGGCCATAGGCCTTCTCTTCCGGCGTGCTCGGGTTACCAACGTTTTCGGTTTCGCCCACGAACAGCGAGTCGATAACGCGGGAAGAATACTCGTACGGTCCGCCGCCGGCGGCATGGGTGAAGCCCATGGCGTTATCGGCAAATTTCACGTTCCTGAACAGATGCAAACTGCCACGACCCCAGATGCCGCCATTGCGGTTCTTGTAGGTGGTGAGATTCTCGAACACTGTGACCAGCGGCTCGCTGTCCGGATCACCGGGGTCGGCATAACCGGTATGCGATGGACCGGTAACCCCGAAGGTATTGTCCTCGTTAATGTTGCGATCAAACATGAAGCCATCGTAGTTCGAGTGGGCCACGTTGTCGCGGAACTCACGGAAAGGCGTGCGACGGGGCCAGGTATTCAGGCTATCGTCCGAATCCAGGAAGGCGCCGTTCGGGTGTTCGGCCAGGGACATCCAGAAACCGTTCGCATCGGTCCCTGCTGCCACATTGCCTATATAGGTATTATCCGGATTGGTAATCCAGTAAGCCGCGACCGTGTTATCCGACGGCAGCAGTACATTCGGTGAGCGCTGGCCACGTGGACCGATCGCCTGGCGCTCCTCGGTGTATTCGCCCGTGGCGGCAAGATTGGTCGGCTCGCAGGGGTTGGTCGGGTGGCACTTCACCTGGATCGCCAGGTTATTGACGAACTCATTACCGTGCTCGATACCGTCTTCCATGAAGAAGCAATGACCGACGATGTTATAGGTGACATTGTTTTCCACCCGCAGGTCGTTGGAGCCATGCACGGTCACGCAGCGGTTGAAGGTATCGTGAATGGCTGCATTCTTGACGTATTGCCCTTTACCGCCGTCACCCACCAGGTGCCAGTGGATCGGGTAGCGCGCCAGTTCCAGGTGCTGCCCCATGCGGTTCAGCTCAACCCCCTCGACATACATCTTGCTGGTCACCATGGCCATGATGTGACCGCCGAAGTAAGTCTCGGCGGCATCTTCAGAGGCTTGAATCTTGATGTTGCGGGTCAACAGCCCGACTTCGCCACGCTCATCCACACCATAGGTGATCTTGCCGAAATGCATGTACTCAAGCGGCTCATCCAGGGTGATGGTGTTGCCGTTCACGGCGGTAATAGTGCGACGCTCGGCCTGGCGCGGATCGAAATCAGTAGAGGCCAGGACAATCTCGTCACCGGCCATCCACTGGCTGGCATCCAGCACATTAATGGTAGTGCTGCCCGCCTCGGCGGTACTGGCCAGTTTGGTCCAGGCATTGGTGCGGTTGCCATGCAGGTTCAGGGTGCCGCCGGAGAGCATGATGCCGCGATCCCCCATGCCCATGAGTTGTTCATCCTCGACGTTGTTGGTGAGGGTAATGGTGGCTTTATGCTGATGGGGTTGGTCTTCGGTGCCGATCTGCAGTTCCCCGAAAATCAGGATCCATTCGGTAGACAACGACAGGTCGGACTCATCCGCAAACACCAGTTTGCCATTGATGGTGAGGCCATTCAGGGCTGGCGGGCTGACGTCAAGCAGCACCTCCTGGTCACTGGCAATGGTCACCTTGTCGCCGGCAGCCGGTACCTGGTTATTGGGCCAGGTAGCCGGATCGGACCAGCGCAGGGTCTGCCCCTGGGCGGCTAAACTTGTAAATACAAAAATTGACAGAACGAATAAACGAATGGATGTGCGCATGGTACCGGATTTCCCCCTGATACTGTGTTTAATACCCCCAAGCGGGCTACAAGAGAATAGCATGAATTTCCGGCAAAAATCCCCCACACTGAGGGATGCCGATTCTGCCGCCATCAGGACGACAGCGGCACAGGTTTGCCTGGTAATGCCCTGCTCAGTCAGGGAGAGGGCGTGTAAACAGGCTGATCCGGGGGCAAGCGGAGAAAGTGGCTCTGCCCCCTTTGATTGGGTCTATGAACTACCGGCTAAAACGGATATTGAGGCGGTGTGTCCTTGATCGTCATCCACTGCCACCGGGTATATTCCTCCAGGTCGGCAGGGCCACCCACTGAGGCACCGCTGCCCGCGACGCCGGGAGCGCCGAAGGGATTGTTGGCATCGTCATTGACCGTTTGATCATTGACATGCACCAGTCCCGATTTCAGCTGGCTTGCCACGCGATTGGCGCGACCCACCGATTGGGAGATCACTCCGCTGGACAGTGACCCTTCATGCCTGTTGGCCAGTGCGACCACTTCCTCATCAGTGTCAAAACAAATGATGTTGGCAATCGGGCCAAAGGTTTCCACGTCAAAGGCGGGCATGCCGGGTTTGACGCCAGAAAGTACCGTCGCCTGATGGAACAGGCCGTCGTTCTCACCCCCGGTTTCAATTTTCGCTCCTGCTTTCACAGAATCTGAAAGGATTGATTTCACCCGCTCCAGTTGCTTCTGGTTGATCACGGGGCCCAGGGCAACCTGCCCTGTCGCCGGATTGCCCACGGGCATATTCGAGGCTTTTTCAGCCAGTTTTGCGACGAACTGATCATGGATGCCCTTTTGCACAAAAATACGGCTGGAAGCCATGCAGATCTGACCCTGGTGGAAAAAGGCCCCGAAGGCGGCATTATTCACAGCAGCATCGATATCGGCATCATCAAGAATGATGAGCGCGTTGTTGCCGCCAAGCTCCAGTGACACTTTTTTCAGGTGACTACCGGCAAGCTCGCCGACACGTCGGCCCACAGCAGTGGAACCGGTAAACTGGATCATCTGGACCAGGGGATTGGTACACAGCGCTTCGCCGGCTTCCGCGGCGCCCGGCAGGACATGGAATACGCCCTTGGGCAATCCTGCTTCCTCAAGCGCGCGGGCTATGGCAAAGCCACCGCCGACTGGTGTCTGGGGGTCGGGTTTGATCACCACGGTATTGCCGCAGGCCAAGGCCGGAGCGACGGCGCGCATGGAAAGCACCAGGGGAAAATTGAATGGGGAGATGATCCCGACGACCCCTCTGGGTACGCGCTTGGCCAGGCTGATGCAACCGGGGCCTTTCAGGCTTTGCAGTATTTCGCCACGTGGTGCGGTGGCAAGATGAGCGGCATTGTACAGGATGGCGACCGCCTCGTTCACTTCGTGCTGACCTTTGGGAATGATGCCCCCGGATTCAAGGGCCACATAGGTGGCTATTTCCTCAAAATTTTCCTGCAGGATGGCGGCCGCCTTGTAAAAAATACCGGCCTTTTCCCGGGCACCCATATTGGCCCACTCCTGCTGGGCCGCATCAGCCATGACGCAGGCATTGTTGACATCTTCCTGGTTGGCAAAGCCGACCGTCGCCATCGTCTCACCGGTGCCCGGCTCTATCACCTCTACGGTTCCCGCCGTGGAATCCACCCAGTCACCGTTAAAAATTTTGCCGGTCCAGGTGGACTGGTTCAGGAACTCATCTTTCAGGTTAGCCATAATCTGCTCCAACGTAGGTCTGTAAATATGAAAACGGACAGGAAGAATAACCAGTCATCCCTGGCCAGTCCAGTCAGACGTGAATGGCGGGAAAACGGTTGTTAAGTGGTGTGGTTGGGGTCAAATCCTCTCACCCCGCCTGATCATTCTATCTAAGCTACCCAATCAGCAAGACCAGTTAAAAACAGAAAGATTGACCCGGGGATTAAGTGAGCAGAATTTAATAGTAGGTGTCCTTTAAATTCTTGAATAAATCATTGAGTCGCTAATGTCTGCCAGAGAAAGGTATAAGCCAGCGCCCGCATATAGGCCGACTGTTCATTGTTAGCGGCTCCGCCGTGGCCTCCTTCGATATTCTCGTAGTACAGCACTTCATGCCCCAGGCTTTGCATGCGCGCTACCATCTTCCTGGCATGGCCGGGATGGACGCGGTCGTCGCGGGTGGAGGTGGTGAACAGGACCAGCGGGTAGTCGGCATCTGCACTGACATTCTGGTAGGGAGAATATTTGCTGATGAACTCCCAGTCGTCGGTATCCGGATTGCCGTATTCATCCATCCAACTCGCACCGGCCAGCAGCTTGTTGTAACGCTTCATGTCTAGCAGCGGCACCTGGCAGACGATGGCCCCGAACAGGTCGGGTCGCTGGGTCAGCATCACACCCATCAGCAGGCCACCGTTGGATCCGCCCTGAATGCCCAAATGTTGTGGCGAGGTGATGCCGCGGCTGATCAGGTCTTCGGCCACCGCGATGAAATCATCATAGGCACGCTGCCGGTTCTCCAGTCGGGCCGCATTGTGCCAGTCAGGACCGAACTCGCCACCACCGCGTATATTAGCCAGGACATAGACACCCCCCTGCTCCAGCCAGCCGGCACCCACGGTGGCGGAATAGTCCGGCGTCATCGACACCTCGAAGCCGCCGTAGCCGTATAGCAGGGTTGGATTGCTGCCATCGACCGGCATGTCTTCAGGCCCCACCAGGAAGTAAGGTATACGGGTGCCGTCTGCTGAAATTGCTTCTTGCTGGCGGATGACGAGTCCTGTTGTGTCGAAATAGGCCGGCAGACTTTTCAGCTGCACTGGTTCAGGCGCCTCGACAGAAGCAAGAAACAAGCTGGTCGGGGTCAGAAAGTCGGAGAACTGCAGGAAGTATTCATTACTGTTATCAGCGTCCAGCGCAAAAGCGGAGACCATGCCGATCCCGGGCGTGGGCAGTTCCTGTGACTGCCAGTCATCACCGACAAGTCGATGGGCAAACAGTCGGCTGCGTACATTGTCGAGCACATTGAGGATCAGATAGTCTTTCGTCATGGTGACACTCTGCAGTGCCGCCCGCTCACCAGGTTCATACAGTACGGCAAAGTTGCGCTCACCTCCCATGAAAGCCATGAAGTCTGTCGCCAGCAGGGATCCGGCAGTATAGGTCTTTCCGCCAGTGGTCCAGGGTGTCTTTAGTCGAATCAACAGGGTCTCACCGAAGGTCATTGCATCGGCATCATCGGGCTTGTCCACCTTGACCCGGTCATTGTCCTGCAGCAGGAACAATTCGTTGGTAAAGAAAGTCGGCGCGACAGCAATAAATTCGTAGCGGATGCCATGATCAAGATCGGCGAAGGCCCAGGCGGCCACATCCTCGGACTTACCTTCGAACACGGTTTCGGCCTCTGAAAGAGCCGTGCCGCGATGCCAGCGCTTGGTAATGCGCGGATAGCCAGAGTCGGTCAGGGTACCGGGGCCGTAATCCGTACCGACATAGAGTGTGTCACGATCAATCCAGGACACATCTGACTTGGCCTCTGGCAGAATGAAACCGTCTCTGACAAAGGACTTTTCATTCAGATCGAATTCGCGGATGACGGTGGCATCGGCACCGCCGCGTGATAGTGACAGCAGTGCACGATCATATTCCGGGCGCAGAAAGTTGGCGCCCTTGTAAACCCAGTTTTCTGCTTCTTCCACGGCCAGTTGATCCAGGTCCAGTACGGTTTCCCAGCGCGGCTCGTCATTCCGGTATTCATCCAGTGTGGTGCGGCGCCAGAGCCCGCGGGGATGCTCTTCATCTCGCCAGAAATTGTAGAACCAATCGCCTTGCTTGTTGATATAGGCAATGCGTTCATCGGAATCGAGGATGCTCAACAGGCGGGAACGCTGTGCGGCGAAGCGGGCGTCCGATTCGAGTACGTCCTGGCTCTCGGCATTGCGTGCCCGTGCCCAGTCAAGAGAGCGTTCGGCAGTGACATCTTCCAGCCACAGCCAGGGGTCTTCGTCGCTGGAGAGATTGCTCTGTGCACCAGCCAACATGGAGACCAGAGTGAGTAACGCGCCAGTCGTCAGTTTTCTTGCTGTGAGTGTTGCCATGACCTGTTCCTATGGTTCGTTTGCCCTCTACTTTTCATTACACTTTACGGAAAAGCAAGAAAAACAGGGACACTCCCTCATAACTTGCTGAATTTTCAATGATTCACAGCGGGGATCAACAGTGGTATCTAATGCTCGGATGACAATCCTGCAGGGCGAATGAGAGACTTGTCTTGAAACCGAAAAACGCCTTTTCTCCCAGGATACGGATTCCATCGTCACCGCATAAGCAAAGTGACACCCACATTCCTGTTATTTCCAGAGAATAGTCAGAAATCTCTATTTATTGGGACATGCGAGAATCAAGTAACCTGACCCCTTGATTATGAGCCCTTGATACAAGACTGGCTTGTCAGAAAGTCGCTATCGGGTTGACGGTTGCCCCGGTGCCAGTGGTCACCCGAATGGGCGCGACCGTGAACAGGAACGAATAACGTTCCAGTGATG
>CAZROW010000107.1:0-6267 GCA_964601805.1 uncultured Enterobacteriaceae bacterium
GGCCCAGCGCTACCAGCAATCCGCTGAGCAATGCGCCCAGGATGGTCAGCACGATAGCCATTTCTATGAGGCTGAAGCCGGGTGCTGTTCTTGTCATTGGCCGGTACATTTTCATTGCTGGATTAACAATCTGCCTGGTCTTTGGTGACACCACCGTTATAGGTCATCGTGAACGTAATGTCGCAATTACCGTAACTGATCGTGCCAACCGTTGATGAGATCTTCGTGTAGGTGTAATTACTGTTCCAGTCATCCAGGGACATGTATCTCAGGGGGTCGGTAACCTGGTTCGACAGTTGGCCGGTTAGCCAGGAAAAACACGTAGGCAGCAACTGACACGAGCAGGTGGGCGCTGAAATTGGCGAAAAAAACCTTGAATTCCTCATCCACGATACCGGCCAGTTCCATGCGCGAATTGGCAATGATGCCCACGGTACTGATTGGCGAGAGGTTGCCCGCATTACCGCCGTTGGCCACCATCAGGGCCACCAGCAGCGGCGGCAGGCGCAGTTGCACGCCAATGGACATGGCCATGGGAATGATCAGGGCGCTGGCGGAAATGGCACCGGGTCCGGCAGCAGACAGTAAAAAAGCGATCACGAAAAACAACAGCGGCATCAACAGCCGGTTGCCGCGAATCAGGTGCATGGCATGACCGGCCAGGCAGGCAAGTGTGCCATTGCAGTCAGCCACGGCAAACAACAGGGTCACGCCGGCCAGGGTCAAAAACAGCGAGGTCGGAAATCCACCCAGCACCGTGGCCGCAGGCAAATCTGCCAGGTACACACCAATCAGCCAGGCAAACGCGACGGCAATCAGACCCACGTTGATGCGGGAAGTCATGGACAGAGCGAGGGCCGCCAGGAGGGCGATGAGGGAAATGACAGCGACGCTCAACAGAAACCTTCCTTATTCGCTGATGGTGCAGGTGTCGCTGTGCTGAAGAGATATCGATAAAACGATAAAGGGATAAAGCGATAAAGAGCGGATTCAAGCATTGTAGAAAGCGTTATCCTGATTCTGGAATTCGTGAACTGATTACCAGAGTTCACTGTAGCTTGTTCCTATTACAACGGACATTGACCTGAATTGAAATAACAACAGCTGGTTCACCGCAGAACTCTTTTATCGCTTTATCCCTTTATCGTTTTATCGGTCGACGAAAACCGAGACTTTATCTGGTATCAATTGTTTTCCTGCATCGCCGCCGGCAACTCCCCCTTGGACGCCGTATCCCAGTGTTCCATCACCAGGCCATTTTCGATGCGGAACATGTCAAACCAGGGCACATAATAAATCTCGCCGGGCTTGTTGGGGTGGGGGCGTTCTTCCTGGAGTACCTGGACGACGAGATCGCCTTCAGCGACGCTGGCCACAAGTGGGTCTTCCAGCGTCGAGTCAATGGAGGTGTCAGGGCGTTGTTTGAAATACTCCACGGCACCGGCACGCCCGGTGGCGGCGTTGGGATTATGCTGAATGTAAATGGGATCCATGTAGAGCGGGGCCAGTTCCTCGCGGCCGGCTTCGGGAATATGACGCCAGAGATCAAATACCAGGCGTTTGTTGGCAAACAGCTGTGGGTCGTCGTTATAAAGCATGTCCAGCTGCGCCAGGCCTTGTATGCCCACGACAGGCACGGGACCGCCATTGCCAAAATCCGGTGTCTGCTGGCCCGGTTGAATCTGAATGGAATCCCAGTGCTCCGTAATGACACCGTTTTCAACACGGAACATGTCAAAGTGCGTGGAGGTATAGGTGCCTGAACCGTCAGGTTCGTCGTACTCGTTGACAAAGGCCATCACGACCAGGTCGCCTTCGGCAAGAATGGAGACCACCGGGTTCTGGATGGTTTCCGGTACGGTGTCCTGGCGCGGCATGAAGGCGGAAAACACTTCCTTGAAGGCCGCACGCCCGGTGCGTGCAGTGGGGTTATGTTGAATGTAATCCTCTGCCAGGTACCGATCGGCAGCTTCCACCTGGCCGGCATTGAGAATCGTGCGCCACATGTCATAGACAAGGCGCTTGTTGGCACGCAGTTGTGGATCGTCGTTGTCGAGCAGGAAAGTGTGATCAGCATGTGCTGTGACAGGAACCGGCTCACCAAACACCGTTGCTGCGGGCGGTGGCGCCATGGACCGGGCAGAGGTGGCCGGGTTGTTCATGGTGGCAGTGCCACAGGAAGACAGAAGTACGACGGCCAGGATGCTGCCGGTGATACCAGGATTCTTCAACATATTTCCCCTTGGATGGACACAACGTTCTTTTATTGGCGGCAAGCGGTCAGCCTGCCTGTTATTTTTTTGTGCGGCCGAACTGTCGATAGCAGCCGAATGTACCAGCAATTATTGGCTGGTGTTCAAGGGGCCAGCAGATCCTGGATCAGGGCGACGGTCTGGTCGTAATATACCCCGTCCAGGCCGACAAATCCGTAACCCCCGGCTTTGCCCATGGCTGCATCCAGCGGTGCCAGGCCATTATTGTCCTGGTAATCCAGTATGGCGCCCTGGTCATGCAGAAACCTGACAACCTCGGTGAGGCCAAAGTTGGCGGCACCGAAAATGGCAGTACGGCCGCTGTTGTCTTTGGCATTGATGTCCACCCCCTGGTCCAGGCACAGCTGGATGGCGGCGATGACTTCGTCCTGTGTCTTGTAGCGGCCAGTCGTGTCTGATTCCTTGGTTCCCAGGTTGGCCGCGGTCATCAGCGGGTTGATGCCCTGGCTGGTGGCCAGCTGCGGATCGGCACCATATTCCAGCAGGATTTTCATGGCATCGATATCAGCACTCTTTGCAGCGCGCAGGAATGCCGTGGTACCTGCCACGAGCATGGAGTCCGTGCCACGGTCGAGCTTGAGGCGATAGGGAATCATGCTGGTCAGTTGCCTGTTGACGTCGGCACCCCGCGCCAGCAGGGCTTCGATGAGATCAAAGGCCGTGTGCTCGTTCGGTATGGTATAGGGAGAAGGGCGATTGGATTCGGGCATGATATTGAAGTGAACGGCGGCATACAGGGGGGACCGGTTGGTGTCATCGGCAATGGTGATATCGGCACCCGACTCGATCAGTGCCCAGGCAACATCGTAATGGCCATTGATGATGGCCATCAGCAGTGGGGTAATGCCTTTGGGTGTCACTGCATCGATATTCGCGCCCAGCTCAAGCAAGGTGCCGATGCAGTCCAGGCAACCTTCACGTGCGGCAAAGTGCAGCGGTGTCATCACACCCGGTGGCAGCCATTTGTCACGGGGCTCCATGGTGACCTGGCGTTCCCACTCTTCAAGGGCTGAAGTGGCATTAACGTCAGCACCATATTGCTCCAGCAGGCTGATCACCTGCGGGTGTTTTTGTGCGGCTGCCCACATGATGGGGGTCTGGCCATGCCATTGTTCGCGGGCATCCACCTGGGCACCGGCATCCAGCAGGACCCTTACTGTATCGACATCCCCGGTACGGGCCGCTGTCATCAGCACGGTTTCCCCTTCGTTGAACAGTTCGTTGGCGCGGGCACCGGCATCCAGCAAGGTCTGTGTCATGGCAGCACTGCCATTGCGTGCCGCCAGGTAAATCGGGGTAATGCCATAGCGGGTGCGGGCGTTGACTTCGGCACCGGACCTGAGCAGCGCCTCGGCCAGGTCCAGGTCATTGTTGAGTACGGCATAGTGCAGGGCAGTTGTGCCGTCTGCTTCCTCGACATTGATGTCGTTGACACCATCAAGCAGCAATCGCGCGTTATCACCATTGCCCGCTTTGGCTGCCGCCAGCATGTCCAGGTCCTGGCTGCTTTGGGCGAAAAGCGATG
The DNA here is from genome assembly GCA_964601805.1 of uncultured Enterobacteriaceae bacterium. Lineage (GTDB taxonomy): Bacteria > Pseudomonadota > Gammaproteobacteria > Pseudomonadales > Pseudohongiellaceae > Eutrophocola. The sequence goes on from CAZROW010000107.1 coordinate 3,799, forward strand.
TGGTGGAAAACAGCGCAGATACCAGCACTGATACATGAAGTAACAGCCTGGCTGAATTAAACAGGGAAAACATCACGGGTCTCTTGCCTCTAGATTTGTGAAACAAGGCCGGTGCTGTCACCGAGCGTATCAATATCCACACCGGCGCGGTTGAGCATGGTCAGCAACAGGTTGGTCATGGGTGTGCGCTGTTCATGACTGATGTGCTGGCCGCCACGAAGCAGGTGATTGCCGCCCAGGACAACATTGGGTAGCGGGTAATGATCATGCAGGTTGGAATTGCTCATGTTGGAGCCGTACAGGATCATGGTGTTGTCCAGCAATGTGCCGTCGCCTTCCTTGATGGAGTCCAGGGTGTCGATGAACTTTTTGAACTGGGTGACATGGTAATTCTGGATAAGGACATTCTTGTCCATCTTGGCCGGGTTATTGGCATGGTGGGAGGTGGCGTGGTGGCCCTCGTTGACGCCCACCATGGGGTAGGTCCTGTTACTCAATTCACGCGCCATCATGAAAGTGGACACGCGGGTGATTTCGCTCTGGAAGGCCAGGGCCATGAGGTCAAACATAATGGCCAGGTGATCTTCATAAACGAAGGGAATGCCGGCCGGGGCTTCGGGTATTTCCAGGTCCGGGTTTTCAACGATCAGGCGTTCGGCCTGCTGGATGCGGCGTTCGATCTCGCGGATGTTGTCCAGGTAATCGGTAATCTTCTGCTTGTCTTCATTGCCCAGCTGGCCGCTGAATGATTGCGTTTGCCTGACGATGGCATCCAGAATGCTGCGGTCTTCCTGCTGGCGCGCCAGTCGTTCATCAACACTGCCCCCGGTACCGAACAGGCGTTCAAACACCTTGCGCGGATTGATTTCCATCGGGTTGGGCGTGGTCGGCGTGCGCCATGACAGGGTATTCATGTAGATGCAGCCGTAATCCCTGTCGCAGGCGCCAATGAGGCCGCTATGGTCTTCGGTAGCCAGCTCCAGTGAGGGCAGGGGCGTGTCCTGGCCGATGGCCTGTGCCGCATACTGGTCGGCAGTCACGCCGGCATAGGCGTCGGAGCCCAGCGTGGCCTTGGGCCGAATACCGCTAAGCCAGGTACAGGGGCTGAGGCTGTGCACGGCGGTGGTATCGGCTGCGGCGTGCCCCAGGCCGCTGACAATACTGAGTCGGTCACGGTAGGGTTCCAGGGGCTTCAGGATAGTCTTGAATTCAAACCCGGTACCTGTGGTGTCGGGTGTGTATTCGGACATGATGGCGCCATGGGGAATGTAAACGAACCCCAGGCGCGGCTTGATCACCGGTGACTGTGCAAATGCCGGTACCATGCTGCTCAATAACGGCAGACTCAGGCTGACGCCTGCGCCCTTGAGCAGTTGCCTGCGATTGATGTGTTTCCTGCTGATAAACATGGTGCCCCCTTGATGCGCCTTGTTCTGGAGTACAGGCAGCAGTGACTGCCAGTACGGAATATTCATTGTTGAATATGGCCCAATTATAGACGTTCACCCATAAAAGCCAATGTCGACTGTAATGTGCAATAAATGCCCGGGACCGTTATGCTTTCCGTGGTCCCGATCGAGTCTATTTAACATGCGTCCATTACCAGCCACTTTGTCGTTACATGCTGTCCTGCTGCTCCTGGCCGCAGGACTGGCCAGTGCTGCCCTGGGCCAGAGCGAATGGCGGGAGTATCCCAGCATGGAAATGGGGTGGAACAGCTTCACCTTGCCGCCGGATTACGAGGAACCGGCGGAGTTTGTGGTGGGCAGGCTCATGTATCCACAATACCAGCAGGGTCCTTTCGGCAGCGGGCCCGGTGACTGGCGCCGGGGTGGCACGGCCTGGTCCGTCGATTATCCGGAAGGTGACCGGGTCTTCGCCATGTTGCTGGAGCGCATGACCACGCTGGACGTGCGCTCGGTGGAGCAGCCGGTGAACCTGGATGACGGGGATGATGCCTTCTACTGGCCTTTCCTCATTTCCGGGCTGGTCGGTAGCTGGAACCTTACTGATTACCAGGCAGCCAAACTGCGCGAGCACCTGCTCAAGGGGGGTTTTTTGCTTTGCGATTCCTTTTACGGCGAATACGAATGGAGTGGATTCCTGAAAACCATCCAGCGGGTTTTTCCCAACCGACCCATCGTCGACCTGCCGGATGATCATCCGGTGTTCCACACGGTATTTGATTTGTCAGACAAGCGCCAGATTCCGACCTGGCAGTACCTGCCCCGGGGCTACCGGCAAGACGGTTCGGAGCCAAAGTGGCGCGCCATCCTGGATGATAATGGCCGCATCATGGTGATGATTGCCTTCAACAACGATATTGCCGACGGCTGGCAGCGCTCAGATGATCCGGGCTATCCGCAATTCGAAGCGAACCTGTCCATTCGTATGGGGGTCAACTTCGCGGTGTATGCGTTGACGCATTGAAAGGAAGGGATAAAAGAGACAAGAGGCAAGAGGCAAGAG
>CAZROW010000108.1:0-6160 GCA_964601805.1 uncultured Enterobacteriaceae bacterium
CCCTCACATGAAAACGCTGCTGCCACTCATCGCACTATTCATCTCACTATTGCTGCTGACTGGTACGAGTATCGCCCAGTCACCTGCCATGACCTTTATCACGTTGGGGACTGCCAGCGGTCCCGATGCTGCACCCGATCGCGCCCAACCCGCCAATGCCCTGGTGGTCGGCACCGATGTCTACCTGGTGGATGCCGGCGATGGCGCCGGTGCCCAACTGGCAAAGGCCGGTTTCCGGCTGCCCCAGGTCAAAGGTCTGTTCCTCAGCCACCTGCATTTTGATCACACCGGCGGTGTTCTGGCTGTGCTTGGTTTACGCATGCAACTGGATGCCACAGCCCCCTTGCTCATTCTTGGACCGCCCGGCACGCAGGATTTTATTGACGGGCTGGTCGACGGCATGTTGCCGGCACAACAGGCCGCCTTTGGCGTACCCGGCAGAACCTGGCAGCATCGGTTGGATATCAGGGAATTACGCGACGGTGACCAGGTTAACCTGGAGGGGGTAACCCTGAGCGTGGCAGAGAACACGCATTACCAGTCACCGCAATATGACGCCTCTCCCGGATCGGTGTCCCTGTCGTATCGTTTTGATGGTTCCGACCGCTCGATAGTCTTCACCGGCGACACCGGACCCAGTGATGCCGTGACTGAACTGGCCCAGGGTGCCGACCTGCTGATCAGCGAAATGATGGACGTTCCCCTGGCCCTGGCCAACGTACGACGGATTAATCCCGGCATGCCGGAAGCGGTAATGACAGGACTGGAGACCCATTTCCGTGCCCATCATGTGACCCCGGAGCAGGTGGCATTGATGGCTGCCGACGCCGGTGTCGGGGAAGTGGTGGTCACCCATTTCGGACCCGGCATCACCTCCACTGCACAAGCGCAGGCTTATGTAGAATCAATGGCAACCATTTATTCCGGGCCGGTGCAATTTGCCAACGACCTGGACAATTTTTGAAAGGCAAAACCTCATGAGTGACATTATCCTGCACATGGCGCCCAGCACCTGCGCGTGCGTACCCTGCATTTTGCTGGAGCAAATCGGTGTTGAATTCGAGACCCGCGTGATCCGCTTTATGCGCGGCGAACACAAGTCGCCTGAGTATCGCCGCATCAATCCCCGGGCGAAGGTACCTGCCTTGCAGATCGATGGGGCCAACCTGGCCGAGAACGTGGCCATCATCACCTACCTGAACCAGCGCTATCCTGACGCGAACCTGATGCCACCTGCGCCCGACGCAGTGGCTGCGGCAGAGCAGCTTGCCGACCTCAGTTACTGTGCTTCCACCCTGCACCCCATCGTCACCCGTATTCGAATGCCCTTCTTCTTTGCTGACAAAGACGCTGCAAGGTCCGTCTGGGAAAAAGGTTGTAAAGCCATGGATGAACATTTCCCGCTGATCAATGACCGCCTGGCTGATTCCCCCTGGTGGTATGGTGAGCAGTGGAGCGCCATGGACGCCTACCTGTACTGGATTTACTGGCGCGTGGCAGGTGCCGGCTATCACGTTGACGACTTTCCGCACTACTCGGCGCACAGCGAACGCATGGAACAACGCCCGGCAGTACAACGCGCGCTGGCCAGGGAAAAAGCGGCCGAAGACCAGCTTTCCAAAGAAGGCTTGCTCTTCACGCCGCCACCGTTACCCTGAACAACAAACTAAACCAAGAACTAAACTGATAAGAGAGACACTATGAATATTCTCGGACCCGATGCACTGGTATTTGGTGTGGACGATGTCGCGGCCTGCGAGCAATACCTGGTCGATTACGGCCTGAATGCGACAGGCAATGGCTGCTACGCCGCCCTGGATGGCACTTATATCCAGGTGCTGGCAAAGGACGATGCCAGTTTGCCACCCCCCCTGCCAACAGCCAGCATGCTGCGCAAGACCATTTACGGTGTGGCCGACCAGGCTACCCTGGATGCCATTGCCGCTGAACTGAAAAGCGATCGTGACGTCAAAATCCATGACGATGGTTCCCTGGAAGTGGACGACGATCTCGGCTTTACCCTGGGCTTTCAGGTGTCCGTACGCAAACCACTGACCATGCCGGCTGAAACCATCAACGCCCCCGGCGAAGCGCCGCGACGTGCGGTCAATGTGATCGGTGCCGATCCCGATGCCGACATCACGCCGCGTTCGTTATCCCACGTGGTGTTGTTTGTGCCTGATGCCGCCAAGGCGGAAGCGTTTTACGTGGAGCGCCTGGGCTTTCGCCGTACTGACAATTTCACCGGTGTCGGTCCGTTCCTGCGCCCGCAAGGCACCCTGGATCACCACACCCTGTTCATGATCCAGACACCCCCCTTCCTGCAGGGCTGCGAGCATTTCACCTTTCACCTGGCCGGCCCCAGTGAAGTGATGCAGGCCGGCAGCCGCTTCGTGGAAAAAGGTTATGAATCGTTCTGGGGACCCGGCAAACACCTGTTCGGCTCCAACTGGTTCTGGTATTTCAACAGCCCCTTTGGCTGTCACGTGGAATACGATGCCGACATGGATGTGCATGATGATGCCTGGGAGCCACGCGATGCGCCGAGTACCGCCGATACCTCCCAGTTGTTCCTGTTACAGGCACGGGACAAATGGCAGCCCGGTGGTGGGCCACCTCCCGACAAAAACTAAAAATCCATGTCCGTTGATAACGACATCCTCTGGGCGTTGTCTGATACCGACAAGCAGCAAAGTGCTCTATGGCAGTTTGCCGAGCAGACCCGATCTCTGCACCAGGCAGCACCCGGTGATTATGACGCCCTGCATGCCTGGTCTGTAGACAGTCCTGCCGCTTTTTATGAAGCACTCTGGAATTTCCTGGACATCATCGGCGACAAGGGCGATACCTCATACGAGGTCGGCGAGGACATTCGCAGCGCGCGTTTCTACCCCGATGCCCGCCTGAATTACGCCGAGAACCTGCTACGTGATGCCGATGACCGGCTCGCCATTATTGCCCACCGCGATGACGGCACCCGCCGCACGCTCACACGCCGGGAACTGTACGACCAGGTTTCCAGGCTGGTGCAGGCACTCCAGGATGCCGGGATCACAACCGGTGATCGCATTGCTGCCATTGTCACCAATGACATGGAAGCTATTGTGGGATACCTGGCCTCTTCTGCCATCGGCGCCATCTGGTCTTCCTGCTCACCTGACTTTGGTCCGGTTGGCGCTGCAGACCGTTTATGCCAGACAGACCCGAAAATACTTCTCGCCGTTTCTGACTATTCCTATGGTGGCAAACACATCGATATCACCGCCACCATCCGGGCTGTTGCCGAAGGCTGCAATGCACAGCAAATCATTCTGCTGGCTGACAATATCGACACCTCCCTTACCGACCTGCCCTGTACAATCTGGCAAGACTTCATTGCCCCCTGGCAACCGCAAACCATCGCCTTCAAGCGCCTGCCCTATAAGGCCCCGCTGGCCATCCTGTTTTCATCGGGCACTACCGGCAAACCCAAGTGTATCGTGCATTCGGCCATGGGCTTGCTGTTGCAGCATAAAAAGGAACTCATCCTGCACTGCGACCTGAAAGCCGGTGAGCATTTTTTCTATTACACGACCTGTGGCTGGATGATGTGGAACTGGCAGGTATCGGGCCTGGCCGCGGGTGCCACCCTGGTGACCTTTGACGGCAATCCGTTTTACCCCTCAAAGCAGCACCTGCTGCAACTGGTCAAGGATGAGAAGATTCAGGTGTTCGGCACATCGGCTAAATATATAGCGGCCTGTGAAAACGCCGGTATGACAACGGAAAAAGATCAACTGGCGTCACTGCGCCTGGTCTTGTCCACGGGCTCACCCTTGCTGCCGTCAGGCTTTGATTATGTCTACGACGCCTGGAAAAAGGATTTACACCTGGCTTCCATATCCGGCGGCACGGATATCTGCGGCTGTTTCCTGGGCGGCAATCCGCTGCTGCCTGTCGTACGTGGTGAGCTGCAGTGTGCTTTTCTTGGCATGGCAGTCGATGTGTTCGATGAGGCAGGCAATCCCGTCACCGGCGTTGCCGGCGAACTGGTATGCACTCACCCGCACCTGTCCATGCCGCTGGGTTTGCGTGGTGATATGGATGGCTCTGCCTACCAGGATGCCTACTTCAGCCGCTTTCCGGGTGTCTGGGCCCATGGTGATTACGTGGAAAAACGCGATTCAGGCGGCTACGTCATCCATGGCCGTTCTGACACCACCCTGAATCCCGGCGGCGTGCGTATCGGCACGGCTGAAATTTACCGGCTGGTGGAAAGCATCGATGAGGTGGAGGAATGTATAGCGGTTGGCCAGGACTGGCATGGTGACCAGCGCATCATCCTGTTCGTGGTGCTGGCTGACAACAGGCAACTGGATCCGGCACTGGATACCCACATCAAACAGCAGATTCGCCAGGGGGCAACACCACGGCATGTGCCACACAAGGTCATTGCGGTGCCTGCCATACCGCGCACACGTTCCGGTAAACTCTCGGAAGTGGCCGTCCGGGAAACCATTCATGGCCGTGCGCTGAAAAACCGGGAAGCCCTGGCCAATCCTGAATGCCTGACCCTTTACGAGAACCTGCAGGCGCTGCAGGAATAATCGGTTTCAGATCGTCTGCGTTGCAAACGCGGACCTGCAACAGGAATTCTTCGCGGTTGAAGCCGCTTCCTACAGGGTGTGGAGTTTTTGTGGGAAGCGGCTTCAGCCGCGAATGATGCCCACCGAAACCCATGAACGGTCACCGGGAAAAATCAAACAGCGAATCATTCTCCGGTCGCTGCATATCATCCTCGAAATATTCTTCCCAGATTTGCGCCCAGGGCCGGCCATACATATCCGGCACTTTGAAGTCGATGACCTGTCCGGGACTGACCGGTTGCGCCCGCCCGTCCACGGGATAGATGGTCTGGATACAGCGGCCATAAATAAAAGGTGGCACCTCTTCCAGCTCAGCGGTCTTGATATGCACCTGCACCAGGCGCAGGGGCTGAACAAAAGCTTCCGGGTCATAAAAAATAATTTCATGCTCAATACCGCCGAGTTCTCCTTCAGCGTCATAGCGCGGTGAAAATATTTCTATGGTCTGCATCTGACCGGAAAATTCGAAGACTCCATGGGTGACCCAGGGAATGACATTGGAGGTCCAGGTCACCAGGGTCTCACCATGCCAGAAGGCCACGCTTTCACCGAACCAGCGTGGTACATCCTCACCCAGCCGGGGTACCTGTCCGCTCAAATCAAACTCACGACCGACATTGAAATGGCGAATGAAATTTTCCGCACTGCTGGCCATGAGCTGCAAACGCTCTGGGGTAACTATGAAATCCATGGACAGGTGGGCCTGGCGTGAGAACACGCGCATGAAACCATCCGGCCAGCAGAACTGGGCCGGCCACAGGGGCGCATTGTTGACTGACTGGTGGTAATGCATCTGCACCGTGCGTTGCTGGTATTCCGGTGTCAGCAGCGACAGGATAGTGGAGGTCTGGTTGATGGAAGTGAAAAACCATTGCGGCGGCTCTTTCAGGTAGGCTGGCGTTTCATAGCTACGCCCTTCCCGTGCGGCGACAAATTCCAGGGAAATGGCGCGACTGTAGCGCCCATTCCAGTCCGGTGGCGGGTTCTCCCGCGAGTACTGCGTGGGACCACCCTGCGCTTGTGCCTCTGCCAACAGGGCCTCGTAATGTGCCTGCGCGGAAGCAAAGGGATAGGGCGAGACAATCCCCTCACGGGCAAAGTCGATATCGCAATGCCCCCAGGAGGCACTGGTCGGCGGATTGGGACCAATCATTTCGTCATCGCTTTCGCCACTGGCACCCCACATGGCCTGCAGGGTGGAGGGACTGTTGCAGCGGAAATAGCGCGGGTCAGACCACAGCGCCACATCCTGGTAGAAATCTTTGGAAGTGAACAAATCTACTGGCAGCGGTTCGATACCGTCAGGCACCTGCCCCGGCGGCGCAGCCTGTTGCCCCTCACCTTCAACACCACCACCCACATACCCCGGATCAGGAGATGTCACCGGCCAGCCGTAGCCCACACTCTCACCGCCAGCACCCTGACAAAAACCAGGCACGGTATGGACTGCACAATACGCTATCAGCATGACGCCAATCGACTTCATACACTTCCCCTTTTATCCCTTTATCCCTTTATCCCTTTATCCCTTTATC
>CAZROW010000109.1:0-1977 GCA_964601805.1 uncultured Enterobacteriaceae bacterium
ACCGTCCGGCCATGCAGCAGGTGACTGCCGGCAAACACCAGGTCCTTGCCGCCACCGCCGCTATGGACACAGGTCCCGCGATTGGCCAGTGCGGCAAATGCCATTGTCACCAGTTCCGGAATATTGGTGGTATCCACGGCGAAATTGACCCCACCGGCAGTCAGGCCCTGGATAGTGGCTACCGGGTCGGCATCCCTGCCAGTGTCAATGACATGGGTGGCACCCAGCTCGCTCGCCAGGGCCAGTCTTGCTGCATTGTTATCCAGGGCAATGACCGGTGACATGCCGGCAATGCGCGCCGCCATGATGGCACTCAAGCCGACATTACCGGCACCCATCACTGCCAGGGATTGTCCTGGTGCCGGTTGCAGCACATTCAGCACAATTCCCGCGCCCGTCTGGAAACCGCAACCCAAAGGGCCCAGGGTTTCCAGAGGCAGGTCCCGATCAACCCTGACCGCATTCCGGACATTGATAATGGCATGGCTGGCAAAGGACGACTGGCCAAAAAAATAACCGTGTATGGATGCCGGCGTGTAGGGTGTGTCATCCAGTTCGTGGCCACAGGAAAAGGACAGGCGCTGCCCGGCATCACAGTAGGCCGGATGGCTGGCCTGGCACTGCGGGCAATGGCCGCAGGACGGAAAGCTCATGACGACGGCATCCCCGGTACTGAATCCGGAAACCCCCTCCCCGACCTGTTCAACAATACCGGCTCCTTCATGCCCCAGTACGACGGGCAGCGGGACCTCACCATAACCCTGGCTGACCTTGATGTCCGTATGGCAAATGCCGCAAGCGACTACCTTCACCAGTAATTCCTTGCTGCCGGGTGGCCTGAGTTGCAGTGACTGTAACCGGAAAGTGTCATCAAGCCTGTCCAGTACCGCAGCCGTAATGGGTGTCGTCATGCGCAAATTTCCCGTGAATCCGATTAGCCAATATACCCATCACCCGCCCGCCTGCAAAGCTGGCTGGTTGGCGCCACCGTGGATTTCTGGCTTACTATTGCCTCATGCGTACCCTGACCTGCCTATACCAGAAACTTTTTCCCTTCCTGGCAACCCTCTTGCCATTGGTGGCCTTTGCACAGGCACCCCAGGAAAGGGTACTGACAGTCCTGTATACCAATGATGAGCATGGGTGGATGGAAGGCATGTCACCCGGGCAGGGTGCGGCCAACCTGTACCGGCTCTGGCAGGAAAATGACGGCTATACCCCGGATGGTGACTTCCTGGTGCTCAGCGGTGGTGACAATTTCACCGGTCCGGCCATTTCCACCTGGGTACAGGGGAAAAGCCAGGTGGAGGTGATGAATGCCATGGCTTATGACGCCTCCGCTGTGGGCAACCATGAATTCGACTTTGGCCTGCAGGCATTGGCACAGCGCATCGACGAGGCTGACTATGACTATCTTGGTGCCAATATCAGGTGGAAAACCAATGCACAGGAACCTTTTGATCTCGGTATCGCGTCCTGGACCCTGAAATCGGTCAACGGCATTGAAGTGGCCATCATCGGCCTGACCACCACCAGCACACCCTATGTCACCAATCCGGACTATGTCAGTGACCTGGACTTTACAGACTACGAAAGTGCTGTGCGTGACATCATGCCTGATATTGCTGCAGCCAATCCTGACCTGGTCTTTATCATTTCCCACGTCTGCATGGATGAACTGGAACCATTAGTGGCACGATTACAGGACCTGGATATTACCCTGGCCGGTGGCGGGCATTGCAATGAACTGGTGGCCAGACGCCAGGACGATACCGTCATTCTCGGCGGCGGTTTCCATTTCACTTCTTACGCCAAAGCGAGATTTCGCCTTGATAGAAACAACAGGCTTATCGACACAAATTTTTCCACGCAGCGCAATTCAGGTGCCCAGGCTGACCAGGACATTGCCCGGCTTGTCGACGGGTGGAGTGAACAGTTCCGGGAAATCCTGACAGAAACCGTGGCCTGGAATGCCCG
>CAZROW010000109.1:2077-4486 GCA_964601805.1 uncultured Enterobacteriaceae bacterium
CCCGATGCCTTTGATACCGGCATTCACTACCGGCAACCATTCCTGGACTGGCTCAAGGCAAGCCCGTCATCCCGCAGTGCGCCCCTGGTGCTTGAATAAAACCTTTTTATTCAAAAATGACTTCGATTTCACCTGCATCGTTCACTTCAAAGCGGTTGCCGGCCTGGCAGGCATACTCCTGGACAAATTCCCCTTCCGGCAAACGTGAATAGTATTTCGTTGTGGTCCATGGCTCGGTAAATACAACCGGGTCAACCAGTTCAATAGCCACTTCAAAATAATCCGGCGTGACCTTGGTCATGCGCCAGTTCACAGTAAGCTGGTCGCTATGGGGCACGCCGGTAGTATCCACCAGGGTGTCACCGCGCAATCCCACGGTCTGGACAACAAGTGTGTTGCCCTCCCAGTGACCCGTGGAGAAACCGTTGAAGCTTGGCACAAGATCCTCGGGAATCTCACGCCCATCCAGGTAAACACGTACTGTGGCCTCGGCGAACTCGGCATACCAGTTGAGCTGGTGTTCTGCCTGCAGGATTTCACCGGGCAGCACCATGGTCAGGAAACGGGGAAAGCCGGGGGGAATGCAAAGCGCTGTGGGATCAGTAGTCGCTTCACCGGCATCGGCATCTGTCCAGCGCTGTTGCCACTGCCGCATGTATTCGGGACGCAGGGGTGGCTGCTGGTCACGGCGGCTGTTGGTGCGCAGGGTATCAAAATGAATCCCCCCGCTGGCATTGGCCCAAACGCCGTTGAAATTACGTGCATCGGCCGTTGACATCGGCACGGGATCAGGCCGCTCTCCGCGCAGTATGGTACCGGCACCGGTCAGTTCCACCTTGGGTTCGCCGGTAAACTCCCAGCTTCCCAGCAAACCGCCGGGTTGACCACTGTGCAGGGGGGAAAATTCCACGGTAATACGATCACCGGGTTTCAGGGTGTCGCGAGTCCAGCCTTGCCGGGAAAGCATGTTGACGGGCCCCTGGTCCAGCACCCAGTCGGTTTCACTGCCATCCTCATTGGTGATAGTGAGAATGACGGCTGCATGGGGATTGGTCCAGCGATGTTCACGCACGACACCACTCATGGTGACCGGGTTTTCCTGGTCATAAATGGCAAAGGAATGATGGGCCTGTACCGAAGTGATGACACCTGCTGCCATCGTTATGGCCACCAGGACACCGGACAACCGTTTCAGACAGTACTGCATGTGTTTCCCCTTGAATAAATAACGTTCAGAAAAGAATAATGCAGGACTTTCAGTCAGTCCAGTGTAACCGGTGATCAGAGTTTCAGGCTTTGTTTGAGTGCGCTGCGAATGGTGCCGACAATTTCCCTGACGGTTTCCACGCGGGTGTAATTCTGCCTGATGAGCAGAACAATTCGCCGTGAGGGTTGTGGCTGCTGGAACGGAATATAGACAATATCATTGCTCTCACGCTGGTCGATGACAGACAACTTTGGCAACAGGGTAATACCGACACCGGCGGCCACCATGTAGCGCAGGGTTTCCAGGCTGGTGGCCTGGAAACGTGTGTCTTCATCCGCACCAGCACTGAAACAATAGCCAAGCGCCTGGTCACGCAGGCAATGACCATCTTGCAGGGTAAGGACATGGCAGCCTTTCAGGTCCTCGAGTTTTACCCGCTTCTTTTTCGCCAGTTCATGCCCTTTGTTGACTGCCAGGACGAAGGGTTCATCAAACAGGTCATAGGCATCAAACTCTTTCATGTCATCCAGCCAGGGCAGGATCAGTGCATCCAGGTGCCCCTGGTCGAGCGCTTCCACCAGGTCATCGGTTTGCTCCTCGTGCAGGAAAAACTCCAGGCGGGGTAAACCGGCAATGAGCTCGGGCATGATGTAGGGCAACAGGTAAGGCGCCAGTGTCGGAATCAATCCCAGGTGCATTTCACCCGAGAGGGGATCGCCCAGGGTCTTGGCTGTGATTTCAAGATCATGCGCGGCATTGAGCACCTTGCGGGCCTTGACCAGCAACTGGTTACCGGCCGGGGTGAGCATGATATTGCGGCGGTGGCGTTCAATCAGGGTGACGCCGAGCTGCTCTTCCAGCTTGATGATCTGGCCGCTCAGGGTCGGCTGGCTGACATGGCAGGCCTCGGCCGCCTTGCCGAAATGCTTGAAGCGTTCGATGGCATCCAGGTATTCAAGTTCGCGAAGTTTAATCATGCGAAAAACCAATAGATATGTAAATTTGTATTTATATTACCTATTGATAATCACCATTGGAAGGTGCTTTGTACAATTGAATTTCCCGATAGCATTCATTGCGCTGACCAATACAGGAAAATGCAGCCAACAGGATCGTTGTAGGCCGGAAATGGCCAAAGGCCATCTCCGGCAAGGATGAGTAATATTTCTTGCCGGAGATTGCTGCGCAATTTCCGGCCTACG
>CAZROW010000109.1:4586-6107 GCA_964601805.1 uncultured Enterobacteriaceae bacterium
GCCTAATCCGTATAGCTGATTTTATAGATCACGCCGTTGTGATCATCTGATACCAGCAGCGAGCCATCGCTTGTCTGCTCCAGGTCCACCGGACGTCCCCAGTAAACCAGGCGGTCATCGCCTGAGGGATCATCAATGAGCCAACCGGTGGCAAAATCCTCGTAGCTTTGCGCCGTGCCGTTCGTAAATCTCATCAGACGCAGGACATAACCGGCTGGCGGATTGCGATTCCAGGATCCGTGGTAGGCGGCAAACAACTGGCCCCGGTACTGCGCCGGAAACTGGTTGCCGGTGTAGAACTCCACGCCCAGTCCCGCCGTGTGGGCCGGCATTTCCAGCACTGCGGACGTGAAATCGCTGTCACTCATGCTGGTGGGAAATTCATCATCCACGATGCCCTTGCCGTAACGGTAGGGATAACCAAAGTGCTGCCCCGCCTGCGTGACCCGGTTCAGTTCCTCGGGCGGCGTCGTATCGCCCCACAGGTCACGGCCATTGTCCGTGAACCAGAGATCGCCAGTCTGCGGATGCCAGGTAAAACCGACCGTGTTGCGGACACCGCGGGCCACGATTTCCTGGTTCGAGCCATCCAGGTCCATACGCAGAATGGTGCCGAATACACCATCGGGCACACATATATTACAGGGGGCACCCACGGGCACGTAAAGCTTGCCGTCGGGACCGATATCAATGAACTTCCAGCCATGCTGGTACTCGGTGGGCAGGCTGTCGGTGACGATTTCCGGTGCCGGCATATTGCGCAGGTTGTTATCAGCATCCGGGTAGCGCAGGATGCGGCTGATTTCGGCCACATACAGGTCGCCATCATGCCAGGCTACGCCGTTGGGATAGTTCAGGCCTTCGGCAATGGTAATGACCTCGTCACCCATGCCGTCACCGTTGTTGTCAGGTATCGCATACACCTTCCCGATGGCATCGGCACCGACTTCGCCGCGTGTACCCACGTAAAGCACCCCGTTATCACTCAGGGCAATCTGGCGGGCCTCATCCATGCCACGGGCATAGATGGACACTTCAAAACCATCAGGCAGTTGCAGGCGATCCAGGTAGGCATCCACATCGACGGATACCGGGTTGCGGGCCGCGCTGACCTGCGGTTGCTGGGCCAGGGCGAAGCCTGATGCCATCAGGCAAACAGAAACGATGAAAGCAGTACTCTTGGAAGTCATGATCAGGCCCCTTGTAGGCTGGAAACTGGACTGACCAGCATAATCAAGCTGCCCCCTGGTTTCAATCCGGCACATCGTGTTCTCATTGGGTATTCTCGGGGCCTCGGGTATAATACGCGCCTTTCAAATACCCCCCCCTCTTATGCGGACGTGGCGGAATTGGTAGACGCGCTGGATTTAGGTTCCAGTATCGCAAGATGTGAGAGTTCAAGTCTCTCCGTCCGCACCAAATACCTTCTAAAAAACACCTACAAGTAAAAGAAAGCACCGGAGAAATACCGTTGAGAGTTTACACGCAGGTAGCATGGCGAACGCAGTTCGCCTGAATCAC
>CAZROW010000110.1:0-6104 GCA_964601805.1 uncultured Enterobacteriaceae bacterium
ATTTATACTGTCTCCGGCGTGGGAGTTACCTGCTTGCTTACCGGTGGTATCGGACGGTCAATGACGAAGGCTGCTGCAGAAATCAGCAGCGCGCCGACACAGAGCACGCCAAAGAATGGCACCGTGCTGCCGTCGCCGATATCCAGCAGGGCACCGCCGAAAGCGCTGGAAGCAATGGCACCGAAGCGCGCCATGAAAATACCGAAACCGATACCCACCGCACGGCAGGTCGGTGGATAGGAATGCGTCATGATGGCGTACATGCTGGCGATACTGGCACTGAACAATGCCGCGGCAATGCCAATGAGGACAACCACTGTCAGGCGCTCACCATCATCGGGTACCGCGGAAAGTGATTCCACCGTAAACATCAGCACAATCAACACCACGGCCAGGCTGCCGCTGTAAGTGGCCATGACCCGTTTGGAACCAAATTGCTGTATCACAAGACCGGCCGCGATGGAGGCAAAGATGGAGGTCATGCCGGCAACGGCGACCGCATAGGAGGCCTCATCGAATTCAAAACCCTTGCCTGTAAGAAGCGTTGTCGTCCAGTTCAGGACACCATAGGCAACCCCTGTAGCCGCCGTGAAAGCCAGGCCAACACCGACATTCAGGCGCAGGTTGCTGCGGTGGAATACGCCGATCGTACCACCGGCCTCGGTATCGGTATCGTGGCCTTCAGGAATAAGATCATGCACAGCACTGGACACCTTGAGTGCTGCCTTCTTCGCCTCCTCGACCTTGCCACGGGCGAGCAGGAATGTCGGGCTGTCACGTAAAAACACGATAATCGCAATGACCACCAGGAACGTCAGAATGCCCAGGAAGACAAAGGAACCACGCCAGCCGTAGCTTTCCACCAGTGTAGGGGCCATGGCGGAGACCACGAGTCCCCCTGCCGGTGTACCCACTGAAATCGTGGTGATACCCACCGAGCGCCAGCGATCGGGCAACCACTCACCAAGCATGGTAATGGCCAGCGCATACGCGGCACCAAAGCCCAGGCCGCTGACCAGGCGCCAGATGGCCATCTGCCAGACATCCCCCGATGTACTGGCGGCGATAGTGCCCAGTGAAAAGACGGTCGCAGCGAGCGCCAGTGCCCAGCGCCGGCCAACAGCTGGATTATCCCCAAGCCAGCCACCCCCCAGGGAGCCCAGTCCAAAGCCTACCAGGGCGGAACTCATGGCGATGCCAAAAGTACCCCGTTCAATACCATATTCGTCGATAATAAGTGGCGCCACGATACCCAGCAGCTGGGCATCCATACCATCGGCCACCAGCACAATGGCGCAGATGATAAAAGTGATCACGGAAAATGTCCGCAGTGGCTGGCTCGATAAAACTTCTCTGAAAGTGACTGGCATAGGAGTCCCCCTGTTACAACATCACGATTATTATTTTAGACAGCGCATGTCATCTGCGCCTGGTTATTATGCTTTTGGATTGCAGAGCATACCTTCCGATGCCCCTGCCTGCCAGAGTTATTCAAATTCCCGGAAAAAACGCTGTGCCAGTTCCAGGTCGCAGTCGGACTGGGTCAGCTGCAAATCCGGTCGATGGCGATATTCGCCTTCTCCGGTCACGGCGGCCGTCAGGTATTGCGGGTCTTCCAGGACATAAGCGTAGTGCAGCGCCCTGCCCCCATCGGCGAGCGTAAAGCGCTCGACCAGGTGACGCTGGCTGCCTGAAGGCACGCCACCGGTTTCCTGGTCGGTGAAATTCGTCGTATCGACCACCAGGGTCTCGCCCTCCCAGCGGCCAATGGAATGCCCTTGCTGGTAACGTTCTGAAATCGGCGGGTGTCCGCGCCCATCGGTATAGAACAGTCTTTGCGCGCCCAGCCATTCCGAGGTGAAGAGGATATGATCCGTTTTTTCCTCAAACGCCGTGACCAGCGGATACAGCATTACCATGGGTGCGGCCACCGGCACACACCGGGCCTGACCGGATTCAACCGGCGTAAACCTGGCGCGTATGGCACTGGCCTCGTCATTCAATGGCCAGGTTCGTAGCGGGCGAACGAAGTTGGTGAAGGATTGTGCCGTGGAAACCCAGGTACTAAAGAGACTATCGGTAGCAGGGTTCGTTTGAGGACGACGTATGCCAGCGCCCACCAGGGGAACCACCGACCCATCGGCCTTTGTGATCTCGTAGCCATAGGAAGTTTCCTCGGGAAAACGACGGCTGGGACTGACCAGGGCTGTGACTGTTTCCCCGACTACCAGCGACTGTCTGTTAAATCCTCCCACCCGCAGGACATTGGGTGATCCGGCTTCAATTTCCAGGGAGACTGGATCGCCCTCGGCATTCTGCGTGGCCAATGTGAGGATGATATGCGGGTTGCCCCAGATGATGTCGGTCAGGGTACCGTTCACCCGCCGCTGGGTCCCCATGTCAAACTCGGTATTGCCGTGATGGGCCAGCACACTGGTACTGAGCATCGACATGAATGCTATGAAGAGATAAAGAAATCGCATCGTGCTGTTTATTTTATTACCTGGCGCTTGTCGCCCGGTATGCGCTGTAAACTACACTACTCTACGGATGATTTCACGGGTCTACACCCACTTTGATGCTTTTTCCAGACCGACTCAGAACGTAAAATTTCTGTGCTTGAACACCCCGTATCCAAAATTTTAAAAAGTAACTGATGCATATTTGTACTCTGCAATGCCGGAGATGGCCCTTTGGGCCATTTCCGGCCTACAACGTCAGCGTCTCCAATTAAAGATTTAGGGACGACTCCATTCGCGGCTAAAGCCGCCTCCTAAAAACAATCGTTACCCGTAGGAAGCGGCTTTAGCCGCGAAGAAACCGCACCGGCTATCCCAAATCGGACTTCTGCCAGCCAGTAACCAAACTGTGCTTAACCAAGCTTGAGTGTTTATAATCGCATTTTCAAATTCTCCAATTTCTGTCATTGTATTCACCTTGAGCACCTACCATATCCCCGCTGAATGGGAATCCCATCAAGCCCTCTGGACCGCCTGGCCGTCCCATGCTGACCTGTGGGGAAATGACCTGGGTCCTGCACGCCAGGAAGTAACTGCCATGATCCAGGCCCTGGCCCCCGATGAGCGCATCAAGGTCCTGGCCTGCGGTGAGGAAGCTTTCGCCACCGCCGACATCGTGCTGGATGATGCCGCCGAGATCATCCTGGCCGATTTCGGGGATATCTGGTTACGCGATACCGGCCCGATATTCGCGCTTTCCGGTAAAGACTGTATCGCCCTGCGTTTTCGTAACAACGGCTGGGGCGGCAAGTATGTGCTGCCAGGCGATGATGCCGTCGGTGATCTTGTTGTTTCAGCATCCGGCAGGGAATCGGTACACCACGATTTCATTCTCGAGGGTGGCGCCCTGGAGCACAACGGCGACGGTGTCGTATTAACCACCCGCCAGTGCCTGCTCAACCCCAACCGTAATCCCGGCTGGGACCAGGTGGCAGCTGAACAGCATCTGGCAGAGGCTCTGAACTGCAAGCAGGTGATCTGGCTGGATGAAGGCCTGGTCAACGACCACACCGATGGTCACATCGACAACTTGGCACGCTTCATCAGTGCCGATACCGTGGTCTGCCAGGCCCCCAGTGGTGATAACGATCCCAATGCCCGCATCCATGATCACATCGCTGCGGAACTGGAAGCGGCGGGACTGCATGTGCACCGCGTACCCTCCCCGGGCCTGGTCACCGATGAGGACGGCAAGGCCATGCCTGCATCCCACATGAATTTTATTATTGGCAATGCAACTGTCGTTGTACCGGTATACAACACGCTGTATGGCAAGGACGCAGTTGAAGCCCTCAAACCCCTCTTTCCCAACCACAAGGTGGTGGGGTTATCATCGCGCCACCTGCTCACCGGCGGCGGCTCGTTTCACTGCATCACCCAGCAGGAACCTGCCAGCAAAGAAACAGGCCCATGACAGACACAAAAACCAGGAAAGGCACGATTACTGTTGCCGCCATCCAGACCCACTATGATGAGGACATGGCGGACAATATCGCCCGCACGATTGCCTATATAGAAGAAGCCGCAGCAAAAGGTGCCCAGATCATTCTGCCCTCGGAGCTGTTCCAGGGACCGTACTTCTGCACAACCCAGGACGAGCGCTGGTTTGACACGGCGTATCCGGCCCTTGAGCATCCCTGCGTTACCGCCCTGCAGCCGGTGGCAAAAAAGCTGGGCGTGGTCATTCCCGTATCCATCTTTGAACGTGACGGCCCACACACCTACAACAGCGTCGTCATGCTCGACCACGAGGGTGACATCATGGGGGTGTACCGCAAAAGCCACATCCCCGATGGTCCTGGTTATCAGGAGAAATTCTATTTCCGGCCGGGTAACACCGGCTTCAAGGTCTGGAACACAAAATATGGCAACATCGGCGTGGGCATCTGCTGGGACCAGTGGTTTCCGGAAACCGCACGTCAGCTGGTGATGAACGGTGCCGAGATCCTGCTCTATCCCACCGCCATCGGCTCGGAGCCCCATGATGCCTCACTGGATACTGCCGCTCCCTGGCAGCGGGTCATGCAGGGCCACGCCGTGGCCAATGTCATTCCCGTTGTAGCCGCCAACCGCACCGGTACAGAAACCGGCCTGGGTGACCCGCAGACATTCTATGGTCACTCCTTCATTGCCGATCATCGGGGTGAACTGGTGGAATCCTTTAGCAGTGATGAGGAAGGCGTGCTGGTACACACTTTTGACCTGGATTTTCTTACTACTCACCGTTCAGCCTGGGGCTTTTTCAGGGACAGACGAGAAGACCTGTACAAATAGTCCACATTACTGGGCTGTGAATATCAATCAGAAATGCTCCCTGTTGATATCGCATCCCGACACAATATGCTCGTCATTTTGAAAGAACTGGCACTTAACAACCGGCTCGGCTTTTGGCCGATCAGAGTGGCGATCAATCTGCAGGTCACGCCCCTATCCTGAGCCAAAACAAGGAGAACCCCTTGTTTTTCAGGCTATTTTTGATACAAAAAAGTGAACAATTAAAGACTGGCAGGTTTAAATCTCATTTTTGAACTTTTCTGTGTGTATAATCGGGCGAGAGGGTAAGGGGTGAAAAATCAATAGAATAAAAAACATAAAAGGGCCGATGCCGAAACGGTAACCCGTAATGACATCGACCCAGTGAGTACCACGGGGAGAATCCTGATACTCAATCATTGGAAAATTACCTACGCTTTCGAACATGGGTATTTCAATGATAGTCATCACCAGGGGCAATGACGAGAAAAAGGCTACAAAAACTCCCCCCAATAGTACTGAAAAGTTATTTTTTGACATGAATTGTAATGAATGATCAGGCTGGTTTTTGCCCTGTAGCTGCCTGAAAGGGCACATTCAGGGGCCCGAAATGGTTGTTACTACCTGAACTGATCGAAAACCTCGAATTACTGGGACAAAGGGGGCTTGCACGCCGAATGCAAGAATCAGTATGCGAGAAACAGACAATTCCAGGCACATTCTGGAATACCGATTCCAGGGTTACAGGCTCGACCTGACCACCCACAGTCTCTATGACCCCCAGGGCGAATTGCTGACGCTAAGCAGTCGTGCGCTTGATACCCTCAAGCTGCTGATCGAAAACCGCGGCAACGCCCTGTCCAAGAATTACCTCATTGAAACCATCTGGCCAGACACCTTTGTCCAGGAAAATAACCTCAACCAGGTCATTTCCAGCATTCGCAAGGCACTGGGGGATTCAAAAAATTCCAGTCAGTTCATCAAGACACTGGTCGGCAAGGGCTATTGTTTTGTCGCGGACCTGGAGGAAATCCGGGCCTCGGACCTGGAAGACACAGCAGCCGAAATAGGCGGTGATGAGTATGACGATCCAGGCCTGGGCTCATCCCATACAACAACCACCCGGGTTCCCGTGCAGGCAACAAAGCGATCTGCGGCCTATGCATTTGTGCTGGCTTTGCTGGTGCTGGGTGCTTTTACGACTATCGCCTGGTTACAGCCCTTTGGCAGTGGTCCGGTACTCGAAGACCTTGCCTCGTCTAACCTGGCCGACACCAGTACCGGCTCCGATCAGGTCATTTCCGGTTCCATCGCTGTACTGCCTTTTACCAC
>CAZROW010000111.1:0-5889 GCA_964601805.1 uncultured Enterobacteriaceae bacterium
GCATGGTGTCGTTCAGTGAGTTTCTGGATGAGGAAGATACGCAAGCGCTGCGCGCTTATGTCGTGAGCCTGGCCAATGACCTGAAAGAGAACCCACCCCCGGCCTTCGGCAGGCCGCCAGCACCGGCGCCTGAACCGGAGCAAGAAGAGGAAGCTGAAGAGCTGCATGAGTGATTGACGTCAAGTTGCCCGGCCAGGCCGGGCAACTTGCTTCGGCACACAGACTGCTGTCTGTGACCCGTTATTTCAGTTCCTGCATCATGTCGGGGATATTCCCGGTGGCAAGTCCGCCGCCCCAGTTGAATTCCGCTAACAGTGCTGCAGCGATAGCCTCGCGATCCGAGCCCTGTCGAACCAGCGTGCGTACCCGCGCGATGATGCCACTGACCTTCTGGCGAAACGTGAGCAGTTCACTTTTCGAAATCACAGGGCCGTGCCCACCGATCAGGTAGTCAAAGTCGTATGCCGCGAGCTCATCGAGTGCGGACTCAAGCGCGAGCCAGCTACCACCATCGGCGTAATTAACAATGACCGGGATGGAGTCGGCGGTTGTGACCAGGTCGCCGGCGACCAGCACACGTGCCCCGGGCAACCAGGCGATGGTATCGCCTTGGGTATGCCCCTGGATTTCGCGCAGGTGAATTTCTTTTCCGCCCATCGTCAGCAGCAGGCTATCGGAATACGCAATCTGTGCCGAACCCGAATTGGCTTGCTGCTTCAAAGTCTCGCCGTCGGCAGCGCTGATGATGGTTGTTGCACCATCGGCCTGCAACTGTGGCAAGCCTGCGCTATGGTCGGCGTGGTGGTGGGTCAGGACGACCAGCGCCACTGGCTTGTCAGTCAGTGAGCTCACCTGCTGGATGAGCAGATCATGCATCCCGGCGGACTTAGTATCGAAGAGAACGACGCCCTCGTCCGTCAGGTAAACCGTGGCATTGCCGCCATTGGCAATGAGTTCTCCAATTGACGCGTTGGCGTTCTCGATCACATACACATCATCGGTTACTCGAGTGAGCTGCGGAGGTGGCTGTTCCATTCCTCCACCCAAGCCACCCCCGAATCCTCCCGGCGGCTGCGCACTGCATGTTGTGCTGACGAAAAGGAGGACGGCCGCGACGCGCATGGACCAATTACTTCTCATAAACTTACCTTACTGACACCAGATATCCTGGGAATCAGAGTCCCAGGATCACCTTGGCCAGTTCCTGGTTGCCCATGTCCATGGCAATCACGCGCTGGCTGATCAGCCACTGGTCATCCACTTTTTCAAACTTGTCCTCGTAACGTCCCACACTCATGATTTGCGGACCGACGCCTTCTTCGTTGGCAATAGTCAGTACATAGCAAAACGCGGTGGCTGTCGTGTCACTGGTGAGCTCGACAACCGAGTTGGTCACCACGTGGCGCATGGTGCCGAAGGAGCGTTCATCCGGCCCGGCGCCGGCATTGAAACGCTTGCGGTCGCTTTCCCCGACGGCAAACAGGGCATCGCGGCCCTTGGCCAGAACATTGCCTCCGCTCATCAATTCGGCATCTTCCGTAAAGACACTGGCATACATGGCCGGATCGGTCAGGTCATGAGCCAGGGCATAACGGTTTTGCACTTCCTGGATGAGCAGGCGGTCAGCCAGTTGGTCCAGGTCAGCGGCCTGCGTTGAACCGGCAGCCAGTACCATAAACAGTCCCAGTACACAGCGGGACACCCTGTTCAGTTTGTTGCAGTATTGTGTGTTCATCATTTTCTCCTTGATTAATCCCACGCCAGCGGACAGCCCGGCATGGAAAGTCCGGCATTGGCCACCTGGCTGCACAAGGCGCGGGCATTGCCTTTCTGCTGTTCCAGTATCTGGTGGACCTCCGCAATGGGTGTTACGCGGCCATGGATGGGTACATCACGTTCCACGTCCAGGTTGCGATACGCGATATTGTCATCATAGGTATTGCCCCAGAAATACACTTCCCAGTTCAGATCAAACAGGTCGCCCTGGATAAGTAATTTATGTTCCGGAATGTAGGCGATCAGGCCCTGGGCCATGTGGGCATTGCTGACGGTGTGGTAGAGATCCACGGTGAGCGAGCCGTCGGACATTTGCAGGTGGTCATCCACGGCAAGCGTGCTGAGCGGACGCGGGTTACGGCTCAGATTATCGTGGTAGGTAGTGACTTCGCGGTCTCTTAACGCCTGGAACCACTCCATATTGCCCGCCTGGGCCACCAGCGTAATCCCTTCGGCCATGGCTTCACGCAGCCCGCCGGTGTGATCGAAATGATGGTGGGAAATGATGACCTGGGTAATGGGTTTGCCCGGCACGGTTTCGCGGGCTTTTTCAATGATCGCCCGCGACCAGGCGCGGTTGGTCGGTAATTCAAACAGGGTCAGGTGATCGTCAAATTCCAGCAGCACGGAATTGGCGCCATTGTTGCCGATCATGTGCCAGACATGCTCTGCCACCGGCTCGGCGGTGACGGTATAACTGGGGACAGGTGCTGGCGCATTCCTGACGGCAGCCGGTGCCGCGAGATTATCAATGGCGCCATTGACCACGTAACGGTCCACATGCAAACGCAGCATGACGGTGTCTTTCCAGTCCGACACGGTGTTGTAACTCATGGGCAACAGCAAACCGTCAACCGGCAGCCAGGCACTGTATTCGGCGGTCTGGGTAAGCTCACCCAGGTTTTCATGGGGCTCAAGCCAGCGCACCCAGTGCGGCAGGCCGGTGTCGTTGCTGACAGCGAGGGTAAAGACAGCATCATCTGCCGTGGTCACATCCACCAGGGTGAGTTCCCCTTCCACACGACGATTGCTCACAGTCGCGTCGTTATCCAGTGCGGCGCGCACGGCCACCAGGGGAATCGACAACATGTCCATGCGGCGCGTCAGGGCGGTTTCTTCAGAGCCGCGGCGGGCGTTGCCGTTGTCTGCCACATCATAGGCAATGTCGCCATCCAGTACCTGGTTAATGGGCCGTCCCTGCATCATCGAACGCGCGGCAAAAATGAAGGCGCGGTACATGCGGGCGGTAACACGGGTACGGTTGTTGTCCAGGTCAATGACACGCTCGTAGGCGGTCAGGTTGGTCATTTTCTCCGGGGCATTGTCTTCCGTGGTGATTTCACTGCCGCCGTCCTGGTAGGCCTCATGGCCATAACCGACCAGGCGCAGGCTGCTGACCGCTTCGACTTGTGCCACGCCGCCCATGGCGTTGGCGGCATCGATGATGACCTGGCGGGCATTGTCCTGGGCACCTGCGGAAAGGGACAGGGAGAGAAATAACAGGGTCGGGATTATTCGGGATGCGTGCATGGGGGTTCCCTTGTTTGGTTTTTTTGTTTTTCGATGTCGGCAAACGGCCTGGCGGCCTATGCCGACCTACAACGGTTCCGTTTATCGTTTTATCGCTTTATCGTTTTATCGAAATCTGTCTCGAAGCTGCCGGATGACGGCACTGCGTGCCTCTTCCGGCCTACACAAACCAGATTTTATTCCTCAGGTTTTTCCCAACCCTGCTCGAAGAATTTCTCCCAGTTCTGGGCCCAGGGGCGACCCAGGAAATCGATATAACCTTCGTCAAAGGGCGTGAGTTGTGACGGCCGGCCGTCAGGACCAAGCACGATGCCGTTTTCAACACGGCATTCCACAAACAGGTAGCGCTGCTCGGGATCGTCGATGCCCGCGGTGCGGTTCCAGGGCGTATTGATGCGCAGCGGCTCCACAAAGGCTTCCGGGTCATAGAAGATGGCCTCGATGTCCAGGCCTTGACCGTCTTCGGAGCGCTTGATGATCTCGATGACTTCCAGTTCGTTGCTGAATTCAAACATGGAGTGACTGGTGGTCCAGCCCTGCACGTTGGCCGTCCAGGCTATGAGGGTGTCACCGTCCCAGAAACCGACCGTCTCGCCGTACCACTGGGGAATCAGGGTGGAATGTTCCTGGCCGATCAGTATCTTGCGGATGAAATTGTCCGCCACACCGCCCAGCAACTGGACCTGGTTGGGCGTCACCAGCACTTCCATGTCGCGAATGCCCCAGACATACCACCAGCGCATCAGGCCTTCCGGGTAACAGAAGGACGCCATCCACTGCGGCGCATTGTTCACCGCCTCGTGGTAGTTCATCTGGGTCATGCGTTCCTGGTATTCCGGCGTCAGCAGGGAAATCATGGTGGAGGTCTGCAGGATATTGCCGTTGGTCCACTGCTCAGGACCACGGAAGAAAGAACCGCGGAAGTACCAGCCATCCCACTCCGGCAGGGTTGCCCGGGTGTGTGTGTTGTAGGTGCCTTTTTCCTTGGCACGGGCCATCAGGTCGCGGTAATGCTCTTCTGCGGAGGAGTAGTCATAGGGACTGAAAATCTCCTGCGCACTGATGCCGTAAGAGCAATCTCCCCAGTGCCCGACCCGGTCGGCCACCCACATATTGGTTAGCTGGGCCGGTGTATTGCAACGGGTATAGCGGGGATCTTCCCAGTACTGGCTGTCGAAATAAAAATTCTCGGTGGTGAACAGGTCAACCGGCAAAGGCTCGACACCCGGTGGCGGTTCTGGGCTGTCGTAACGATTGCTTTGGGGCGGCTGTGCCAGCGACTGCATGGATAACAGCACCAGGGGCAAGGCCAGGGAAATGAACCGGCGCATGATGTTCTCCTCAGTTGATCTTAGTTGTTCTCGGACAGGTAGACCGTGCCGGTCTCGGGAGTGCAACCCCCTTCCGGCATGGTCATGCCGCAATTGACCAGTGGCGCGCCGTTGGGCATGGCGCCGAAGGGTTTGCCGTTGCGCAGCGGGTTGAGTTCCACTCGAATGATAGTACCCACGGGGAAATTGTCCGGCGTTACGCCCTGGCGGGCGATGCGCGTTGCCGGGCCCATTTCTGCGCCCCACTGCAGGACGTTGCCCGCGTCGTCAGTCATCGGTGTGCCACTGTCATCGAGTAACTCGAAAATCATCTGGGCATGGTTGGCACCGGGAATGTAACGGGTCAGGCGCCCGGTCAGGGTACGTCGTTCACTCTGGTCATACATGGCAAAGGAATGGTGAGCCTGGGCAAAGGGCGCCAGGGACGACAGGAGCAGGAAAATGGAGACAGACAAGCACTGGAAACGTTTCAACGTAGAACCCCCCTTCAGAAAACGCGCATAGTGTCCCTGAGTGTATGCTGCTCAAAGAATTTGTAAAGTTGATTATTTTTATGGGTAATGATTTGCAGGCTTGATACCTGTCAGGGACGGACAACCTGCTGGTCCAGCAGACCAAAGAGGGAGGAGCCATCCGGCATGTCTGCCTGCATTTGTACCCGATCCCCGTATTGCATGAAACCGGTCTGGGGAACACCGGAATCGATCATCTCGATGCCGCGCCGTTCCGAAATACAGGTCGACCCGGTGTCACGATAGTTGGCATTGGATACCGTGCCCGAACCGATAATGGTGCCGGCACACAGGGAGCGTGTCGCGGCAGCATGGGCGATTAATTCATGAAAGCCGACACTCATGGCGCCGCCGTTGGGGTTGCCGAAATGTTTTCCATTCCAGACCACCTGCAGATCCAGGTGCAACCGCCCATCTTGCCAGGCCGGGCCGGCAGCATCCGGGGGCACAGCAAAAGGCGCCATGGAACAGGCCGGTTTGGCCTGGATCCAGCCGAAGCCGGTTTTCATCTCCGGCACTGCCAGGTTGCGCAGGGACCAGTCATTGACCAGGACCAGTAACTTGATATGGGACAGCGCCTCCTCCGCGGAGATGCCCATGGGCACGGCATCGGTAATCACACCAAACTCGCCTTCGAAATCAATGCCGTCTTCCGCGCGTGGAAACGGCATGTCTTCCAGGGGACCATAGAAACGGTGGGACATGCCCTGGTACATGAGCGGTTTGTCACGCTCGATGGG
>CAZROW010000112.1:0-1835 GCA_964601805.1 uncultured Enterobacteriaceae bacterium
GTTTGTCAGCCACCATGTGGTAGCCGGCGACACCGGCATCAAGAATTTTTCCAAGCTCAAAGGCGGCATCCAGCGCCAGTGCACATTCATCCCTGTCCGCAACAGGTATTCCTATCATTCGCATTGCTTTTCCCCAACATTATATTTATCGGCAGGAGCGCTTGTTGCTGCTCATGCCAGGTTTTAATGATCAAAACATGGTAGGAAAAACGGTTGCTCTTAAGAATGCTGTTTTATGATCATATTTTCCTATCATAAGCTGGCATGTTCCTTCGGGTGCCCTGCGGGCACCATGCCGGATGACGGCGCTTCCGACCTATGACAATTCGTTAAGGCCTGATGGGTCTCCGGGTGCCCTGCGGACACCTTGCCGGATGACGGCCCTTCGCGCCTTTTATGCCCCAGAGAGTACTTCCGGCCTACGGGTCTTCGTTCAGGCCCAACGAGTCGTTCCTTGTCCCTTGCTCCTTGTCCCTAGTCCCTCCCGGCGCAGCCGGGTAATCAACATTTGATGACAGGAATATCCGCCCAGCGGGTGGTATAGGACGGTGACTTGAAGTTGCGACTCATCAGCCATTTGGGTTGGACGCCGCTGTTGGCCAGTTGCACGGTGTAGCGGCCGAAGCGCTCGTTGATGCGGTCAACGGTTTGCATGAGGGTGCGTGATTTTTCCGGTTGCCGTGGCGCGTAGAAATCCAGTTGCTCGTACTGGCTGGTGCGCAGGTCGAGCAGGCCGATACCGCATTTCTTGTAGCGGATACCGGGCCGGTAAATGGTTTCCAGGGCATCGGCACCGGCACGGGCGATCAGGCGTGTATCGTTGGTCAGGTGGGGCAGGGTGACCAGGCGCTGGCGGTAAAAACGCTGACCGTCCTGGAAGCTTTCCAGATAGATCCACAGGTTGGCCGTCAGGCCGTTTTGCTTGCGCATTTTTTCGCCTGCGCGGGCGGCATACAGACTGATGGCCTGTTGCAGTTCGTGAAGTTCGGTGACCTTGTAGCTGAAACTGCGTGAGCAGATGATTTCCTTTTTCGGTTCCGGGGCGAGCTCAAGATCCAGGCAGGATTCGCCGTTGAGCTCGCGGATGGTTTTTTCCATGATTACACTGAAGCGGCGGCGCAGCCATTTCGGGTTGCTGCGTGCCAGTTGCAGGGCGTTATGAATACCCATGTCATGCAGGCGCCTCTGGATGCGCTTGCCAATACCCCAGATATCCTCCAGCGGTACTCGCGCCAGCAGCCATTCCCATTTCGCGGGCGTGTCGAGCACGCACACCCCGTCAAGGCGGGGGATTTTCTTGGCGGCATGGTTGGCCAGCTTGGACAGGGTCTTGGTGGGCGCGATACCGGCGCACACCGGCATGCGGATATGCTGCCAGAGCATGTCCTTTATACGGTGGCCCTGCTCGTGGTAGCTGCCAAAGCGTTCACCGGGCAGGCGCAGGAAGGCCTCGTCGATGGAGTAGATCTCCATGTCGGTGGCAAAGGGCTCCATCAGTTTCATGACCCGGGCGGAGATATCGCCATAGAGTTCGTAGTTGCTGGAAAAGATGTGGCAGCCAGCTTCTTCCACCTGCCGACGCACCTGGAAAAAGGGCAGCATGCCGGGAATGCCCAGGGCCTTGGCTTCCTTGTTGCGGGAGATGATGCAGCCGTCATTGTTGGACAACACCACGATCGGTTTGCCGCGCACGGACGGGTCAAAAATCGTCTCGCAGCTGGCGTAGAAGGTGTTGCAGTCGACCAGGGCAAACATGGAAAACGGTGCTCACAAATTTCGTGGTGGGGGGAAGTGAAGATACAAGAGACAGGGACAAGGGACAAGGAGCAAGGGAC
>CAZROW010000112.1:1935-5637 GCA_964601805.1 uncultured Enterobacteriaceae bacterium
ACACTGCTGTTTCTGCTGGCCGGTTGTGTCGGTACGGTCAATTCGCAGGATGATTGCATGGACGCCGACGGCTACAGTTTTATCTGCGGCCCGATCAATGCCGAGGACCTGGTGCGGGTGCCCGATACGGACTGGGCCATTGCCAGCGGCATGGCGCAAGGCACGGCCCTGTTTCTGCTGGAGACCCGGCGCCGCAGCTCGAATGCCCTGTATCCCGGCCGTCTGCCACGGGCGCAACAGGACATGAGCCTGTACGGGGCCTGTCCCGGTTCGCCGGACCCCAATGACTTTACTGCCCACGGGGTGAATATCCAGCCGGGCACCGAGGGGCATTCCACCCTTTATGTCGTTGGTCATGGCGGGCGTGAAGCCATCGAGGTTTTTGATGTGGATGCCAGTCGTGGCAGCCCGGTGCTGACCTGGATCGGCTGTGTCCTGATGCCGGAACACCTGGATGCCAACTCCGTGGCCTCCTTTAGTGACGGCTCCATTGTAGCCACTGTGCTGATTCATCCGGACAAAACCTTTTTCCAGGCGGTCACCGGCGAGCCGACCGGGGGCGTCTACAAATGGTCGCCGGGTGATGACGGCTTTACCCTGATGGCAGGTACAGAGCTGCCTTCCAACAACGGCATCGAGGTGTCGGCAGATGAGCAGACCATTTTCGTCGCCTCAAGCGGACTGCACACCATTGTCGCCCTGAGCAACACCAATCCCTCCCGCCAGCTAGGCATGACGGTGGACCTGGGTATTACCCCGGACAACGTCCACATGGGCCGTGATGGCCGACTCATTACGGCCGGCATGGTCAATGAAGATCCGGTATGTGGCAGCATTATCGACCCGGAAACCTTCAGCCTGGAAACCATTGCCACCTGTCCACGCCCCTTCAAGGCCTTTGCCATTGATCCGGACACCATGGCCGTGGAAGAGATCAGCAGTGGACCGGCCACCGAAAGCTGGAGCAATGCCACCATGGCCCTGGAAGTGGGCGATGATGTCTGGCTGGGCACCTTCTCGGGTAATCGCATCGCGATTCGGCCCAGGCGCTGATTCCTGCCGCCTTTCCGGCACTCTTATCAAAGGGTCAGGGGTAAAGAATTTCCCCTGACCCGTTATCACTTTCCCGCTACAATGGCGCCTTTTGCAAAACTTCAGGGGAGATTGGCTTTGCGATTGATCAGAATACTCATCATGGGCATGTTGGCAGCAACGTGTTCCGGTCTGGCGCTGGCCCAGCAGATCACTTCAGGGGCAGGGAAATCTATCAGCCTGCCACACCTGGCTGCTACTGATGTGACCATCGACGGCAGCCTTGATGAACGCACCTGGTCACAGGCTACCCTGATCGAGGATCTGCACCAGGTTTTTCCCGAAGAGTTTGTGGCGCCGAGCCAGCCTACCGAAGTCAGGGTGTTCTACACAGACAACGCACTGTATGTCGGTGCGACCATGGTGGAAAGCGATCCGTCACAAATTGTTGACCGGGTTCTGCGGCAGGGACAGTCACTGGACAGTGACGATATTTTCGCCGTCATCATTGATCCCTACCTGGATCGTCGCAATGGTTACCGCTTCGAGGTAAATCCCAACGGTGTGCGCTGGGAAGGCCTGTTCCAGAATATTATCGAGGTGGAAGGCAACTGGGATGGTATCTGGGAAGCACGTGCCAAGCGCACGGACCGGGGCTGGACCGCCGAGATTCGCATTCCCTTCCAGTCGCTGTCTTTCAATCCCGATTCCTCGGAATGGGGTATCAACTTCAGTCGCATACGCCGTGGCGATAATGAAATCATCGCCTGGATGTCCTTTAACCGCGAGATCAATCCCAGTACGGCGGGTATGGCCACCGGTCTTGATGACCTGCGCCAGGGTGTTGGTCTGGACGTGGTGCCGTCCATGACCTTGCGCCGCAACCGCACCTTTGGCCCCGGCGGGTTTGCCGAGAATCATTACGAGCCGCAGCTGGATGTGTTTTACAAGGTCACGCCGCAGCTCAATGCTTCTCTCACCCTGAATACTGATTTCTCTGCCACTGAGGTAGATGACCGGCAGGTGAACCTGACACGCTTCAACCTGTTCTTTCCGGAAAAACGCGACTTCTTCCTGCGCGATGTCGACATCTTCGAATTCGGCCAGATCGGTTCCGGCAGTTTCAATGCCGTCTCAGGTACCGGGTCGGCGGCTGCGTCCAGTCCTTCCCTGCAAAATGCTCGACCCTTTTTCTCGCGTAAAATCGGCCTGGGCGCCGGCGGCCAGATCCTGGACCTGGTGGGTGGTATCAAGCTCAGTGGCAGGGTGGGCGACTGGAACGTGGGATCCCTGTTGATCAACCAGGATGAGGAGCCCTCCCTGGGACTGGATTCACAGAATATCTTCGTTGGCCGTACCGTGCTCAATGTCGGTTCGCGTACCCAGGTGGGTGCTATTGTTACTGATGGCAACCCCCAGGGTAACCTGGACAACACCCTGATCGGTACCGATGTGCGCTATCGCAATACGAGTTTCTTTGGCAACACGGTGGAGGCCTCGGCCTTTTACCAGGAAACCGACACGGAAGGTTTACCCGGCCAGGATAACGCGTCCTACGGCATCAACCTGTTCCTGCCCAATGCCCAGGGCTGGCAGGGCCAGTACCAGTACAAGCGTGTCGAGAAAGACTTCTTTCCGGCAGTGGGCTATGTCAACGTGAAAGATATCGAGGATCACCATACCTCGGTGGGATATCGTCATTTCATGCAGCCTGATGACTTTTTTCGGTCCGTGGCGCTGATCGCCGAAGGCTATCGCGCCGAAAACCTGGCTGATGGTTCCCTGAATAATGAAAACCTGGGCCTGCGACTGACCTCGTTTACCAACACCAACGACTCCTACTGGACCCGCTTTGTCTATTACAAGGAAGTGCTGCCGCGGCCCTTTACCATTTATCGTGCCTCCGACGGCTCCCGTTCGGTGACCATTCCGGCCGGTGAATACAGTTGGGAAGATTTCTTTGTCGGCATGTCCTGGGGTGGTCATCGTCGCCTGTCTGGTGGACTGATGCTCTGGTCCGGTGACTACTACAACGGCAGCCATGTGCAAACTATCAGTAACGTCACCTGGCGTCCCAATCGCAATTTTGCCCTGACGGTGACCTATAACGAGAACGCCATCGAGCTGCCCGCCGGGGATTTCACCGTGCGCCTGTTTGGTGTGAACTCCCAGTATGCCTTTTCATCCACGTTGTCCTGGAGTAATCTCATCCAGTACGACAACGTCTCGGAAAACCTGGGTTTCAACTCTCGCCTGCACTGGATTCCCAAGGCGGGACAACAGGCCTTTCTCGTGCTCAACTGGGGACTGGTCGACGCCGACAAGGATAACCACTTTGACTCGACGGTTGCGGATCTTTCACTGAAGTTTAATTACACATTCCGATTCTAGTGAACAGTTCTGAAACTCACTAATCTTTCAGCGACAGGACACCAGGGATAGCCAGTCATGAATGAAGAGTTGCTCGCCGAATACATAGGTTCTCTTCAAAAGCGCATTGACCGCATAGCGTCTCTCCAGGTCAAGCTCGCCGAGGGCAATGCCAAGGCAGAGGAAAATGTGCGCCTGCTGGCTCATTCCCTGCACGGGTCCGGCACCTCTTTTGGATTTCCCGAAATCTCCGAGGCTGGCAAAGCCTTGGAACACGCCGATGCCGGCATGTTGGCAGAG
>CAZROW010000113.1:0-5631 GCA_964601805.1 uncultured Enterobacteriaceae bacterium
GGGACAAACGGATTATGAGTCCGCTACTCTAACCAACTGAGTTATAGGCCCTTTTAGCCGGCGTCTTTTGTTCGTACTCTTCGTTGTAGCATTTATTTCTCCTCAGTCATGTGTTGTTAACACACTCCTTCGTCAAAAAAATACTACGCCTCGATTACGAACAAACTACTTGCCTAAAAGCAAGCTACTTGCCGATTGACGGTATGCTTTGATGTGCCAATGAGGGGCAAAAAAAAGCAAGCACGAATTATAGTGGGATAATCGCATGCTTGCTACTAGTGGTTTTTCAGGGGATTACTTCGTCTTGCCTAGTTGCCAGTCTGGAAATCGCCCAGGATACCGGCCAACGCTACACAAATCGCAAAAGCGGTAAAAGCAGCCATCTTGTCCTCCTTTATTTGCCTGTTTCCTATTAACTTGGGGGACACTTTAGCCATGTCTTGGTATAAATAATAATGAAATATAGTTAACCAATGCATGAATATAAGTTATATTAGATGAATGGATATTCGTCACCTGGCCCGTGTTGACCTGAACCTCTTGCTGACCCTGCAGGTGCTCCTGGAAGAGGGGAGTGTCTCGAAGACAGCCGAGAAGTTGTTCCTGACCCAGCCTGCCATCAGCAAGTCTTTGTCCCGGCTACGTGAGATTTTTGATGATCCCCTGTTTACCCGCAGTGGCCGGGGCCTTGTGGCGACCCCGTTTGCCCGCTCCCTGCAACAACCCCTGTCTGACATCCTCGGTAATATGGAAAACCTGTTTGTCCCGGAGCGCTTTGATCCGGCGGCATACCAGGGGCAATTCAGTCTGGCAGTCAATGAATTCATGGACATGGTGTTACTGCCCCTGCTGGTCCAGGATCTTGCCGTTTCCGCGCCGGGGATTCACCTGGAAACCTACACCCAGGTAGATGACCAGCTGGACGGCCTTGAAAAAGGTGACCTGGATTTCGTGCTCAACCTGAAGTTCTCTGACATCCCGCCGGGTTTTCACTCGGATTTGCTGCTTCGGGACGAGCCCAGTATTTTTGGCCGCAAAAACCACCCCCTGATGAAGAAGAAAAAGTTGTCCTTTGCCGATGTACTTGAGTATCCACGGGTTGGCCTGAATATGCCGGATATGGACAAGCTCAGTATATTTACCGGGCGGGTCCGCGCTGGCAGAAGCAGCCCATGGCCAAGCGGCTTTGAAACAGAAAACCTGATTACGGCCTTGTCAGTGGCCAGCAGGACCGACTACCTGTTACCCGGCCCGGGCCTGATCAATCACTTTTCAACCAAGGACCTTGTCTTCGCTGCCTTGCCTCTGAGTCCAGGCCTGGATGTGCGAATTGACTATTGCCTGGTCAGTCATGATCGGGTGGCTGCATCGCCGGTGCATCAGTGGTTACGGGAAAAGATCATCGCCCTGGCCGGCCAGATAAGCATCTAGAAACAGCGGGTTTGCCAGGGGAATTATTTTTGTCCCGAAAAAATTTTACTTGCAGGGTGAGTGGTAAGGGCAGGGCATGAATGGCCTACACAAAAAAGGGCGCCAATGGCGCCCTTTCTTATTGCAATTTTACCTGGTGCTACGATTCGTCCAGGAAACTCTTCAGGTGATCCGAACGGGTCGGATGACGCAGTTTGCGCAGCGCCTTGGCTTCTATCTGGCGAATACGCTCCCTGGTGACGTCGAACTGCTTGCCGACTTCTTCCAGGGTATGGTCGGTATTCATGTCGATACCGAAACGCATGCGCAGCACCTTGGCTTCGCGGGCGGTCAGGCTGCCCAGGACTTCGCGGGTGGCTTCGCGCAGGCCTTCGTCCAGCGAGGAATCCACGGGTGAGTCGATATTGGCGTCCTCGATGAAATCACCCAGGTGGGAATCTTCATCATCCCCGATGGGAGTTTCCATGGAGATCGGTTCCTTGGCAATCTTCAGTACCTTGCGAATCTTGTCTTCGGAAAGATCCATGCGCTCACCGAGTTCTTCCGGCGTCGGCTCGCGGCCTTTCTCGTGCAGCATCTGGCGTGAGATACGGTTGAGCTTGTTGATGGTCTCGATCATGTGCACCGGAATACGGATAGTACGTGCCTGGTCAGCGATGGAACGCGTGATGGCCTGCCTGATCCACCAGGTGGCATAGGTGGAGAATTTGTAACCACGGCGATACTCGAACTTGTCGACGGCTTTCATCAGGCCGATGTTGCCTTCCTGGATCAGGTCCAGGAACTGCAGGCCGCGGTTGGTGTACTTCTTGGCGATAGAGATCACCAGGCGCAGGTTGGCCTCCACCATGTCTTTCTTGGCGCGGCGTGATTTGGCCTCACCAATGGACATGCGGCGGTTGATGTCCTTGATTTCGGTAATGGTCAGGCCGGTTTCTTCCTGGATCAGTCCCAGTTTTTTCTGGGCACGCAGGATTTCCACTTTCACCTTGGCCAGTGATTCGGAGTAATCCTTGCGACGCAGGTGGTTGTCCAGCCATTTCAGGTTGACTTCGTTGCCGGGGAAGCTCTTGATAAACGTGCTGCGTGGCATCTGACCGGCGTTGATGCACAGGTTGCGAATATTGCGCTCATGGCGACGAATACGGGTCAGGCAAGCGCGGATGTGTTCCAGCAGCGGGTCGAACTGGCGCGGTGCCAGCTTGAAGAACTTGAAGACCTCGCCCAGTTTTTCCAGGGACTCGATGCCTTTCTCATGGTCACGGCCATATTTTTTCAGGGCACGCTGGGTGGAGCGAACCTGTTTGCGCAATTCCTCGAAACGGATGCGGGCTTCTTCGGGATCAGGACCGCTTGCTACTTCATCATCATCGTCATCGCTGCTGTCATCACTGTCGTCATCGTCATCATCGTCGCTGGAATCAGCGCTGTCATCTGTTGTGCTGGATGTGTCAGCGGCAGGCGGCTGTATGTCAGCATCTTCACTGATGTCGAGATAGCCGGTAAGAATGTCAGCCAGGCGTTT
The DNA here is from genome assembly GCA_964601805.1 of uncultured Enterobacteriaceae bacterium. Classification (GTDB taxonomy): domain Bacteria; phylum Pseudomonadota; class Gammaproteobacteria; order Pseudomonadales; family Pseudohongiellaceae; genus Eutrophocola. The sequence goes on from CAZROW010000113.1 coordinate 2,957, forward strand.
TTCTTCCTTTTCCACCAGGTCATATTCACTCAGGACGAATTCCACGGTACCCGGGAAAAAAGCCATGGCAGACATCAATTCACGGATGCCTTCTTCGATGCGCTTGGCAATGGCGATTTCGCCTTCACGGGTCAGCAGCTCAACCGTACCCATTTCGCGCATGTACATGCGCACCGGGTCGGTGGTACGTCCGGCTTCATTTTCCACAGCCGCCAGGGCTGCGGCAGCTTCTGCGGCAGCCAGCTCGTCAGTTTCATTCTCGATCATCAATAACTGATCGGCATCCGGTGCTGACTCAAACACCTTGATACCCATGTCGTCAATCATCTGGATGATGTCTTCGACCTGGTCCGGGTCGGAAATGGATTCCGGCAGATGGTCGTTCACTTCCGCGTAGGTGAGGTAGTTCTGTTCCTTACCTTTGGCGATGAGAGCTTTGAGACTGGATTGTTGCGCTTGGACGTTGCTCATAGGGTGTGCAATTCCTCGTTTGGAGAAGGGCCCGGGGAAAAATAACCGCCTATTTTAACGAAAGCGGCAGGGTGATACCAGCTATTTACTGGGCTGGCCGTTAACCGGATTTATCCTCTATATGGCGGTTAAGACCACGTTTTTCAAGGGAAATTCCGGATTTATCCCGGGTTCAGGAAGGATTTTCGCTGTTACCGGCGTCTGTGCGCCGGGATTGCAGCTTCTGGCGGACTTCCTCGAGCGTGGAGTGGTGGCTCTGGCGCCGGCGGTGGGTTTCCAGCAGGTGGCCGATGATTTCGTTGAATTCCTGCTCAATGCCCTCGGCAGGGGTGATTTGCTCCCGGTTGAGCAGCTGGGTGAGCTGGCTGCCCAGGGGGGTGGCGTAGATCCTGCCCAGCAGCTCGGGCGTGGAACTGGCCGGGTGTTTCTTCGCCAGGTCGATGACCTGCAACAGCAGGCCAATATCAGGTGTCTCGATAGTGGCGAGCTCTTCTTCACAATCAATACCGGCCACCATATCCGGTTTTAACAGGATCAGGTTCACGGCACGCATGCAGACCGAGCGGCTGTTCTTGTGGCGGGCAGGAGGACGGTTGCGCACCGGGACACTGTCCATGGTCGGTGGTGGCGCCGGCGTGCTCTTGTCCATGGCGCCCAGTCGCGCAGGGTCAACGCCGGTAATCGAGCCGAGCTGGTCCAGGATCAGCTGGTGATAAATCCCCTGGGGAATCTTTGCAATATAGGGCAGGGCCATTTTGCCCAACCGGGCACGACCTTCCAGTGAATCCATGTCGACCTTTTCACCTAGGGCCTGGAAGAAAAACTCCGCCATCTGGGTGGCGCTGTTGATGTTTTTCACGAAGGCTTCATTCCCTATCCGGCGTACCTGTGTATCAGGGTCTTCACCCTCGGGCAGGAACAGGAAGCGGGCGGTGCGACCATCTTCCATGAGTGGCAGCACCTGTTCGAGGGCGCGCCAGGCCGCTTCCCGGCCGGCATCATCGCCATCAAAGCAAAACACCACTTCCGGCACCAGCTTGAACAGCCGGCGCAAGTGGCTGGTGGAGGTGGCGGTGCCCAGGGTGGCGACACTGTAGGTGATGTTGTTCTGGGCCAGGGCAATGACATCCATGTAGCCTTCCACGATCAGGAATTTCTCCAGCTTGCGGGTGTTTTTGCGGGCTTCATACAAACCGTAAAGTTCCTCGCCCTTGTGAAACACCGGGGTCTCCGGGGAGTTCAGGTACTTGGGCTTTTCGTCGCCCAGGACGCGACCGCCAAAGGCGATGATGCGTCCCCGGTTGTCACGAATGGGGTAGATGATGCGGTCCCGAAAGCGGTCATACAGGGAATACTTCTTGTTATCGGTATTCTCGATCAGCATGCCGGCGTTGAGCAGGGCTTTTTTGCGGTTTTCGTCAGTACCCACCGCATCCATCAGGTTGTTCCAGCCTGGCGGGGCATAACCGAGCAGGAAGTCCCGTGCGATCTCGCCGGACAATCCCCGGCTTTTCAGGTAATCCACCGCGCGTGCCTTGTCAGGGTGGCGGCGCAGCTGGGCCTGGTAGTAGCGCGCACTTTCGGCAAGGACGTCATAAAGGACCTGGTTTTTCTCCCGTGACTTCTGTGCCACGGACGACTCTTCCCGCGGCACTTCCATGCCCATCTGGGAAGCAATTTTTTCAATGGCCTCGGGGAACTCGATATTGTCGTAATTCATGACAAACCCGATGGCATTGCCACCGGCGCCGCAGCCAAAACAATAGTAAAACTGCTTGTCCGGTTCGACACTGAACGACGGTGTCTTTTCATTATGAAAGGGACACAGTCCGGAATAGTTCTTGCCCGTTTTTTTCAGGGTCGTATAGGCATTGATGACATCGACAATGTCGACACGTGCCAGGAGGTCATCGATGAAGGATTGGGGGATTCTGCCGGCCATGAGGTCAGATTGATCTTACTGTTCGGGAACAATGCAGGGGTAGGTCGGCATAGGCTAGTAGAGCCGTTTGCCGACGGCTTCGACAGGCATTTCGAGACAGGGAGGCAGGGAGGAAGGGAGACAGGGCAAGCGGTTCCTGGATCAAATCCTGAATGGGTAAGTTATTTAGGTGTGTATGTTGCATATTGGATTAAATCTGAAATCGTATTCTTTATCGCTTTATCGCTTTATCGCTTTATCGCTTTATCGCTTTATCGCTTTA
>CAZROW010000114.1:0-1599 GCA_964601805.1 uncultured Enterobacteriaceae bacterium
CATTAATCATGCCTTGACAAGCATTCATAACGTCCATGCAAACAGCACTAGCACCCAATTTCTTCTGTATTACATGTGCAGTACTTGGTTCAATAAAATCCTTTTCAATTCCACAATATATAATCAAATCTAAATGCTCTGGACTTAAATTAGCTCTTTCCAGCGCTATTATCGAAGCTTCGTATGCCAAATCTGAGGGTAAAGTACCTGCAACTGCCATACGACGTTCTGTAATACCTACTTTACGGTCAACCCAGGTATGAGGAATACCAAAACGTTTCTCAGCGTTAATTTCTTCCATCAGGCTCACTGAGCTAACCCGTTGTTCAGGTAAAAATACCCCTAAGCCTGCAATTTCGGTATTTCCATTTACGACCATTGTCCAACTACTCCTAGTACAGGTAGGTATTGCAACTTAATGAAAATATTATAAAAAAATAAAATTTCAAATTTGCAATGGTCATATATTAGCCTTTTTTAGCATTGCAAAAAAGAAATTCAATTTTTAACAGTCCATTGTTTGACCAATGCTGACGGTATTGCTATTTCTTGTCCACGATTTAAATGTAATCAGAAGATTTTCAGGTGATTAAGAGGCTGTTTTAACAGTCCTGGCCTGCCCGAAAAAGTCAGTGAATCGGGAATATCTTCGACATACAACACATCGGGATAAAAGCCATGCTGGATAATGGATCATCTGACTTGAAAATTACCCTGGAAATCAACCAGGAAACCAACCTGGACGAGTTGATGGCCCATTTGTGCCTGATGCAGGGCAGCATGCCTGCACAGCTGGATGAGAAAGACGGCCTGCTGCCGGATTTCACGATTCACGAGGGTGAGCTGGAGCCGGCCTGAGTCGGGCTGTACAGCAAGCAGTGTAAGATATGCCGGGCAATCCGGTATGGAGTGCGGCCCAAGCGGGCGCAAGCATGATCAGGTATCTCTCTGGTACCTGTCTTTCAACGATTCATAGAGATGGTGCTGGAAGTCGGCGTGTTCGGTATCCAGTGATCCCATGACTTCTACCAGGTGTTCGTTGTCTTCCCGGCCATCCCAGATTTTCCGGTAGGTACCTTCCTTGTAGCCATTGTCCTGGCGAAAGAAATTCAGCACGTTTTTGCCGACGTACTGGCAAAACAGGTCGTTCCAGTCCATTTTGCAGTCTGCCAGCAGGCCCTCGAACAGCGGGATACTGATGCGTTGGGCGCAGGCCAGGCCAATGGTCAGCTCCAGTTTTTCCAGCAGCTCCAGTTTATTGGCGGCGTAGGTTTTACCATCAAATTCAATGGTGTTGCCGGTCTCCTGCAACGCCAGTAACTGCGCCAGGGCCTTGTCTTCATCCCCTTTGGTGTCCAGCAGGATGTGGGACAGGGTGAAATGCCAGATATCCACCAGTTCCATCTGTAGCTGCTCCAGGTCGCATTCCTGTTTTTTCCACCATTTCCAGCCGTGGTGCTCCATGGCTTCGGCACCTTCCACCACAACCGCCCTCAGGTAGGGGTAACCGGCTTCCACCCACTGGGGATTGACCTTGGCATTCATCCTGGCCTGGAGAGCTAACATGACCTGTGCCTGGGATTGTTTGAGCATAGTGGG
>CAZROW010000114.1:1699-5588 GCA_964601805.1 uncultured Enterobacteriaceae bacterium
ATGTCCTTCAGGGCGGATTCGGGTTCCTGTTCCGAGGTTTTCAGCTGGCTGCGCAGGGTAATCATGGTCTGGCGAAAGGCGAGCATTTTCGGGTATTGCCTGCTGCACAGGCTCAATGCTTCCTGGAACTGCCCGGCATCACGCAGGCTTTTCACCTCGTCGCGCCAGGAACCGGCTGATGTGTGTGCCGGTGAGAGTTCCTGGGCCACCTGCAGGCCGGCGTTGGCAGGCTGCTGGTCCGGTATGTCGGCATCAGGCAGGGGAGGCAGGGGCGCACCCTGGTCGGCATCCTCGCGGGATTTGCGCTGCTGGGTGGTATGCAGCCACCAGGTCAGGACTGCCATCAGGCTTGCGCAAAGAATCAGGGCTATCAGTAACTGCATGGCATAACACAATGGTCTTGAGGGGAAATGATTCTATCAAGGGCGACCATGGGGGTCGAGAATCTTGAGGGCAGGGTGAGTGGGCCGGCACGGGGAGGGCTGTTTGCCTTTTTCTTTGTTCCGGGAGGGTATTTCATGCCCATGGAAAGGGGGTTTTTTGCTATACTGCGCCGCTGTTTCTGGCAGTAGCATCGAGTCCGCATGACATCCGCAATAACCATCAAAGACCTCTACAAGACCTACGATAACGGCTTCCAGGCCCTCAAGGGCATCAGCCTGGATGTGCAGGAAGGTGATTTTTTCGCCTTGCTGGGCGCCAATGGCGCCGGCAAATCCACCACCATCGGCGTGTTGTCCACCCTGGTACGCAAGACCAGCGGCACCGTGCAGGTCTTTGGCAAGAATGTGGATGCCAACAGCTATGAAACCAAGCTGAACCTGGGCGTTGTGCCCCAGGAAGTGAACTTCAATCACTTCGAGAAAGTCTTCGATATCGTCGTCACCCAGGGCGGTTATTACGGCATGCCGGTCAAGCTGGCCAAGGAACGGGCGGAAAAATACCTGCGCCAGCTGGGTTTGTGGGACAAGCACGACCAGCAGGCCCGCAACCTGTCCGGTGGTATGAAACGCCGCCTGCTGATTGCCCGCGCGCTGGTGCATGAACCCCGGCTGTTATTGCTCGATGAGCCGACCGCCGGTGTGGATATCGAGCTGCGCCGTTCCACGTGGGACTTCCTGCAGCAGATCAACCGCTCGGGGACCACTATCGTGCTGACCACGCACTACCTGGAAGAGGCTGAATCACTGTGCCGCAATATCGCCATGATCGACGGTGGCGTGATCGTGGAAAACACCAGCATGAAATCGCTCTTGCGCAAACTGCAGCAGGAACATTTCCTGCTGGACATGCGCGAAGAGCTCGCCAAGGCACCCTCGCTGAATGGCTTTGCCTGTGAACTCATGGATCCGTCGACCCTGGAAGTCATCCTGGAAAGCCACCAGGATCTCAATGACGTGTTTACCGAACTCAAAGCCCTGAACATCCAGGTAAAAAGCATGCGTAATAAATCCAACCGCCTCGAGCAACTGTTTATATCGCTGCTGCAGAAACCGGAGCAGTCCTAATGAGCAACATGACCCTGAATTACCGCATGACGGCCTTCAATACCATCGTCTGGAAAGAGGTCCGGCGCTGGTTGCGCATCTGGGTGCAGACCCTGGTGCCGCCGGTGATCACCATTTCCCTGTACTTCGTGATTTTCGGCAACCTCATCGGCAGCCGCATCGGCGAGATGGGCGGGTATTCCTACATGGAATTTATCGTGCCCGGGCTGATCATGATGGCGGTGATCAACAACTCCTACGCCAACGTGGTGTCGTCCTTTTTCAGCCAGAAGTACCAGCGCAGTATTGAAGAGCTGCTGGTCTCGCCGGTACCCAACTACGTCATCCTGTCCGGTTTTGTGATCGGTGGCGTGGGCAGGGGGCTGGCCATCGGCTTTATCGCCACGCTGGTGTCGCTGTTTTTCAGCGGGCTGCATATGCACAACCTGTTTATCACCATCATGGTGGTGCTCATGTCCTCGATCGTGTTTGCCCTGGGCGGCTTTATCAACGCCATCTTTGCCAACAAGTTCGATGACATCACCATCATTCCCACGTTTGTGCTCACACCGCTGATCTACCTCGGAGGCGTGTTCTATTCCGTGCAGTTGCTGCCGGATTTCTGGCGCGGTGTGTCCCAGCTCAACCCGATTTTTTACATGATCAATGCCTTTCGCTACGGCATCCTGGGAGTGTCCGATGTGAACGTGTGGTTCGCGTTTTTCATGCTGCTGGTGTTCATGGTCGTGCTGTTTGCATTCTCCCTGTTCCTGCTGCACCGCGGTAAGGGGCTCAGACACTAAGCGCCCATGTCATCCCAGCCACACAATCCTCTCGGCCAGCCCACGGATTATCCGCAGCATTACCAGCCGGAATTGCTGGTCAGTATTCCCCGCGCTGAAAACAGGTCTCACCTTGGACTGGAAGCCGATGCCCTGCCTTTCCAGGGCGCCGACATCTGGAATGCCTTTGAAGTATCTGCCCTGGATACCCGGGGCAAGCCCCTGTCTTTCTGTGGCCGGCTGGTGTTTCCCGCCGAATCCGAAAACCTGGTGGAGTCCAAGTCGCTCAAGTTGTACCTGAATTCCCTGAACCAGGAAAAAGTGGCAAGCCGCGAACAGTTGATGGCCACGTTAGCCAAAGACCTGTCTGTGGCAGCAGGCAGCCAGGTTGAAGTCAGCCTGATTTACCCCCACGAGATGCCCATGCCCGAAATGCCGGCAGGGCAGTGCCTGGATGAACTGGCGATACAGACGGATGTTTACGAGGTCTCCCCTGAGTTGTTGCAGCCGGATAATGACGCGCTGTTTGAGGAGGTGACCGAAGAGGTCCTGTTTACCAACCTGTTTCGCTCCAACTGCCCCATCACGAACCAGCCGGACTGGGCGACAGTCACCGTGTGTTACAGGGGGCGGAAAATACCGGGTGAGGCCCTGCTGAAATATCTGGTTTCCTACCGCCAGCACAATGACTATCATGAAAACTGTGTCGAGCGGATATTCTGCGACCTGATGGCCGCTTTCAGTCCCCAGGGCCTCACGGTAGAAGCCAATTTCCTGCGCCGGGGCGGGCTGGACATCAACCCGGTAAGAACCACAGACTCTGGATTGAATTACCTGGCGTATCCCCGTTACATGCGCCAGTAGACAAGGTCGATTACGAACACGAACATCAATACGAAGAACAGGAACACTTTTTTGGACGCCATCGAAGCATTACAAAACCGTACCGCCTCACCCAGGCTGGTAGAGCCGGCTCCGTCAGAAGCCGAACTGGAAACCATTCTCAAGGCCGGCCTGCGTGCGCCCGATCACGGCATGCTCAGGCCCTGGCGCTTTTTGCTGGTCAGGGGCGATGCCCGCAACAAGCTGGGCGAACTGTTTGTCGAAAAACGGGCGCCGGACACCGAAGAGCAGAAAAACAAGCTGCTCAATGCACCATTGCGTGCCCCCCTGGTCATTGTCTGCGTGGCAGAAATCCAGGATCACCCCAAGGTGCCACCGGTAGAGCAGATTTGCGCCACCGCAGCCGCCGTGCAAAACATGTCCGTGGCCATCCATGCCCTGGGCTATTCCTCGATCTGGCGCACTGGCCCGGTGGCCTTTGATGATGGCATCAAGGAATCCCTGGGTTTCACCCCCCGTGATGAAATCGTAGGATACCTCTATGTCGGCTCACCCACGTTTGCCGACAGGCCGGTCCCGGAGAACGCGATTGCCGATTACGTGAAAGAGTGGGGCGCCTAACTTGTAATTGGGCGGTGGTTTCGCTAAAGTGCCGCCCGTTTCAGGCAACAAGGATGTAGGCCGGAAAAGGCTCAAAGGGCCGTCATCCGGCATGGCGAACAGGGTTCGCCTAATAGAGAAGGAAAAAGGGAAAAAGGGAAAAAGGGAAAAAGGGAA
>CAZROW010000115.1:0-5499 GCA_964601805.1 uncultured Enterobacteriaceae bacterium
TGGACATCGGAAACCACCATCTTGACCCAAACGGTATCACCTTCCTTGTACCATGAAGTCAGGCTGGCTTTGCGCAGCGCTTCCATGCTGTGTTGCTGAATTCCGCTGACGGCATGGTCATAACCCGGCAGTTCAAATATGACCCAGGCACCCTGGTCCAATTCCCTCAAGCCGAGATGAAGCACCTCTCTGTCGGTGTTTACTCTTACTTGAGTACCGGCACGCACATTGCTCTGGTTGGCCGTGATTTTGTGATCCTTGCCATTACGGGTAACCGTGATAGGTGCGCCGGCAGCTAGTCCGGGGAAACCACTGTTTGGCTCATTGAAAAACAGGCGCCCGATATCACCCTGGCACACGGCAGCGTTCCAGGAAGGATGAATTTCACAGCTCTCGTCAGTGGCAATACTGTCGTTCTCGCCGTCATGGATAAGAATGTAGGCATCAGGGATACCACCGACCGAACCATCCAGGTCGTGGATCACCGCGGTCCGCCAGGCCACACCACCCCTGTGATCATTGTCATAATCAAAGTTGTATTCCGGAAAATGCACGGGTTTGGCATTGACGAATCTGGCGCCCATGATGGTGTTTTCGGTATGGACACCGGAGCTGGTGTACAACAGCCAGGAAAGCGCGCCTGTGTCGCGCGTATCGTTGTCCTGGTAGTTCATGAAGGTTGAGTCAACTACGTCATCACGGTAATCATAGTATTCATAGCCGCGGATCGGGAAACCCGGCAAGCCTGGCTTTGGCAGGCTGCGGCCATAGGCAATTTCCTCTGGTGCTGTGGGGTTGCCGATATTGTCGGTTTCGCCCACGAACAGCGAGTCAATGACCAGTGATGAGAATGGGTCTTTACCGGCCGAACCGGATGAATGGGTATAACCGATGGCGTTGTCGGCAAGCTTCAGGTTGCGGAAGATATGGTTCTCACCTCGGCCCCAGACACCGCCATTGCGGTTCTTGTAGCTGGTGAGGTCCTCGAAGGTCGATATCACGCCTGCGCTTTCCGGATCGCTGGGATCTACCAGCGGCATATGCGAGTTACCGGTTAAGCCGAAGGTGTTGTCCTCGTTGATGTTCCGGTCAAACATGAAGCCGTCGAAATTGGAATGGGCCACGTTGCCCCTGAATTCACGCATTTTTGTTCGACGCGGCCAGGTGTTCAGACTGTCTTCCGAGCCCAGGAAAGCACCATTCGGGTGCTCGGGCAGGGACAACCAGAAGCCATTTTCATCAGAGCCTGCTGCCACGTTGTCGATGTAGGAGTTGTCCGGGTTGGTGATCCAGTATGACGCCACCGTGTTGTCAGAGGGCAGCAGGGTATCCCTGGCGGAGAAGCTGATTTCCCTCAGGGCCCGGCGGTTTTCAAAATCAAACTCACCCGCAGCGGCGAGGTTGGTCGGCACACAGGCCATGGTGGGATGACACTTGGTCTGGATTGCCAGGTTTTTGACGAACTCATTGCCGTGCTCGATGCCGTCTTCCATGAAGAAACAGTGACCGACGGTGTTGTAGGTGACATTATTCTCGACACGCAGGTCGTTGGTGCCGTGCACTGTGACACAGCGGTTGAAGGTATCGTGAATGGCGGCATTACGGATGTACTGGCCTTTACCGCCGTCGCCCACCAGATGCCAGTGGATCGGATAGCGCGCCAACTCCATGTGTTGCCCCATGCGATGGAGTTCAACACCCTCCACATACATTTTGCTGGTCACCATCGCCATGATGTGACCGCCGAAATACGATTCAAGCGAATCCTCAGAGGACTGAACCTTGATGTTGCGGGTCAGTAGGCCAACTTCGCCGCGTTCATCCACCCCGAAGGTAATCTCACCGTAGTGCATGTAGTCCAGTGGTTCATCCAGTGTGAGGGTGTTGCCGCGAATGGCTGTGATGTGACGTGTTTCTGCCTGCCGCGGATTGTAGTCGGTGGAAGCCAGGACAATTTCGTCGCCTACCTGCCACTGGTCGGCATTGGCAACGATGATGGTGGTGCTGCCGGCCTCGGCAGTTTCAGCCAGCTTGGTCCAGGCATTGGTGATGTTGCCATGCAGGTTCAGGGTGCCGCCCGAGAGCATGATGCCCCGATCGCCCATACCCATCAGCTGTTCGTCTTTGACATTGTCGGTGAGCGTGATGGTGGCTTTATGCTGATGGGGCGCATCTTCGGTGCCGATCTGCAGTTCCCCGAACACCAGGATCCATTCTGTGCTCAGCGCCAGGTCGGACTCGTCAGCAAAGCTGAGCTTGCCATTAATGGTGATATTACCCAGGGCCGGAGGACTGACATCAAGGATCACTTCCTGGCCGCTGGCAATCACGACCTCACCACCTGCGGATGGGACCTGCCCACCTGACCAGGTGGACGGTTCTGACCATAATCCACCTTTGACCGACTCCTGCGCGCCGGCGCTGAAGGTGAAACTGGCTGTAATCAGCAATGAAAGATGGATTAAACAACGGTTAATGCGCATGGAACTGCCCCCTGATGGTGATTTTCCGATTTTTGTTATTCAGCAGTAGAGAATAGCAAAATCAAAGGGGGCAGGGTAACTTGAAAATCAGGTATTTCAGCACACTCAGGCGTCGGCGAGTGCCTGCTCGATATCGCCTATGATGTCGTCGATATGCTCGATGCCGATACACAGCCTCATCATTTCCGGTGAGACACCGGCGGTTTTCTGCTCTTCCTCTGTCAGTTGCCGGTGGGTCGTGGAAGCCGGATGGCAGGCCAGGGTCTTGGCGTCACCGATGTTCACCAGGCGCTTGATCATGTTCAGGGCATCATAGAACCTGACGCCGGCGTCAAATCCGCCCTTGATGCCGAAAGTGAGCAGCGAGGCCGGCTTGCCACTGCAATATTTTTGCGCCAGCGCATAGTTTGGATCATCTTCCAGGCCGGCAAAACTGACCCATTCCACCTTGGCGTGAGTTTTCAGGTAATTGGCCACTGCCACCGCGTTTTCGACATGGCGTTCCATGCGCAGAGCCAGTGTTTCCAGTCCCTGCAGGATCAGGAAGGCGTTCATGGGTGACAGCGCCGAGCCGGTGTTGCGCAGCGGGACTGTCCGGGCGCGGCCGATGTAGGCGGCCTCACCGAGGGCCTCTGTATAGACCACACCGTGGTAGGAAGGCTCTGGCTCATTGAGCTGGGGGTAACGCTGTGCGTGTTCAGTCCAGGGGAACTTGCCGGAGTCGACGATGACGCCGCCAATAGAGGTGCCATGGCCGCCGACATACTTGGTCAGCGAGTGCACCACGATATCGGCTCCAAACTCGATCGGGTTGCATAACACGGGGGTAGCCACCGTGTTGTCCACGATCACCACCACGCCGTGTTTACGGGCGGCGGCGCAAACCGGTTCCAGGTCAACGATATTGCCGGCAGGGTTGCCAATGGTTTCGCAGTACACGGCCTTGGTGTTTTCGTCGATGAGTTTTTCCAGCGCCTCGGCACTGTCGTTCTCGGCAAAGCGGACCTCGATACCCTGGCTTGGCAGCATGTGGGCAAACAGGGTGTAGGTGCCGCCATAAAGCTGCGGGGTGGTGACGATATTGTCGCCGGCCCTGGCGATGTTGAGGATGGCATAGTTGATGGCCGCCATACCCGAGGATACCGCCAGGCCTGCTATGCCGCCTTCCATCGCTGCCATGCGTTCTTCCAGCACGGCATTGGTGGGATTCATGATGCGGGTGTAGATATTGCCGGGTACTGCCAGGTTGAACAGGTCAGCACCGTGTTGGGCATCGTCAAACTCGTAGGCAACAGTCTGGAAGATGGGAACAGCTACCGATTTGGTCGTGGGATCAGATTCATAGCCTGCATGTATGGCCAGGGTTTCTTTTTTCAAAATAGCTCTCCGTTATCGTCTGCCTGTCATGAGTGGGGGCGCAAATCGGTCACATCACAACCTGTTTGTGCCGATGGCGTGCCACTTTATACCGCATGCTTGTCGATGGCTGCAAACGGGCAGAATAAAGGGAAACAGGCTGGCACCCGGGAATGTCGGGTATTCGCAATCAAAGGAAATCCAAGGGGGCTGAGTAACTTGAAAAAAAAAGACTCTGCCTCTAATTGGAATCTACATGCCGGGAAGAAATATCCTGGATATGCCGGGCATTGTTGCCCTCAAGCCGGTTCAGTATTGCGATCTGTTCAGGGGAGGCCTGGTGCACGTCTTTCATGACCAGCCAGGTGACAGTCTCGGTATAGGGCGGCGTGGTCAGCGAGCCTTCGTAATGGAAATAGTGTTCGGAAAAGTTCAGTAGTTCACTGGCGCTCAGAGAGAGGCCGGGAATGTCGGCGGTCTCTCCGGCATGTTCAGGTACATTGGCCAGGATGCTGGCCAGTGTTTTGTCAGCATCACCTTCCCGGAATAACACGCCAATCACCAGGTATTTTTCCGGGTTGCCGTCAAGCGTATGCACCATGTGCATTTCCATGGGGTAGGTAATACCGTCCAGCAGGTGCTCCGAGGGGGTGTGAAAATGCATCTGCTGCAGCTCGTAACGCTGGCCATCAAAATCCAGGGTGCTGCCTGCCTCGTAGAATGCTTCGACCGTGTGCCCCAGGTTGCCAATGTGGCTGCCTGAAGGCTGGTAGTGCAGGGCGACATCGTGATGCCCCTCTGTGGCCTGCCCGGAAAGGATGTTAATCGGTGACTGGGCATTGCCGTTGTGCTCTTCAGCAATGTAAGCCAGGCCGGGAGCCTGTTCGCCCTCATGACCGTGAATGGCTTCCTGCGCGAGGGTGGATGTCCCTGATATGGCCAGGATCAGTGAAATTGAACAGGATATCAGCGTCTTCATGGGACCTGTTTTCTCCATGGGAAAGCAAGAAACGTCATTTTATCACTTGAAATAGAGGGTGCGGAGTAAATTGATTGCGCGAAATCAAGAAATCAAAGAGTCAAAGGGGTCAGAGAATCAAAGGGGTCAGAGAAACTTGATGCTGAAAAGAGAGTCAGATTCCTGTTTTTTTGAGCAGACTTCACTCTTTGTATAAAAACAGGAACCTGACCCCTTTATATATATCGTTCCGAAAACGTGTGATTTGGTACAGATTAATACAATAGTTTAGTCATGCGGGCCAGTATTGGGCGTAAATGTACAAATTTTATTGCCATCCGGGTCACGCAAGTAGGCGCCATACATGTTCCCCGGGGACTCTTCCCGAAACCCGGGCTCGCCTTCATTCTGACCGCCGTTGGCAAGGCCCGCTTCATGCCAGCTATCCACTGCATGGTAGTCAGGCGCCTTGAAACCCAGAGTGTGACCATTTGAAACAGTGTGCGCCTCACCATTGGCAGGTTTGGCAACAATCAGTGATCCCTCCTCACTGGAAAAAATTGTCCGGTCTGGTAATTCTACTGCCTGATAGCCAAGAGGCGTCATGATTGCGTTATAGAATTTACGGGATTTTTCTACGTCATTGGTGCCAAGAAAACAATGTGTGAACATGAGAGTACCTCTGGTTATTCAGGCATTATT
>CAZROW010000116.1:0-3897 GCA_964601805.1 uncultured Enterobacteriaceae bacterium
ACATAGGAGCCGTTCTGGAAAAACTGCATATTCGGTACAGCATTCTGCAGGTCAACGATGTCCTTAATCTGGTTATCCGCAATAAACTCGTCAGTGAGCACTTCCATGGAGATGGCGGTAGTGTCCTCTGTGGTTGTACGGCGTTCGGTAGTAATGACGATCTCCTCAAGTTGCCGATCCTGCCCTACGGCAACGCCCGAATAGGATGCAAGTGCAGACAAAATTGAAGTGGCCAGTACAGTAGATACTGGTACTGGCCTTTTATTAGGTAGGTATTTCATTAGTTTTCCCCTGTATTTGAAATGCTATTACATGGTTATATTTTTAATATCTCACTTCTTTGTTAGATCTTCCTGGTTATTGTTTTACTACTTACTGCAACAATTCTTTTTCAGGGTTTTTCAGCACCCTTTTGTTTTGTCATGTCCGGCACCTTCCATTTTCACCAGTGCACAGCCAGGCCGTGCACATCATGAAGACACACATATATATGGCGTGAATAAAGGAAAGGGATTTTGGAAAAATCGGAAAAATACGGGAGACAAGGCACAGATCTTGTGCAAAATTCCTGCTGAAACATTGCAGGCATATAGCCACTCCCCTTTTTATAGTTATTCTTATAGTTATTTTTTATTTAATTGTTATTGGGTTTAACTGCCTGGGCAAACCCTGTATATGCGTTTAGGTTAACAACCGAAATGGCATTTCATTAATAATATATGACTTCAAAAGTCTTTAAAAGTGATTATGCAGGAAAAGTGTAAAAAATAAGCAGGCCGGTTTTTGGGGATATTACCGGTTAGCTAGTGGATGAAGTTCGGGGTGTGACGATGACTCTGATACAACTACGATAATTTTCGGGACAAGTGCCGGAAAGATGGACCCGGGGCTCAGTCAGTCTCGTACTCTTCCAATGCGTTGCGCCAGTTATATTCAACACAATTGTATTCCAGCAATTGTGAATCAGAAACGCGCTGCATCCACACCGTGACAGATTGCGGGGTGTCATACATCACGGGATCAGTGACTGTAATCCGGTTTTCCAGGACCAGTTCATCGGCTGGCAAGTCTGCGGCCTGGGGCAACATATCCACCAGTTCGGCAGCCGGCCGCAATGAAATACGCTCTTCAATACTCACCTGGTCACTGTGCACCCATTTGTCCACTTCCCAGGCTTTGACCTGCCCGGTTTCCACGAGCAATACATCACGCCCCTGCTGTGTTTGCCATTGCCCGATGGCGTAACCGTTGCGGGTCACCGGGTAGTCCTCGGGTATGGGACGACCATCCATATAGACACGGCGCACTTCGGACTGGAATTCGGAAATCAGGGTAATGCGATTTTCAGTCTGGATGATATCCAGCGGATAACCGGCTATACCAAACATGGATTCCGGCATGCCCGAGTTGACACAGAAAGCACCGCGCTCAGGTGCCTGCTGTGAATAGCTGTTCTGGAACTCATTCACGATGGCACGGCCCTGTGCTGATAAATCGGGATCGGCCGGTGCACCGAACATACCGCCGGGACGGTTATGGGCAAGCAGTACCCAGACTCCGGTCAGGTCCGTCTCGGCCAGCACAACTGCAGGGATGGTTCCACTCAACGCCAGTACTGTGATCAAACGAAACAGTACTACACGGAACAAAAAAGCCACAAATGAATAACATCGACGGACAACTACTGGCATGAAAACAATCACTCCTGCACGGAATTGGTAACGTGGCGATTATTACTGCTGTGCAGATGAATTGAAAGACTCAATCGGCAGCCAGTTCAGACAGGTATTCTGCATCAGTCACCAGCGGTCCGAATTCACCGCCGTTGTCCCCATCGAAGCGCCACACGGCGATATGGGTCATGGCCTGTTCCGTGGTGGCGCCGTGCCAGTGAAACACGTTGGGCGGCGTCCACACCACGTCACCGGCACGCACGAGCACTTTGCTTTCACCCCGCGCCTGGACCCAGCCCACCCCCTGCGTGATATACAGGTACTGGCCAAAAGGATGAGTGTGCCAGGATGTGCGCGCGCCTGGCTCGAAGCGGATTTCGGCACCGGTGAGAGAACTCTCGTCATTGTGGAGGAACAGGATCTCGGTGATGCCCAGTCCGGTGTAGGCCGCCGCCGGACCGCGTGCGGCCATGCGGTCTTCAGCGGGAGTTACCGCGATGCTCTGCGCATACAGCGCGGGACTGGTGCATGCTGCAATGAACAGGATGGCGGCGAGTGTATTCTTCTTGTGCATGACTGGTTCCTTATGCTGCTTTATTTGAAATGATTTTTTTATTCAGCCGGCGCTGAACATTCAGAGCCCATTTCCACCACATCGGTACCCGGTTTCAGGGCGGCATCCCAATGCTCGGCGATGCGCCCATCCTCGATGCGGAACATGTCAAACCAGGTGGAGGTATAGGTTTCACCCGCGCGATAAGGATTGGGCATTTCGGTTTTGATTACCTGTACCACGATATCTTCTTCGGCCAGCATGGCCACCAGCGGACTGCGCAGGGCAACCTCGATGGGTTGATCTTCACGACTGGAAAAATAGGCCCTGGCCCCTGCCCGGCCAGTAGCTGCATTGGGATTGTGCTGGATGTAATCCTCGGCCAGGTACAGGTCAACGGTTTCCTCGCGGCCGGCATCTATCAGGTGGCGCCACATATCAAACACCAGGCGCTTGTTGGCGGCCAGTTCCGGCGTGGCGGCATCAAGCATGGCGAACTGGGCAACGCCTTCAACACCGGTGACGGTTTGCGGACCACCATTGGCGGCATCGGGTAATTCAGGACACGGTGCGGTCTGGTCAGGATGCCAGTGCGCTGACAGCTTGCCGTCAGTGACTTCAAACATGTTGAAATGGGTGGTGGTATAGGTCCCACTGCCATCGGGTTCAGGCAGGGATTCCACCGCCACGAAGACCACCTTGTCATCTTCGGCAATAAAGGTGACTGGTGCCGGTCGCATGGTGTCAGGCACCGTGTCCTGGCGCGGAATCACCGAAAAGGTTTCTTTCAGCGCCTCGCGTCCGCTGCGCTGGAAAGGACTGTACTGGCGGTAATCCTCGGCGACAAAGGTGTCTGCCATTTCCAGGTGGCCGGCATTGAGCACGGTGCGCCACATATCAAACAACAATTTTTTGTTGGCAGCCTGGGCAGGGTCATCATGGCGCAGGACAGCCAGCTGGTCCGGATGGGCCACAACCGGGACAGGCTCTCCGGCGACGATGGGACCCGGTGGCGGTGTCAGTGGGACTGCCGTTGTGGCCGGTGCCATATTCATTTCAACCACGTCATTATCAGTTGTCGAAGTTTCCTGTGCTTCCTGACAGGCGCTTAGAGTCAGCGCGGCAATGGCAGTGACGAGCAGTTTGCGTTTCACAATGAATTCCTTTTTATACAGCAAACAGTTTTGGATCCACCGGCAGGGAACGTACCCGTACCCCGGTGGCAGCAAAGATGGCATTGGCTACTGCAGGCACTGCCGGTGGCAGGGTTGGTTCACCCAGGCCCGTAGTGGGATTGTCCGTGCGCAGGAAATGCACTTCCACGTCCGGCGCCTGGTTCAGTCGCAGCGGTGTGTAGTCATGGAAATTACTCTGCTGGACGCGGCCGTTTTTGATGGTGATGCGCTGGTTGGGACCAATGACATGGGCCAGCCCGTCCAGGGCACCGCCGGCGGCAACCTGTTCGGCGCGACTGGTGTTGATGATATGGGCACCGATGTCAGCGGCCAGCCACATTTTCTCCACCGTCGGATAACCGTCATCATCCACGCGCACACGGGCCACTTCGGCCACGTAGGCGTAGTGGCAATAATAGAAGGCGATACCCATACCGGTACGCTCGGGTAAATCGGTTTTGCCCCAGCCGGATTTCTCTGCCACCAGGTCCAGCAC
>CAZROW010000116.1:3997-5495 GCA_964601805.1 uncultured Enterobacteriaceae bacterium
ACCGTGTTGACGAAACCAATGGTGTGATTGCGAAAAGCGGTAATCTTGCCGCTGGCATCCAGGCCGCCACGAAAGTGATGAAACGAAGCCGTGCGATAAAAGTCATGGCGTACATCATCTTCACGGGACCACACCAGTTTCACCGGTGCATTTATCACCTTGGAAATCCACGCCGCTTCCACCATGTAATCGTTTTTCAGGCGCCGCCCGAAACCGCCGCCGCAGCGAATCATGTTGATCTTGATCTTGTCCCGAGACAAGCCCAGGGTGGAGGCCACGATGCCCTGGCCGATACGTGGCCACTGGCACGGTGACCAGATCTCGATACTGTCTCCCTGGAAATGCGCAGTCGTGTTCTGCGGCTCCATGGTGGCGTGGTGCAGGAAGGGATAGTCGTAGGCTGCCTCCACCTTGATGGCGGCGTTTTCATACGCGGCATCGAAATCGCCCTGGTCGAACAGGACAGCCTCGCCCTTGCCCGGACCCGCTTCGCTCGCACGTCTGGCAAAGGCCTCGGAATCCTGACCAGTCATGTCGGTCTCGATCCATTCCACTTCCAGGGACTGGCGCGCTTTCTGTGCCTGCCACCACCGGTCAGCGACGATGGCGACACCGGGCAACAGGCCCTCGGCGGCACCGCTGAGGGAACCCTGCTCATTAATGACATTGCCTTCCACAATGAAAGCATCGCGCACACCTGGCATGGCCTTGATTTCATCCAGGTTGGCACGGGCTACCTTGCCGCCGTAGGACGGGCATTTTTCAAACACGGCATAGAGCATGCCGGGCACTTTCACATCGATGCCAAACAGTGGCTCACCGCGAACGATCCTGTCGATATCCACATCCTTTCGCGGTGTACCGATGATGCTGAAGGTGGCCGGATCTTTCAGGGTCACGATGCCCGGTTCGGGCACAGGCTGTGCTGCCGCCTCACCGGCCACATCGCCGTAGGTGAGTGTGAGCCCGGATGCCGTGTGGGTAATGACACCGTTAGCCGAGCTACAGGCACTGGCGGGTACCCCCCAGCGGGCAGCGGCCGCGGCAATGAGCATCTGCTTGCCGGCAGCGCCGGCCTGGCGCATGGGTATGAAATTCCAGGGCGTGGAAAAACTGCCACCGGCTGACTGGCCGCCATAAACAGCTTCATTAAAGGGCGCCTGTTCAACCGTGACATCCGCCCAGTCAACGTCCAGCTCTTCAGCCAGCACCATCGGCAGCGCCGTGCGAATACCCTGCCCCACCTCCGGGTTCTTGGCCTGGATGGTGACCGTATTATCCGGTCTGATGGTGATATAGGCAGTAAGAATTGCTTCAGAGGAATCGGCAGCGCGGGTTTTGTGCATGCCCACTGTTGCCGTCAGCAACAAACCGCCGCTGGCAACAGTCGTCGCCGATAGAAACATGCGCCGTGAAACGCGCGGACCCTGGGTGAGTGACATGTAAAATCCCCTTCAGAACTGGATTGGCAAGCCTGATTATTATTCCTGGATACCCC
>CAZROW010000117.1:0-5487 GCA_964601805.1 uncultured Enterobacteriaceae bacterium
TCCACACCGGATTGAATGAGCTCACGGGATTGAGCCAGATCATCATTTTTCGCTGCAGTGGCAATAGCACTGGAGGCGACAGCATCCTGCTGGTAAACAGCTGACGCAAAAAGAACAACGGCAAATACTGAAGAAATTGTCCTTGAGAATATTCCTTTAAGCACGATGCCCATACATGCAAATCCCCCATCCAAAATTAGTGATGGCAGTCTCGTGACCAGGGTTTTGCAACTAATGCTTGAAGATGCCAGCCTTGGACAGACTGCTCTTACAAATCCGTATAATTCTAATAATGCGGCTTTTTGGTGCCTTTACTTACGGAATGCCCCTGATGATGCCACAGGGCGTGATTTCAAGCAAAATATTACGTATCTATTTTACAAGCGCACCCTTACTCAAATTCAGGCAATATTTCCCCTTATCTAATTGATATATATACCTTTTATTTTGTTATCCAAGGGGCGCTTTTTCCTTCCCCAAACGCTAATTGTGCAAAAAATATGTATTACGATTCACCTGGCAGAAAAGGATTGGTTAAATGTTGATCAACCCGGGAAAAACGGACCAGGACTTGGTCCGGGTCACTGCCCGCCAGGCACCAGGATATATATTCAAAACCGGACACCTGACAGCTCTGGTCCCGCACTTTCACCTGCTGCTGATTACCCGGCGATCCAGAACGAAAAAACCAGGCAAGTGCCTGGTTTTGGAATTTGGTGGGACATGTAGGGATCGAACCTACGACCATCGGATTAAGAGTCCGGTGCTCTACCAACTGAGCTAATGTCCCGAATTTTTAAAAGTAATCCTGAAATTCCAGGATATTTTTGCCTTCAATGGAGCGGGCCCTGCGGGCCTGGTGCTCTTCCGGCCGGCAATCACAGATTGCCGTCGTTCGGCGGCGCATGAAGCTATCGCTTCATCACCGCTTGCCTCACCCAACTGAGCTAACGTCCCAAATTTTTAATAGTGAACCTGAATTTCCTAATTCTGTGTAATCTTCAACTGAGCTAATGTCCCTATTGTGAAGGGCAGGCATTATACCCGAAATTCAGGATTAGTCAGTGCTGTAGCCGTATTTCCGGATCAGAAATTGCCCGGTTTCGCTTTGGATGAAATCCAGGAATTTCCAGGCTGCGGGATTTGAACTGGCCCGATTCAATAACAGGGCATCCTGGCGAATTGGATCATAATATTCCTGTGGAATTATCCAGCCACTTCCCTGCTTGATTTGACCATTATCCATCACCTGTGAAAGGGCAACAAAACCCAGGGGGGCATTACCTGTCACGACAAACTGGTATGCCTGGCTGATATTTTCACCCATCACTGTCATGGGCAAGGCAATACCCTGCTTTTCCAGATTCTCGAGAACCTGGGTTGCGGCCAGACCATAGGGAGCCAGCCTTGGGTTAGCCATGGCGACTGCCCTGTTACCTGTGTTTCCGGCATCACGTAAAGCCTCGGCATTATCCACTTTCATCCCCGGATCACTGGACCACAACACCAGGGTGCCCAGGGCGTAGGTAAAAAGGCTGCCAGCTACTCCAAGGTCATTACTGATCAACAGTGCAGGTTTTTCCTGGTCAGCAGAAAAAAACAGGTGAAAAGGAGCGCCATTGATAATCTGGGCATAAAGTCTGCCGGACGAACCGGAAGAAATAATGACGCTGTCCCCGCTTTCTTTTTCAAAGGCTGTTGCCAGTTCACGCATGACCGGTGCGAAATTGGCTGCCACGGCCACATTGATTTCTTCTGCTCGAACCACAGGTCCCGAAAACATCGCCAGACAGAAGCCTGGAATGAGTAGTCGGTTGAGGAGTTTCATAACATCATGCATTGTTAATCTCTTAATGAGACTCTTATACTAGCCAGCTCAAGAATAATAACAGTTACATGCAAAGGACAGGGAAATGAAAGTTTCAAGAACCAGAATTTCATCCGGGTTAATCAGCACGGGTCTCCTATTAATAACAGTTGCTGCTGCAAATGCGCAGCAAAGCACAGGCCGTGGTGCGCCTGACCCACTTGTTCCCGAAGACCTTGTCGGTACCGAGACCAAGGGTTGGTGGGCAGGTGCCGGTATCCCTGAAGAATATCCTCCGATTTACGCCACAAAGGATGGCGAAATCCAGGCCGGTGTAGAACCTCTGCCGGTTGATATATTCGGCACTAGTGATTATTACAAGGATGAAGCGCTGTGGTTTGATCCACGCTACTACAAGTGCAATTCACCTTCTGGCCTGGAACAGATCTGGGGAGCCTACGAAGTGGCGATGGTGGGTGACAACCCGCCTGTCACTGCTGCCTGGGGTTACTGTGACCGTGATTATCCCCGCGAGGAAATCATCAGCCCCTATCCTTTCAGAACAGCAGCGGCCCATTTCCAGGCATTAAAGGCAGAAGCCGAGGCCAAAGGCGGGCCAACCCAATACACCCAGGCTACCCTGCCGGACTGGAATGGCCACTATATTCGCCGCAAGGATAAAAATGCTACCTGGTACTATGGCGCCATATTACAGGTACCCACCTACCTGAGCCTGCTGACCCCGGAATACCAGCGCCGCTTCATGCAGCAGATGTACCATTATTCAGGCAGTAGTGCACCGCAATGGCCCGGTTCCTATTGCTGGCCGGAAGGATTCATGCGACGCCTGGCCCAATATGGCGGCAGCAGTGTGCAGATGGTCATGACCCCCGATTACATCCTGGACATGCGCAATGCAGCCAAGACGCTCATCACCCAGATCCATATGGACCGGGAATTCGACATGTCAGGCGTGGTGCCCAGGCTGGGACCGGACGTGCCCCAGTGGTTTGGTGAGACTGTTGGTTTCTGGGATGGCGATGCCCTGATCACCTGGACATCCAATGTGCAGGGCTGGATTTCCCATGGCGGTTTCGAGTTCAGCAATAAATTCCAAACTATTGAAATCTATACTCCTTTTAGTGATGACAGGGGGGAAGGCCTGAGACATGAAATCATCATGTACGATGAGGAAGCCTTCGCCGATCCCTTGAGAATTGTTCAGTACATGGACAAAACCAGGGACCTCAATGAAGGCGATCCCATGGTCTACATGGAATGCGTCGCCACCAATTATCCGATCGAAGGTTTGGCCACACCCACTACACCGGGCAGTCGGCTGGAATACATCATGCCGAACATTCCGGGTCGCCCGTGGGCAGATATCTGGGAGCGCTACCATGAAGAAGGAATCGAACAACCGGAAGAGGAAGACTTTTTCAGTTTCGAGTAAAAGCTCCCGGTTGTGTTGTACTGGACACCGGTAAACTTGCTGTTTACTCTACGTGAATAGGGGAAATTACAAAAAACCTGCATAGACTTTTCGGGAATTTATTTAGGGGAATTATCTTGCTACATCCATCTGTTCGTTTTTCACTAACCCGGGCAGCGTTCTTTTTCGCCGCCTGCGTGACTACTTTCAGTGCCGCAGCCCAGATCGGGGCAGTGACCGGCCCTCCGCTTGAAGTAGTACCTCCGGACCGCGAATTCGCTACCTCTGATGAACATTACCAGTACCTGCTTGAGAAGGCTGGCGGTGGCACACAGCACACCATGGAAACCATTCCACGCTGGGACGGACTGTGGTACACCTCGGGCAATAACCACATGGATCTTTTTATCGATGGCAACCTGCGCGGCGGTACGGTAAAAGAGGGAGTCCTGGCACCTGCCTATGAAGCTGCCTACAAGGAGCGCTGGCGTCAGCAAATGGAAGAAGGCCAGGTAGGTTATGACCGGTTGACCCATTGTGAACCAGCCGGCATGCCACGCTGGTTGCTGGAACCCTACAACCATGAATTCATCAACCTGCCGCACCAGTCATGGTTCATCAATGACTTTGCCAACGGCATTCGTCGTGTTTACATCAACAAGGAACACACCAACCTGGCGGAAATGAACGGCTCCCATTCCTGGCACGGCGACACTGTCGGTTTCTGGGATGGCGACACACTGGTCATGCACACCAAGTATCTCATGCCCGCTGACTTTACCCGCTGGTCACCGATGACAAGCAACCAGTTTGAAACCGTGGAAACCTGGGAACTGAAAGAATATGGCGACATGCAAAGACTGGAAGTCCAGGTGAGCATGTATGACAAGCATGCCTTCGTAAAACCACTGCATGCTATCTACGCCTTTCGCCCGGCTCCCGAGCTGGAAGAAATCGGATACCGCGTCCAGCACTGGGAATGCGAAGCCAGCAGCAATTCCTACCTGGATGAAAACGGCCTGACCAATTTTTACCTGCCAGGCGAAGAGGGTTACAAGGACCCACGCAGCTCAACACTGTTTTCAGATCTGCCGGGGCAGACTCCTGACCCTTTCAATGACCCTGCATTAGACAATGAGTAAACGAACAAGAGGAATAGAACCAATGCGTCAATCCAAAATCATTACCCTGTTCCTGGTAGCCGGCGCCTGTTTACTGGGCGTGGCATCATCCCAGGCCCACCACAGTTTCAGCATGTTCGACCAGGACACTGAAATGGTCGTCACCGGCGTTGTTGATCGCTGGGCATTCAACAATCCGCATGCCTGGCTGTATATCAAGGTCGAGGATGAAAATGGTGAGGAAGTCGAATGGGGATTTGAAGGCAGTGCCCCGCCTTCTCTTGTTCGTATGGGCGTCACTGGCCGCACCTTTCTGCCTGGCGATACAGTGACTGTCATGTTCAGTCCGCTGGTTGACGGCAGGCCGGGTGGCGCCATGTGCTGGGTGAAAGCTGCTGATGGCTCCTATAAACGACCCGCTGATGGCGGATGTGGTTCACGGGATCCGGAGAGCATCGAGCGCTGGGAGAAATGGCAGGAAATGGGTATTACTTCAAGCAATGACCCACGTGCCAAATAACTCTCTCTGAAACCTGATAAAGAAAGGAAGCCCTGGCTTCCTTTTTTTATGTCCGCGTATTACATAGGTTATCGTTTCAGTATATTTTTTCCGTGCTGGCCACACTTCCCATAATGCCGTCGTCAATGTCAGATTCCGGTGCCAGCGGCACTATCTTGAAATTGGTTATTCCATAAATTACTGAAATCACGGGCATAGCCATGTTGAAAAAACAGAACGGCAGGTAGACCAGGGTCGGCACACCGAGTGTCGCAGCCATGAAAGCACCACAGGTATTCCAGGGAATTAGCGCAGACGTTACCGTGGCCGAATCTTCTATGGCACGACTGAGATTCACCGGTGCCAATTTGTGATGGTGAAAGGCCACCTTGTACATTCTGCCCGGCAACACGATGGCGATGTACTGATCACCTGCAATGATATTAGTCCCTATACAGGTCAGGATTGTCGATGTAATGATCGCTGCCGAGCTTTTCGCACGTTGCATGACTGCCTGCAGAAGCTTGACCAGTAAACCCGTATGCTCCATTGCCCCCCCGAAAAATACTGCACACATGATCAGCCAGATCGTATTGAGCATATTGGCAGCACCGCCGCCACTGAGCAG
>CAZROW010000118.1:0-5368 GCA_964601805.1 uncultured Enterobacteriaceae bacterium
TACGTACAGAAGGGCTAAAAGTATTTGTGAACGACATTGAAGTGCCATTGGGTGAGGTTGCCATGAATAGCAGCACACAGCGCCTGACCGCACAAGAAACGCTTAACGGTGTCAGGCATCCCGTCATGGTCATGGCCGACCGACCGATCAGGCAGGTGAGTGATACCATCGTGGTTCCCGAGGGCAGTTATTTTGTCATGGGAGATTTTCGCAATAACAGTGAAGATTCCCGCTACTGGGGCTTCGTCCCGGAAGAAAATATTATTGGCAAGGTGACACACCTGCTGTTATCGACTGCACAAGAGCGCTCTTTCCTCGACAGCCTGGGCAAGCAGATTAATTGATCTTGATCATGTCGGTGGCTTTGCCCAGACTGCCGGCATTGCTATACTTCTCGCCCTGATTCAGGGCTTCATTTGTCCCTGGTAACAATCATCGGCTCTCCTTCGTGTTACGAGGACAGTCCGCAACTGATCAATATAAAAAATAATGAAAACACAGGTTGTCATCATCGGATCCGGCCCATCCGGTTTGCTTCTGGGCCAGCTTCTGCATAACGCAGGTATCGATAATATTATTCTTGAGCGGGTTACCCCTGACTATGTCCTGGGCCGGATTCGTGCCGGTGTTCTGGAAGAAGGCTTTGTCAGCATGGTACGTGAAGCCGGCGTTGCTGAACGCATGGACAGGGAAGGGTTGCCGCATGCCGGTTTCCATATTGCCTTCAACGGTGAAATGCGACGTGTGGATTTCCACCAGTATGCCGATGGCAAGCAGGTGGTGGTATACGGGCAGACAGAGATCACCGCCGATCTCATGGAGGCACGCAAAGCCAGCGGTGCACAATCCATCTTTGAAGTAGCCAATGTCAGCATTGAAGATGTCACGACAGATGCACCTTATGTCACGTTTGAAAAAGACGGTGAAGTGCATCGTATCGACTGTGAATATGTGGCAGGGTGCGATGGTTTTCATGGTGTCAGCCGGCAAACCATTCCGGAGAACTTGCGCACCGAATATGAAAAAGTCTACCCGGTAGGCTGGCTGGGCTTGTTGTCCGACACGCCACCGATTGATGATGAGCTGATCTACGGTGTCAGTGATCGCGGTTTTTTCCTGTGCAGTATGCGCTCCCATACCCGTAGCCGTTATTACGTGGATGTCAGCCTGGAAGAAAAGGTTGAAGACTGGTCGGATGAGCGTTTCTGGGAAGAGTTGTCGAGCAGGCTGCCCGAATCTGTCCGGGGCAACCTGGTAACAGGCCCTGCCCTGGAAAAAAGTATCGCGCCATTGCGCAGCTTTATTTGCGAGCCAATGCAGCATGGCCGCCTGTTCCTGGTCGGTGATGCGGCGCATATTGTGCCGCCAACCGGTGCGAAGGGACTCAACCTGGCCAGCAGCGATGTGAACTACCTGTACAGAATCCTGCTGAAGGTCTTCAAGGAGAACAAGCCGGAAGCGACAGAGCAGTATTCTGCACTATGCCTGCGCCGTATCTGGCAGGCGGAACGTTTTTCCTGGTGGATGACAAACATGTTGCATGATTTTGGCGATGTCTTTGATCGCAAAATCATGGATGCCGAACTGGCATACTATACGGGGACTGAAGAAGGCTTGCGTGTTATTGCCGAGCAATATGTCGGCTTGCCTTACGAGGAAGTGAAATAGGTCTTGTGTCTCTGTAGCGAGGGGTAACCGGGGGCAACCAGGGGTAACCTTGAAAGAGTGTAATCAGATTACCTGGTCAGCAAAGGTGAAATAGTAGCGCAACGTGACTTCACGGTCTTCAAAACCCTCATCCTCGCTGAAATAAGGCCGAAATGGTGAGTTCCTCAGGTAGCGAATCAGGCGCCGTTCGATATTCGAGTTGGTTTGGCCCGATGTAGCAAGCACATCAAAGCGTTTTGCCCTGCCATATTTTGAGATAGTGAAGGCTATATCGATATATCCCAGGTGTTCGATTTCTGCGTTTTCGGCAATGCCGAACTTTTCCCGGCTATTGGGTTTCGCCGTGATCAGGGGCAGATGAACCGGCATTTGAGGCCTGAAAAATTCCTCGACGTACTGCTTTTCAATTTCCAGGTTCTGGACCAGGTCATAGGCTTCCTGGTATCGGGCCCTGGCGAGGTTGCCTCTGCCAAATAACATATTCCAGTCGCCATACTCCATCAGGGCATTGACCAGCTGGTATACCCTGGCTTTGGGATTATTGCGCAGGTAGACAAGGATGCGTTCAAACGCATCCTTGCCCTGGTTGTAACCATTGGAGTTTCGCCTGAAAAAATCCTGCCTGACCAGTGAGCCGGTGCTGGTACTCTTGTAACTCATGTAGTAATCAGGATCCCTTATTATGGCTGAACGAAATGCCTGTAGCAGAAGGGTTTCAAGAAAACTGTATTCCAGGTCAAGCAACATGGGGTCGAAAAACTGTTTGTTGTCGATCATGGTGGCAATGGCATGCAGGTAGTTCTGCTGTGCAACGTACAGATTCCGGAAAGCCATTTGTTTCGGCGTAGCCTGTCTTGATGGCCTCCCTGGACCCACATTGCTGGAAAAGGAAATAACAGGTGCATCGGAGTTAATTGCCCTGTTGAAATTATCCATATTGGTCTCAGCCAGCTCTACCAGTGAAGGCAGTATATTCGCGCTCAGTTGTCCATAATGCTGTTCGTTGAGGAAAACCAGGTAACCCTGTTTTTCGTTAGCACTGGCGTAATCCCCCAGGGCCAGGTAGCTATCTATCATTTTTTCTATGCTGGCATATTGCTCCGGATGATAGAGACCATGATTGACACGACTGATGTGTTCAGCACGCTCAAGGATTTCTATAGCGGTTTCATGCTCGTTGGCAAGCTGGTACTGGCCGGCCAGGTCGACCAGGGACTCAAATAATTCCGGGGCAAAGGGGCCGTCTGCAGCTTCTATACGCCGAACCGCATCCTGGTAGGCTTCGATATTACGGGTGATTTCCAGTGCACCGGGCATCTCAGGCTCAACAGCAGGTGGCACTGGTTGTTCGTCTTCCCGGGTGTCGTTCATGGGCAGCAACTGCAAGTGAAGATCCAGGTACTGCAATTCTTTCCGTTCTTCCGGGTCGATAGGTACGGGGTCGAAAACGAGCCGGTCCAGTTCGTCAAAACCCTGGGCAAAGGCACAAAGCGGCACAATGGTGACAGCCAGGATGGCCAGGAATTTTGCCGGGAAGTCAGAGAAATACCGGCAGTGATGGGAAATGCCGCGTTTGATCATGGGTAAGTATCGGTTTTCTGCTAAATTTTCATGGTCCAGGACGGGACAGCAAACTCCATCAGGTTGTACTGCTTACAGACCGGGAAAACGCTCTAATTATTCAAGGATAATGCACAGCAGGGCGAGGCTTCAATCAAAACCGTAAAAGTCTTTATTAATGACTTTCCAGGCGATGCTGCATAAGCAGGTCGGTACCAAAATCTCCGTCCTTGCTACGCCATACCGCGTGCACATGATTACCATCGCCCTGGACAAGGTCGTATTCAAAGAAGAAGTCGTCACCATCCAGGCGCCAGTAGTGTGCACCATCCCCCTGAATGTCTCCCATCCAGGTGAAATATAGTGTTGTGACATCAACCTGCTGCAAGTAGGAACGGGAGATTTCCGGGCGGTAAACCGTAATCACCTCATCAAGAATTTGCTGGGCCATTTGAATTTGTCGGGGCGAAAGGCTGCTGATGGCAATACCTGTTTGCGGCAGGGATTTCCACTCCTCCCAGCTTGCCATGGGACGGTTCAATGTCCCTGACAGAATATCGAATGGTGGGTTGCCATCCTCAACGGCACGCGTCAGCTGGCTTGCATCCAGAGCATTGACCAGGGCAAGACCGGCGTTGTGAACATAATCCTGGCTACGAAAGCCGGCCAGTGTGCCCGTCCGGATTTCTGCCGGCGAAGCACCGAAGAAGGAGGGGGTGACACTGACCTCGCCATTGGCAACGGCAAAATTGAGTGACAGGTGATGTCCTTCAAAACGCCATCCCCACTGGTTGTCCGGTCCCGGTGTGCCGAATATGGCCAGCGAGTAGTTTTCTGGTCCACGAGGAAAGCCAATGACTTCGTTGTCAGCAAGAATGTTTTCCAGCTGCATGATCTGGATCGTGCTCAGGTAACCCTTGGCACTCAGGGCCGTGTGAAGCAGGTCATGGGTCAGCATCTTTTGTTGTGCGGACATGTATTCCAGGGGCAGCCCCTTGCGCAGGTAGGGCCAGTAGACGTAATTCGTACGCGCGTTGTCGGTAAACTCCAGGTGAAGCAGTTCCTGGCGGTTATAGCCAACGGCATTTTCAATACCGCCGGGGCCTTCAGATACCGTAGCCAGCAGGGCATTGGCTGCTGCAGCCATTTCATTGCTCACATTGACCATGGCCGGATCATTACTGCCATCGCCGGCATGATTGGCCCTGACAACGATGACAGAAAAGGTGATCGCTATGGTGCTTATAGCCAGCAACAGGCCGCGGTGTCGTGGTGACATACTGTATGCCCCTGAAGAAAAGGATTAATTCACGTGGCGTGCTTACTTGATGGAGGCTGCCAGGTCGATAAATATCTTGGCTATTTCCCCGTTGTTTTTTTCTGCCATCATGAAGTGACCATTGCCCATGAAACCCAGGTCGGGCAAGTAGGTGTATTTCACGTTGACACCAGCCTGCTCGAATACCTTCACTGCACAGGGCAAGCCGGCAATCAGGCCAAGTTCAGAGCCAACCAGGTGCACTGGAATGTCTGAATAATTGACCAGCTTGCTGGGTGATCGCCGGGGCTGCATTTCACAGCCTTCGTCATCGGTCCAGGGTGTAAATTCTTCAGTCAGTGGTGGTTCAAATGCCAGGCCTTTGCGAATGCTGCTGGTCATGTTACTTGCACCAGGTTCAAACGCGATAATGCCGGCAACCTTGTCAGCATTGCGGTCGGCAGCAAGCCAGCCGCTGGCAGCACCGGCAGAGTGTGTAATCAGGATGGCCGGGCCAACCCTGTCCAGGAGTTTGCTGATATCTTCAGCGGCAATGTCGTCGCCGGCATAGGGGCCAGGAGGCGAACTGGACAGCCATTCGAGGATGCCCGGATCAACAGGATCCTGGGAATTGCCCGGCCAGTGTTCAGAGTTGGCAAGAAAATTGATGATGCTGGAATTGGCGCTTTCAGAGAGTTCACCATAACGGGAGTTGGTGGGTGAGCGTCCATAACCGGGTCGGTCTACCCAGTAAACATCAAAGCCTGCTGCAACAAAATAATCACGCCATCCGTCACGGCCATCGGGTGTGGAAAACCAGTCACTTGCCTGGCCGCCACCACCATGAACCAGGATCAGTGGGTAACGGTATTGTTTTTCTGC
>CAZROW010000119.1:0-5326 GCA_964601805.1 uncultured Enterobacteriaceae bacterium
GTCGAATTACGCATGAACCTGGTTTATACCGGCATCATTTCCATCATCTATTTTGCGCTCGCTGTTCGTACCATGATTTTTACCGGCATCAATGGCCAGGGCATGTTGTATGTCCTGTTGATGACCGCTGTTTTCATTGTTGCCTGCCTGTTTATACCCCTGGAAGAAAAGCAGGCCGGCAATATAGCCTGAGCAATCCACCTGGTGTCGCCAGGCAGGAAGCATTTCCTGAACAGGGTCTTATAAGCTCCTGAAATATCATCATTAATATTCATTTTTAATCCTCATTTTCACCTTAATAACAAGAGTAAGATTGCCCATCTGTTTTCGCAATTGCGAAAACAATGTGGAACAGTGAATTCGCGGTAAACAACAAACCTCATGAGGCGTTTACTGTCGAAACAAGATGGAATTGATAAGGAAAGGTGGTACCCGGTTTCATGAATACAAGCGATAACGACACAGCGCAGTCATTTCATTCTCCCCGCAGGGGTCGCAAGGTGCTATTTGCCCTGGCAGGTCTGGTGGTGATTGCTGCGGGAGGCTGGTATTACTGGCAATCCAACTCTGATCAGGAAGCCACGGTCGAGCCACTGATTGCCACGGTTGAAATCGGCAATATCGAAAACACCATTACCGCCGCCGGTAGCCTTCAGCCCTTTGAGTTTGTCGACGTGGGTGCCCAGGTCAACGGTATTTTGCAGAAACTGCATATCGAAGTAGGTGACCAGGTGGAAGCCGGGCAATTACTGGCTGAAATTGATGCCCGTATCCAGGAAGCCCGTGTGGAAGCCAGCCAGGCCAGCATTGAAGCCCTGGAAGCCCAGATTGAAGCACGTCGCGC
Organism: uncultured Enterobacteriaceae bacterium; assembly: GCA_964601805.1. Taxonomy (GTDB): domain Bacteria; phylum Pseudomonadota; class Gammaproteobacteria; order Pseudomonadales; family Pseudohongiellaceae; genus Eutrophocola. The sequence continues at coordinate 845 of CAZROW010000119.1, forward strand.
CTCCCTGGACCTGGCCAAGGCCAATGCCCTGCGCCAGGAACGCCTGATGGAGGCTGATGCCACCAGCCAGCTGGATTATGACAATGCCGTGACCAACCTGGCTTCCGCCCAGGCCAGTCTCATCCAGTTGGAAAAACAGATTCTGCAAAGTCGCGCCAGCCTGGAAAGTGACATGACCCAGCTGGAATTCTCCCGCATTTATGCGCCCAGGACAGGGACGGTGGTCTCCATTGAAATGAACGAGGGTCGTACCATCAATGCCAACCAGCAGGCGCCCACCATTTTGCGTATTGCCGACCTCAACACGATGACGGTGGAAACTGAAATCTCTGAAGCCGATATCAGCAGAATCAAGAAGGGCATGGATGTTTATTTCACAACGCTGGGTGGCGGTGAACGTCGCTGGTACAGTAAATTGCGACAGATTCTGCCGACTCCGGTGGTTGAAAATAACGTGGTCTTGTACACCGGGTTGTTTGATGTAGATAACTCGGATGCATCACTGCTTTCGGATATGACGGCACAAGTCTATTTCGTCACCTCTTCTGCCACCAATGTGCCTACCGTGCCCATCGGTGCGCTTACCTTTGTTGACCAGCAACCGGGCCAGCCCGCAGGTCAGGGGGTGGCTGCCCGTCCGAGAGGCCAGTTTGCCGGTGCAGGCCAGGGGGCTGAGGGACTTACGCCGGAAATGCGCGAGCGCCTGCGTGAAAGAATGGCAAGTGGCCAGGGTGCATTACCTGGCGCAGCCGTCAACCGCCAGGGCGGACAGGCACCTGCAACCGGCAGACGCCTGGCCAATGTGACTGTCGTCAATCCTGACGGCAGCCAGGAACAACGCGAAATCATGGTTGGTGTCACCAGTCGTATTGCCGCCGAAGTCATTTCCGGTCTGGAAGTCGGCGACAAGGTTGTGGCAGGTATTATTCAGGGTGGCCCGGTCGGGCCACCACAAAATGGCAATGACCAGCGACGGGCCTTCAGGGCCATAGGCGGATTCCAGTGAGCACCGGGGCCATTACTCCCGATTTTCCTCTCGGCAGTGCCGGTACAGAATCAGAAAAACCGGCAGCTACCAGCGGCGAAATTGCCATTCCCCTGATTGAACTCAGGAATATTCACCGTATTTTCGCCACCGATGGTGGTGTTGAAGTTCATGCCCTGCGTGGTATCGACCTGAAAATCTATCCGGGCGAGTTTCTCGCCATTGTCGGCCAGTCCGGCTCCGGCAAATCCACCCTGATGAACATCCTGGGCTGTCTCGACCGTCCGACCTCGGGTAATTACCTGTTTGCCGGCCGTGATATCAAGAGCTTTGATGAAGACGGCCTGGCCTGGTTACGCCGTGAAGCCTTTGGTTTCGTGTTTCAAAGTTACAACCTGCTGGGGTCTGCCACGGCAGAAGAAAATGTGGAAGTCCCTGCGATCTATGCCGGACTGAGCCACAGGGAGCGTCGGATCAGGGGTGAAGCCCTGCTGTCGTCGCTGGGCCTGGGGGAGCGTCTGGATCACCGTCCTACCCAGTTATCCGGTGGTCAGCAGCAACGTGTGTCCATTGCCAGGGCCATGATGAACGGTGGCCAGGTGATTCTTGCCGATGAACCGACCGGTGCCCTGGATTCGCAAAGTGGTGTCGAAGTCATGGCGCTGCTGGAAAGCCTGGCCAGGGAAGGGCATACCGTAATCCTGATTACCCATGATAACGAAGTAGCCAACCATGCCGATCGCATTATCGAGTTCCGTGATGGTGAAATCGTGAGCGATTCGGGGCCTGCCGAGGGAGCCATTGATCCGGCGCAAAACAAGACCCTGCGCGACCTGTTCCTGAGCCGCAAAATTGCCTCTCCCCTGGCTGGTGTCGGCGAAGCTATCCGCATGGCCATGCGTTCACTGAAAGCCAATATTTTTCGAACCATTCTTACCCTGCTGGGGATTGTGATCGGTGTAGCCTCTGTTGTGGCCATGCTGGCAATAGGTGAGGGGGCCCGGCAGGATATCGTTGACCGCATCAGCCAGATTGGCACCAACCGCCTGACCTTGCAGCCTGCCCGAATACCGGGACAACGCCGCAGCCTGCCATCCACACTGACCTACGAGGATGCCGAAGCCATTGCCGAGCAATTACCCAATGTCCTGGGTGCGATGCCGGAGCTTCAGAGTAATTACACGGTGCGATTCCAGCGCCAGGACTATTCCACCCAGGTGACGGCAGTGTCACAGAACATGCCGGAGATGAGCAGCTGGCCGCTGGCACAGGGGATTTTCTTCAACCGGGAAGACAGCGAGACCTATACGCCGGTGGCGGTACTGGGGGCCACTGTGGCACAGGAACTGTTTCCACCTGGCATGAATCCGTTGGGGGAATACATTCTGATCAAGAACATTCCCTTCCAGGTGATAGGCGTTCTGACTACCAAGGGGGCCTCTTCCGGATTTGGCGGAGGTGACCAGGATGATGCCATTTTTGTGCCTTTTAAAACCGGCGCACTGCGTTTGATGGGTGAGTCCAATGCCCGCAGCATTTCAGTCTACGCTGATGACGTGGACAAGATCGAGGAAACGGAAACTAACTTGATTGAATTCATGATAGCCCGCCACGGCACCGAGGATTTCCGTATTTTCAACAGTGCAGAGTTGCTTGAAACCGTGTCCGCTTCGCAGGATACCTTCACCATGCTGCTGGGATCGGTGGCAGCGATTTCGCTACTGGTCGGTGGCATCGGGGTGATGAATATCATGCTGGTGTCGGTCACCGAGCGCACGCGCGAAATCGGTATTCGCATGGCCACGGGCGCCCGGCAAAGTGACATCATGTCCCAGTTTCTTTCCGAGGCCATCGTGGTGTCAGGTGTTGGCGGCATCATTGGTGTGTTGGCCGGTGTCGGAGTCGGTTATGTGCTGATGTTCTTTGAAGTGTCGATCAAGTTCACCAGTATGCCGATGATCCTGGCATTTTGCTGTGCAACGGCAACCGGCCTTGTTTTTGGCTTTGCCCCGGCCCGCAAGGCAGCACGCCTGGACCCGGTTGTAGCACTGGCCAACGAGTAAGGACAGATTTTCACCATGTTGCGATATCCCATTTTCCTGCTGGCATCAACATTGCTGACCGCTTGCAGCCTGACAGAACTGCCGCAATTGTCCGAGTCGGACATACCGCAAGACTGGTTGGGACCAGTGGTTGATGATGCCGAAGTGTGGCCCGAGACGGACTGGTGGAATGCCTTCAGTGATGAGGCGCTCAGCGAACTCATTACCCAGGTGCAACAGAACAACCTGGACCTGGAAAACAATCGCCGCAATCTCGAGTCGGCACAAATCGCTCTGCGCGAAGCCGGGTTCAACCTGCTGCCGACACCGATCGTGTCACTGGGCACGGGTGCCTCCTACAGTGAAACGCGCATTGATGGTGTAGACAGTTCGGCGAGTCCGAACCAGCCTTTTGAACTGGGTGCCACGTTTACCTACAACGATATTCTCAGCAAACCTGCCACCTATAACCGGGCGGTGGCCGATTACGATTTTCGTGTTGCCCAGGTGGCTGATGTTGCCCTGAACACCCTGGGTACAACTGCGTCCACGTATTTCCAGTTGCTGCTGACGCGCGACAAGATCGAAGCGTCCATGCAGAACGTGGAAAATGCCGAAGCCATCTATCGCATTGCCCAGGCCAGGGTGGACGCCGGTGTGGCCGTACCCATCGAGGCATTGCAGCAACAGATTGCCCTGGAAAGGGAACGTAACAACCTGCGCAGTTTTATCCAGAATGACCTGAGTACAAGGGCAACACTGGCCTTGCTGGCTGGCCGTTCTGTCCAGCAATTTGATGTCGACGGCCAGACCCTGCAGGAAATTCAGGTCCCCGCAGTACAACCCGGTCTGCCATCAGAGTTACTGGTGCGGCGTCCGGATCTGGTCCAGGCCGAAGCCAACCTGCGCAGCTCCCGGGCCAGCGTGGATATCGTGCGGACAGACCTGTTTCCGCAGATTTCCCTGACCGGTGGCATCAATGCCTCCAGTACTTCGCTGTCCGAACTGGTCAGTGATCCGGATACCATTCTCAATATCAACGCCAACCTGGTACAGACTCTTCTGGATAACGGTCAGCGTTTCCGGAATATTGACCAGGCCAGGCTGACCATGGAAAACAGCCTGAACAATTACCGCCGTGCTGTCATCGGTGCCTTCAACGAAGTGGAAGTGTTACTCAGCAATATCCAGTTGCTGCAGGCACAGGGTGAAGTGGCTGCCCAGAACCTGGACGCTGCCGAGGAATCATTCCGCATAGCCCAGGTGCGCTACGAAGAAGGTGTTGCCGATTTTCAGACAGTACTGACGTCCCAGAATACCCTGTTTTCTACCCGCAACAGCTACCTTGATAACAAGCTGCTGCAGCTCAATGCCATGGTCGGCCTGTTCCAGGCCCTTGGTGGTGGTTGGCAAGCCGGTAGCGAGCAATAATTGAATTTTGCCACGATGTGATTC
>CAZROW010000120.1:0-5153 GCA_964601805.1 uncultured Enterobacteriaceae bacterium
GATAAAAGCCTACTGCGCTTGCCCTTTATCCTTTTATCCTTTTATCCTTTTATCCCTTTATCCCTTTATCGAAATGCCAATCGGAGCCACTGAATGGCGACACAAAGTGCCTTATCCGACCCACATCAACATCCAGGTTTCAATCCATCTTAACAGCTTTCCCCCGCCCCGCGACAGGCTAGATTGCCAGGCGCAGGCGGTAACGGGACAACCAGGCGATAGCAGCAACAATCACCAGCAGTGGCAGCAGCGCGCCCTGGTTGACAGTTTGCCAGCCAAAGGCATTTTGCAAGGCACCGGAAGACAGGGAACCCAGGGAGACCGTGGTGAATACCAGGAAATCATTCACGGCCTGGGCCTTGTTGCGCTCCTCTGGCCGGTAGGTATCGGTGATCAGGGTCGTGGCGCCCACGAACAGGAAGTTCCAGCTCAACCCGAGAAACACCAGGGCGAAAAGAAAGTGCAGGAACCCGGTTCCCACCAGGTTGATTACCACACAGGCCAGGCCAAACACCGCGCCGGCAAACATGATGCGCAGGACACCAAAACGGACAATCAGGTTACCGGTAAAAAAGGACGGGGCAAACATGGCCATGACATGCCACTGGATGACCACGGCAGTGTCATCAAACAGGAACTCGGCCTGGTCCATGGCCAGCGGTGTCGCGGTCATCACGAACGACATGACCGCGTAACCAAGCATGCCGCAAATCACTGCCACGATATATTCCGGCTGCATCACGATTTCCAGCAGCGGCCTGCCAGTGGAGTAATCCGGCGAACGCCTGTTGTTGCCAGTGTCTTCGATTTTCAGAAAACTCAGCACGCCGAAACTGATGCTGTACAGGACAATGGAGACCATGTAACTGCCGGCAAATTCGGCACCGTCGATCCATTGCCGTGACAGTCGCGCCAGGGTGGGCCCGGCCACCGCGGCAACCACGCCACCGAGCATGGTGTAGGACACCGCGCGACTCTTGTAGGCAAGCTCAACACTGTCGGCGGCAGTAAAGCGGTAATAGTTGCCGAAACCGTTGAATACACCGACCAGGGCAATGCCTGCCACGAAAAACCAGAAGTGCTGGTTCATGATGGCCATACTGGTCAGTATGCCGCCGCCTATGCCGAAAAAGCAGGCCAGCAGAAAGGCTTTTTTCCTGCCAATGCGTTCCATCACCATGGCAGCGGGAATACTGGTACACATGACCGCAATAAACTGCACCGCCAGCGGCAGGGTCGCAAACGACTTGTCTTCAGCCAGGTTGAAACCTACCAGCGCCGCCGTGGCGACCAGCAGTGAATTGTTGCTCATCATCAACGCCTGGGCGATAGAGAGCAGTGGGACATTGCGATGCAGGATATTCAAGAAGTTAAAAGTCCGGGTCGGCCAATCAGGGCCGCTCTGTTAAACCACGATGCAACGATAGCACCGGCCCGCAGTCTTGCCCAGCAAGACAGGCGTGGTCTATTGCCCTGTAGTGACGCTATTGAACGGCCTGTTTGTCACGTCCATGTCCTGCAGGCTGTTCCCGGGAGCTGCCTGGAACCAGGACAGTGACAGGTAAGCAATACAGGCTATCGCCAGGCTGTACAAATAGTGCAAACATCGTTTGATGGGTGAAGTGTCATTTTTCCGCAACATGCTTAACTCCAAAAAAACCGAACACGCCTTTCACTTTTCTTGTGAGACCAAAGTAAAGACGTGTTCGTAGTCGGGGAATAATTATTGTCCTGGCTATCCTGTTACTTGAATGTAAAGAACAACCCGATTTCCTTGCGATATTCGCGGTACTTGTCACCGAACTCTTCGATCAGGCCGCCTTCTTCGTGGCGAATGCCTTCAAAGATATAGACCGTGAACAGCAAGGCCAGGGTAAAGCGGGTGACATTCATTTCCGGGCTACACCAGAGAATAAACAGGAAACCCAGCATCATCGGATGACGGCTGTACCGGTACATCCAGCGTTGCTTGAACTCCAGGGCCTTGTAAGGCTTGTTGGTGAAATACAGCCAGGCCTGCCTGAGGCCAAACAGTTCGAAGTGATTGGTGACAAACGATGAGGACAGCAGGTAGGCAATACCAAACCAGTAGCCAACCTGCAGGCTAACAGCAGCCAGGATATTGTCTACATGCCAGACAGTCACTTCGACAGGCTGCCACAACGCAATGACAACCAGGGTAATCAGGCCAGAAGCCAGGACAAAATTGGCGCGCTCAAGACTCGCCGGAATAAACCTGACCAACCACGACTTGAACCAGGTTCTTGCCATGACGCTGTGCTGTACGCCAAAGGCAAGCACCAGCACCGCGTTTACAGCCAACGCCAGGACGGCATTGCCATAGGTCATATCCACAAAACCCAGTGGAGCCAATCCGCCGGCGGCAAAGATCAGCCAGAATAATGCCCCTGCACCGATCATGTATGCCAGCAAGGCATAACTCATTACAAAGACCCTGTCCGCAAGGCCATGTTCTTCTATTGCTATATCTTCAATGATTTCCATGATGAGCCCCCTCTCGTGCTCTTTTTATTACAGTTATTTTTTACTACTGTTTTTGTTTGCTGCTGTTATTGCTTTTTTATTTACTGCGGGTACTGCTTTTGCTTTTTGCCACTGCAACGCTTCAAACCCATCGATGCAATGCCATTCTTGTTTTGCTGAGCCGTCCACACATCCACCAGGAATCCGTAACTGACTGCCAGATCCTTTTTTCCGTGCCTGGTTGTCGCGACCTTCAACATAACCCCTCCCTCCTTAACGTAGACCGACTAGTCAGTCCAATCACATTTTTATAAAAAAGGGCTCGCGCCCTTGTGACTTCTTTTTATCCGGTTAACTTTCCAACAGGTAATCCAGGTACTTGTTGAAATGCCTGATCCCTTCGTTCAGGTATTCCGGTGTCATGTGTGACTTGGAGATGACAATTCCTCCCTCAATGACTGAGAGAAAATGCCTGCCAAGCTCCTTACCGGTCACGTTCCTGATTTTTTTCGCTTTCAGTGCCGGTGTAAAAACTTTTTCTGCGCCGTCTTCCAGGTTATTAAACAGCTTGTCTATGGTCTTGATCAGCTTCGGGTTGCTTTCTGCCACCTCGACGGCTATCGCACCCAGCAAGCACCCATGCTGCCAAAGCTCACCACTTTGCTCTTCAATGTACCGGGCAAAAGCCCTGGCTTTCTTTACCGGGTCTTCGATATGCCGGTAATCGCCGTTTGCCACGATTTCCCAACCCCTGGCGCCATACATTTCCATCGCAGCGATAGCCAGGTCTTCCTTGGATTTGAACGCATGGTAAAAACTGCCTTTCGACACCCCGGCATGAGAAATGATCTCGTCCACGGTGACCGCCTGGTATCCACGGCCTTTCATGACTTCAAGGGTGGATTCGAGAATCTTCTCTTTTGCTGTTTGTTTTGCCATTGCTGCGAAATTTAGACCGACTGGTCGGTCTAGTCAACAGTTTTTTGATGTTTTTGATATACATTATTGAGAACCTGCTCACAAAACCACCCTGGAACAGGCGGATTTATTGCTTTCAGGCGTCCAGGAAGCGTTTCAGCTCGGTATAGGTTGGCCCGGGGTTTTCGGTCTGGAAAGAGTGCCCACCCGGCATGGCGCGCCCTTCAGCGCGAGTTGCCTCGCCTTGCCAGATGCCCAGGACATCGTACAGGCGACCCATGGCAGCACTGTCACCCCACAGGACATCGACCGGACAATCGATGGTCTTGCCGGCAGCAATATCGGCCTTGTCCAGGTCCATGTCCATATTGGCCGAGGCCCGGTAATCCTCGCACATGGCATGGATGGCAGCCGGATCTTCATAAATGCGCCGGTATTCAGCGCCGACCTCGCCACGCCCGCCACCGGCAAACATGCCCGTGGCGGCAATGATGTTTTCTGCAAAGGGAGCCGGGCGTATGAACATGAACCAGTGGATATAGGCCTCGGCAAATTCCCGCGTGGTATTGGTATACAGGTAATGGGCCGGAACAATATCCAGCACAGCAAGCTTTTCAATCCGCTCCGGATGGTCCAGGGTCAGGCGCCGGGCGACCCGACCGCCGCGATCGTGACCGAACAACACGAAACGATCAAAGCCCAGCTCGGCCATGACATTGACCTGGTCCTGCGCCATGGTGCGCTTGGAATAATTAATGTGGTTTTCGCCGCCCTCGGGCTTGCTGCTGTAGCCATAACCGCGCAGGTCAGTGAGCACCACGGTGTAATCACGGGCCAGGTTGTTGGCCACTTCCGCCCAGGCGAAATGGGACTGGGGCGCACCGTGCAGTAACAGGATGGGCGGCCCTTCGCCGCCGACCAGGGTATGAATCTCCACGCCATTGGTGGCAATGCGGGAAACCTCAAAGCCGGGAAACAGCATGGCATCCAGGTCGGTACCGTTCTGGGCAAACAGGTTGGGAATACCACTCACAGTGCCGGCCAGACCGAGACTGGAAGCTGTCCTGAGCATCGAGCGACGCGATAATGTCATGTTCATGTTTTTCACCCTAGAGTAAAAACTGGGTCGGTTCGGCATAGTTGAGGTTGTGGGCACTGGCCACCGCTTCACAGCAAATATGACCGGCATGGACATTGAGCCCAGCCATGAATCCCTCATCAGCGGCCAACGCCTTTTGCCAGCCGGCATCCGCCAGTCTCAGGATATAGGGCATCGTGGCATTGTTCAGCCCGAAGGAGGATGTCCGCGGCACCACGCCCGGCATATTGGCAACACAGTAATGCACCACTTCATCCACCAGGAACGTGGGATCCGAATGCGTGGTCGGCTTCGAGGTTTCAAAACACCCTCCCTGGTCGATGGCCACATCAACCACGACAGAGCCCGGCTTCATGCGACTGATAATGCTTCTGGTCAACAGCTTCGGTGCCGCGGCACCGGCCACCAGGACGGCACCAATGACCAGGTCCGCTTCCAGGGCATACTTCTCGATACTGGCCCTGTTGGAAAACACGCAGTGAACCCGCCCGGCAAACTTATTATCCAATTCCCGCAGCTTGGGCACACTGTTATCCAGGATGGTGACCTGGGCTCCCATGCCCTTGGCGATATAGGCAGCATTCTCGCCGACGATACCACCACCGATAATCAGCACATGGGCCGAGTCCACCCCCGGGACACCACCGAGCAG
>CAZROW010000121.1:0-5123 GCA_964601805.1 uncultured Enterobacteriaceae bacterium
AGAAAATATAATTTCCGTACTGTATCACATTTTGATTTGGGGCTAACTTGTCTTCCCCCGGCACCGGCAGTCTTCAGGATATCCAGGCGTGAGCTGTCGCCATAATAGATGGGCTCATCTGCCGCACTGGCTTCCTTGATACGGATGTCATCCGTTTCGAGTACCACGTAATCAATATTCATCGGCCTGAGAAAACGGGCGATGGTTTGTCCGACGCGCCCGAAACCCAGGATCAGGATATGCTTTTTCTTGCCCAGTTCGACAAAGGTATTGGTTTCCTCACCGATATCCAGGCTTTTTCTGCCAAAACGTTCCCAGGTACTGTTCACGAACCCTGCCCCATGCCGAATCACGATGGGGGTCAGTACCATGCTGATGATAACCACGGTAATCAGGTTCGAGGCCACGTCCTGGTTGATCAGCGTGTTGCGTGCTGCTAGCGCCAGCAGGGCAAACATGAACTCGCTGCCCTGGGCCAGGGCCATTCCGGCAGGTTCCGCCGACTTCCAATTCTCACCCAGTATGCCGACTATGCCGGTGATCAGCATGGCCTTGAACAGAACCAGCAGGACGCCAGCCAGCAGCAGGTAGGGCCAGAACTCCGCCAGCAGACTCAGGTCCACCAGCATGCCGATGGTGATAAAAAACAGGCCCAGCAGCAGGTCGCGGAAGGGGCGGATGTCGGCTTCCAGTTGATGGCGAAAACGTGTGTCGCCCAGCATCATTCCCGCCAGGAAGGCGCCTAGTTCCATGCTCAGCCCAATGCTGGCAGTGAGCATGGTGGACAGCAGGACGATTACCAGAGCGGTAAGTACCAGGAGTTGATCAGATTTCTGGGTGGCAATTTCGCGCAGCAGTTTCGGCAGCAGGTAACGACCAACCAGGAAAAAAACGGCAAGCAGAATCACGCCCTGGCCAGCTGTAATAATGGTGGACTCCAGTGAAAATTCACCGCCCTGGCTGCTGACCAGCGGCACGGCGGTCAGTAGCGCAACGGCGACCAGGTCCTGGAACAGCAGGATGCCGACGGCAATTTCTCCATGGCGCGTTTTCAGAAAGCCCAGGGTGCTTAGCTCACCGGTCACAATGGCTGTTGACCACAATGACAGGCCGCCGGCCAGAATGGCGGCAACCTGCCAGGGCAGGTTGAACAGGATCAATACCACAAAGAAAAAGGCGGAGCAGGCGACAACCTGCATACTGCCCAGCTTGAACACTGTGCTGCGTAATACGATGAGGCGGGGCAGGGAGAACTCCAGGCCCAGCAGGAAGAGCAGGAAGGTCAGGCCAAGTTCGGCTATAGCGGTGAGTTCTTCGGGGTCTTCAATAACTCCAAAGCCTGTCGGGCCAAAAAATATGCCAGTGATCACAAAGGCGAGGAGCGACGTAATACGCAATCGGTAGAACAGCGTAATCAGCAGGGTGGAGGTGCCCAGCAGTAAAAGGATGGAAGTCAGCAGTACAGATGTTTCGCCGTGCAAGTGTGATATTCCTGTAGATTGGCAAGTGATTGTTGCAGGGGGATAATTTACCGTATATCGGGCTTCAGTGCGCGTGGCGGATAAATATTCGTACCAAATGTGAAGGAAAAGTTAAAGTAAAGTCAGTTTAAGTGACTGAAGCCCCTGTTTAAATGGTAAAAAATCCTGTTTTACTGTACAGTGCGCACACTGGAATTTCTGCCTGAAATGCCAGATAACTAACGTTTTATCCCAATGACCTTAGGAAGTTTTTGAGTGAATTCCGGAACGTTGATATCAGAAGGTTTCAATCTGATGTTACTGGGGATGGGCACAGTATTTGTGTTCCTGACCTTGCTGGTGTTTGTGACATCAATCATGTCAGCACTGGTAGAAAAATACGGCCCTGTTCAACCCGCAGGACCGAAGAATCCCGGAGCAGCGGGGCAGCTTGACGAAGCCACCTTGCTCGCCGTCATCAGCGCAGCCATTCACGCGCATCGCTCGAAGCATAAATAGATAGAAAGTAATAACTGATAGCACCTGGCAGAAATAGTGTGTCGGCTTGCGCCATGCAGGCCCGTATTGATGAGAATAATGGGTTACTCCAATGATTGAAGACAGAAAACCTGTAGGTATAACCGAACTGGTCCTGCGTGATGCTCACCAGTCGCTCCTGGCCACACGTATGCGCCTGGAAGATATGCTGCCCATCGCTGACAAGATAGACAAGGTGGGTTTCTGGTCCGTCGAAAGCTGGGGCGGCGCGACATTTGACTCCTGTATCCGTTATCTTGGTGAAGATCCCTGGTATCGCATTCGCGAACTGAAAAAAGCCATCCCCAATACCCGTCACCAGATGCTGTTCCGGGCCCAGAACATCCTGGGCTACCGTCATTATGCTGACGACGTGGTAGAAAAATTCTGTGAACGTGCCCATACCAATGGCGTTGATGTATTTCGCATCTTTGATGCCATGAATGATCCCCATAACTTTGAAACCGCAATCAAAGGGGTGAAAAAAGTGGGTGGACATGCCCAGGGGGCACTGTCCTATACCGTGAGCCCTGTGCATACCATTGACACCTGGCTGACCCTGGCTCACCAGCTCAAGGATATGGGCGCCGACACCATCTGTATCAAGGACATGGCCGGCCTGCTGAGGCCCTATGTGTGTTTTGAACTGGTATCGCGCCTGAAAAAGGAAGTGGGATTACCGGTACACATGCAAAGTCATGCCACCACCGGTATGGCAACACCGACCCTGGTCAAGGCGATAGAAGCCGGTATCGATAATGTTGATTCCGCTATTTCGTCCATGAGTATGACCTATGGTCATCCGGCCACCGAAACCATCAATGCCATTTTCGAAGACCTGCCCGGTGACCCCGGCCTGGATCTGCCCCTGCTGGCGGAAATTGCCGAATACTTCCGCGGCGTGCGCAAGAAATACGCGAAATTCGAGGGCGCCCTGAAGGGGGTCGATGCCCGCATCCTGCTGGCACAGGTGCCTGGTGGCATGCTGACCAACATGGAAAACCAGCTGCGTGAACAAAATGGCAGCGACAAAATGGGTGAAGTACTCGAGGAAATTCCGCGGGTTCGCGAGGACCTGGGCACCATCGCCCTGGTCACGCCGACCTCGCAAATCGTCGGAACCCAGGCAGTTATCAATGTGCTCTCCGGTGAGCGTTATAAAACAATCACGAAGGAATCTGCCGGTATTCTCAAGGGCGAATACGGTGCCACGGCTACTCCCGTCAATGCCGAGCTTCAGAAGCGGGTCCTGGATGGGGGAGAACCGATTACCTGCCGTCCCGCCGACCTGCTGGCCCCTGAACTGGAGTCCTTGACACAGGAATTACGCACCAAGGCCAAGGAAGAGGGCTTCAAGATCGAAAGCGGTGAAAGGGAGATTGATGATGTACTCACCTATGCCCTGTTTCCGCAAATTGGCCTGAAGTTCCTCAAGAATCGCGGCAACCCGGATGCCTTTGAACCGGCGCCCACCGGCGAAGAGGAAGCGCCCAAGCAGGCTGCGAAGAAAACCGAAGGAGCAAGCGGTGATGCCAGTGTCTACTCGGTCAACGTCAATGGCCAGACTTACGTGGTCCAGGTCACCGAAGGCGGCGATATCAGCCAGGTCCAGCCTGCCGGCAAAGCCGGCGATGCACCGGCCAAGAGTGCTGAGTCGTCATCACCGGTCAGCAAGGGCGAGCCATTGCTGGCACCGCTTGCCGGCAATATCTTCAAGGTTGACGTGAGTGTCGGCCAGAAAGTGGCTGAAGGGGAGGTGTTGATCATTCTCGAAGCCATGAAGATGGAAACCGAGGTCAAGGCGCCCAAGTCCGGCACCATTCGCAGCATCAAGGTCGCGGAAGGCAATGCTGTCGCCGTTGGTGATGAACTGCTGACCATCGGTTAAAGCCTTGTCTTACTTCTTTTTACCGGGACTGAATTAATGGAAAGCCTGTTACAGCTGTTTCGTGATTCCGGACTTTACCAACTGGCTGCAGGCCAGTTCGTCATGCTCCTGGTTGGCATGCTGCTTATTTTCCTTGCCATCCGCAAGGGCTTTGAACCGCTGCTGCTACTGCCTATCGGTTTTGGGGCAATCCTGGTCAACATTCCGGGTGCCGGGTTCCTGGCTGAGCCCGTCTATGATGCTGCCGGTCACCTGGACTCGCCAGGTGGCATTCTCTACTATATTTATGAAGCGGGTATATCAACGGGTATTTTCCCGCTGGTTATCTTCATGGGCGTTGGGGCAATGACCGATTTTGGCCCCTTGCTGGCCAACCCCAAGACCCTTTTCCTGGGAGCTGCTGCCCAGTTCGGTATTTTTACCACCGTCCTTGGAGCCATTGGCCTGACCAGTATCGGGTTGATGGATTTCAGCCTCGCCGATGCGGCCGCGATCGGCATTATCGGTGGTGCCGATGGACCAACCGCCATTTTTGTTTCCAGCCGCCTGGCGCCGGAATTACTCGGTGCTATTGCCGTAGCGGCCTATTCCTACATGGCGCTGGTACCAATGATCCAGCCTCCCATCATGAGAGCCCTGACGACACAGGCCGAACGGGAAATCAGGATGGAGCAGCTGCGGCCGGTATCCCAGCGTGAGAAGATCATTTTTCCGCTCAGCCTGCTGGTCCTGGTGGCCTTGTTCCTGCCTTCGGCAGCACCGCTGCTGGGTATGTTCTGCTTCGGCAACCTGATGAAGGAAAGCGGTGTGGTCGAGCGCCTGAGCGAAACCGCACAGAACGCACTGATCAATATCACCACGATTTTTCTCGGCCTGGGTGTCGGCTCGAAGCTCAGTTCGGAAGCCTTCCTGAACGTGGAAACCCTCGGCATCCTGCTGTTGGGCATTGTCGCCTTTGGCATTGGCACGGCCACCGGCATCCTGATGGCCAAATTGATGAACAAATTGAGCAGCACCCCCATCAATCCACTTATTGGCGCAGCAGGCGTATCAGCCGTTCCCATGGCAGCCCGTGTCGCCAACAAGGTAGGCCTGGAAGCCAATCCGCAAAACTTCCTGCTCATGCACGCCATGGGACCGAATGTGGCGGGGGTTATCGGCTCTGCTGTGGCGGCCGGGGTGATGATTAGTTATTTGGGATAAATGCCGATAAAGGGATAAAAGGATAAAAGGATAAA
>CAZROW010000122.1:0-1872 GCA_964601805.1 uncultured Enterobacteriaceae bacterium
ATCAGCCGCTGTTTCATGAGGTCAGGGACGAAGTGCTCACGCTGGTCAAGCAGCTCAGCGAAGCCTACTGCCATGAGGTGGACAAGGTCAGGATATGCAATTCCTGGGGTAACGTGGTGGGGTATGAGCAATCCATTCGCTACCACCGTCATGACAACAGTTATATCAGCGGATCCTTCTACCTGACCAAAGGCTCGAAATTCCATTTGTTGAACAACTTTCACAATGACACCTTTGGCATCGTGCCCAGGGTCAAACCGGATGCCAGCAGTCACCGGTCACTGGAGGCTATCGACATCGATCCCGAACCTGGCAGGGTGATCTTGTTTCCCTCCGGGATGTATCACAGCGTGGCACCTTCCACGAGCCAGGAAAAACGTTACTCTGTTGCCTTCAATGCCGTGCCTGTGGGACAGGTTGGCAAGCCGACCAGTTTTATCGATCTGTAAAGGAACCGGTTTCAGCGTACTACAGTAAGCTCTCAAACCAGCCGGATTATTCCGGAGATTCCAGGGCAATCGCTACACCTTGCCCCACCCCTACACACATGGCAGCAATGCCTTTCGCGGCGCCGGTTTCCTGCATCTGCAGGGCCAGGGTGCCGGTAATACGTGCACCTGAAGCGCCAAGCGGATGGCCGAGGGCGATGGCGCCACCGTTGGCATTGATGTAGTCGGCATCATCAGGCAGGCCCAGGTCGCGGGCCGAAGCCAGCACCTGGCAGGCAAAGGCCTCGTTGAATTCGAACAGGTCAATATCCTGGATGGCAAGGCCCAGCCGCTGGCACAGTTTGCGGGTCGCCGGTGCCGGGCCGAAGCCCATGATGCGGGGAGCCAGGCCGGCACTGGAGCCAGCAGAAATTTTTACCAGGGGCGTCAGGCCATGTTTTGCCACGGCGGCTTCCGAGGCAATCAACAAGGCCGCTGCCCCATCATTGATGCCCGACGCATTGCCTGCCGTCACACTGCCATTGGCCCGGAAAGGAGTGCGCAGTTTCGCCAGGGCTTCCAGCGTGGTCTCCGGACGGGGATGTTCGTCGGTATCGACAATGATCGTGTCACCTTTGCGCTGGGGAATAATCAGTGGGCAAATCTCCTTTTCAAAACGGCCATTGGCGATGGCCGCTGCTGCCCGTTGTTGTGAGCGCAGGGCAAAGGCATCCTGGTCTTCCCGGGAGATGTTGAATTCTTCAACAACATTTTCCGCGGTTTCACCCATGCTGTCAGTGCCATACATCTCGGCCATTTTCGGATTGATGAAGCGCCAGCCCAGGGAGGTTTCATAGATTTCTGCCCTCTGGCTGAACGCCTTGTCGGCCTTGGGCATGACCAGTGGTGCGCGGGACATGCTTTCCACCCCGCCTGCGATGAACAGGTCGCCTTCGCCTGCCTTGATCTGCCTGGCAGCCATGAGCACCGCGTCCATGCCGGAGGCGCATAAACGGTTCAGTGTAATGCCGGTGACTTCTTCCGGCAGTCCCGCCAGCAGCAGGGCCATGCGTGCCACGTTGCGGTTATCTTCGCCGGCCTGGTTGGTGCAGCCAAGAATGACATCGTCCAGTGAACTCCAGTCCAGTGTGTTGTGGCGATTCAGTAATGCCTTGATAGGTTCAGAGGCAAGGTCATCGGTGCGCACGGATGACAACGCACCCCCGTAGCGGCCAAAAGGGGTACGGACAAAATCACAGATATAGGCATTATTCATAGTGGTACTCTAAAGCAGATGTTTACCGTCGAAGACGGTTGTGTGTATTGAAAAAGTGTCAACCGCGTCAACACAGCCCAGGTTGACCCGGCACTGTGCAGGTGTTTTATAAAAAACATATATTCCGCAGTGCCTGCAGAATGTAAAGGGTATTTCGCCATCACCCCA
>CAZROW010000122.1:1972-5025 GCA_964601805.1 uncultured Enterobacteriaceae bacterium
CCCTGGTCAGTAAAATGAAAAACCGCCCGATCAGTGACCAGGACATCCACAACACCTTTTGCCGTCAGGGGCAGGGTACATTGTTTTTTGACTTTCGAATTACCGTCACGGTCGCAGTGCGTCATGGTGACGATCAGGCGTTTCGCCCCGGTGGCAAGGTCCATGGCGCCACCGACACCCAGCAAAGGTTTGCCCGGAACAGCCCAGTTGGCCAGGTTGCCTGCTGAGTCCACTTCCAGGCCGCCCATGACGGCAACGTCCACATGGCCGCCGCGAATCATGCCGAACGAGGTGGCGCTGTCGAAATAGGAAGAGCCGGGCAGGGCGGTCACCGGAATCTTGCCGGCATTCACCGGGTAGTCGAGCGCGCCACCGGATTCCGGTGCCGGGCCCACACCGAGCATGCCGTTTTCCGTGTGCATGATAATGCCGGACTCCGGTGTGATCAGGTCGGCAACCAGGGTGGGTATACCGATACCCAGGTTGACCACTTCACCGGGTTGCAGTTCGTCGAGCACCGCCTGGGCCATGGCCATACGCGCCGCATCCACCTTCTTGGCACTGGAAGATACCGAGGCCGACGAGCCCAGGTCTTCTTCACTGGTATGGGCCTGTACCAGGAAATCCACGAAGCAGCCGGGCGTGTGAATGGTATTGGGGTCGAGCTCGCCTACCGGGACGATTTCTTCCACTTCGGCAATCACAAGCCGTGACGCGGTGGCCGCCGCCTGGTTGAAATTGTTTTCCGTCATGCGGTACTGCAGGTTGCCGGCGGTATCGGCTCTCCACGCCCGGATCAGGCTGACGTCGCCGCGAATGGGTTTGACAAACACCATTTCCTGCCCGTCTATCACTTTGGTTTCACGGCCTTCCGCCAGCGGTGTGCCAGCCGAGGTGGGGGTATAAAAACCGCCAAGTCCGGCGCCACCGGCACGAATGGCTTCACCGAGCGTGCCTTGCGGGATCAGCTCCACCGCCATGCTGCCATCCTGAGCCGCGGCCACGGCTTCCGGGTTGCTGGTAAAAAAGGAGCCGATGGCTTTGCTGATCTGCCCGTTACGCAGCAGGCGTCCACCACCCAGGCCCGGTTCACCCACATTGTTGCCGACATAGGTGAGGTTGTTGACCGAGGTTTCCGCCAGCGCGTGCAACAGGTGCACGGGGTTGCCGGTCATGCCGAAACCGCCGGCGATTAGCACACTGCCATTGGCAATTTTTCCGGCGGCTTCAGCGGCCGAAATAACGGGTACTGATTTCATGGTTGGTTGATCTCTGCGTTGACTTCTATGTAGTTGCGCTCAATGGCAAAGCGGTTGAACTCGGCGACCAGCGTGGCCAGTTGCTCGGGCATGCTGGTGGCCAGGTCACGGCTTTCGCGGGGATCGTCGCTGATATTGAACAGCAGCCAGTCGCGGCGGGGCGGTTTCACAATTTTCCAGTCACCTTTCACCATCATGTGATTGCCGGCACTGTCCAGGGCAATGGCTTCATCGGCACTATGGACCCTCTCCCCGGTCAGCATGGGGACCATGGATTTTCCGCGTATGGACAGTATTTCCCGGCCATCGAAAGCACCCGTCGGGGTATCCAGGCCGGCCAGGTCCAGCACGGTCGGCATGATGTCCATGACGGTCAGAAACTGGTTGTCTATCCGCCCTGGTGTGGCAATGTCCTTGTGCCAGGCAAAGGCAGCGACGCGAATACCCCCCTCGAACTGGGTGGCCTTGGTATTGCGAAAAGGGGAGTTGGTCGCATCAGCCCAGCCCTGGCCAACACTGGCCCAGGAAGTTGCAGACCCCAGGTTGGCGTAACTGTTGTCTAAATAATCCTCTGACACGCCACGCACCATGCGGGCAGTGATGTCACCACCCTGCGGGCCGTTGTCATTCATGTAGATGACCCAGGTGTTTTCCAGCATGCCATTGGCATCCATGTAAGCCAGTATCTGACCAATGCTTTCATCAAGATGGGCCGACATGGCGGCATAGATTTCCATGAGCCTGGTATAGCGCTCCCGGTTTTCCGGGGATAGCTCGCTCCACGGCCCGGTTTCCTTGTTGCAGGTCTGGATCGAGGCATTGGCGGGAAGCACATTCTCACGCCGGGCACCGGTCATGCGTTGTTCGCACAGGGCATCGAAGCCGTCATCATAGGCACCGGTGAAACGGTCTTCCCAACCTGGTGGATACTGCAGGGGCCAGTGAGGTGCGGTAGGTGCATAAACAGCAAAGAAAGGCTCGTTGCTGGCCTGGTGATCTGCCAGGAATCCCAGGAGTTTGTCGGTGTAACGGATGGTGGAATATTCAGGATTATCGCCGAGTTCCATGACATTGCCATCATCACTGTAGGTAGCACCCGGAATACTGTCATAGTGTGAATCAGCACCGCGCAGCAGCGTGTAATCGCGATCAAAACCATGGTTGGAAGGCAGTGTGCTGCCACTGGGGTCGCCTTCACCGATATGCCATTTGCCGGACATCATGGTGTGATAGCCACCAGCCTGCAGTACCTCGGGCATGGTAGCTACACGTGTTTGCAAAAAGCGTTCATAGCCATATTCACCTTCAAACAGGGCATTGAACAATTGCGTGCCCAACCCGGCCTCGTGATTGCCGGTGCCGCTCATCAGCATGGCGCGGGTCGGCGCACAGCTTGGGGCAGCATGAAAATTGGTCAGGCGAATACCGCTACGGGCAAGGCGATCCAGGTTGGGGGTGGGAATGTCCATGCTACCGAAGGCACCCAGGTCGGTATAACCCATGTCATCGGTGACGATAATGAGGAAATTGGGCTGTTCCTGTGCCCAGACAGTCATATTGAAAAAAAGTGTCAGCAGACCTGAAACAATAGCGCGTTGCATGAATCTCCCCCGGTTAGTTTCCCTGTCATCAAGCGTACCAGATTGTATGGGAAAATTACTCCGGAATGGGTACTGTCAGCGGTATTTTGTATTACAGACACCTTCTCTTTTCTGTTGATGTCCGATACCAGAATTGACTACCTGGTTTCCGTATTTACCATTATTTGTCCCTTGTCCCTTGTCCCTTGTCCCT
>CAZROW010000123.1:0-4952 GCA_964601805.1 uncultured Enterobacteriaceae bacterium
GCACCTGCTTCAAGAAAGCGCTGTACCAGATTGGGATACTCCTCGCGCACGGCCAGCATCAGGGCGGTAAGTCCATAATTGCGGTCAGGCGCATCGACCTGCGCGCCAGCCGCCAGCAAGGCCTCCACCAACCCGGGGTCACCCAGTCGGGTTGCCAGCAACAGTGGCGGCTCACCACTGAGATCAGTCAGCTCCACATTGGCACCAGCGGCCAGTAATCGATTGACCATGTCGAGATGGCGGCTTTGCAAGGCAACATGCAGCGGAGCCTGTCCATAGCGGTTAACACCATTGATGTCCGCCCCGGCATCAAGCAGCAAGTCGACCATCTCCTGATCGTTGAAGCGTACTGCCCAGTGCAATGCCGGCGTACCGTCCCGCCCCAGGCCGTTGGCATCCATTTCCTGCCGCAACAGGGCCTGAACCGTGTCCCGGTCCCCTTGCCTGGCAGCTTCGGCTACCGGGGATGCCTGTACCTGATCCGGTGCCGGGACAACCAGCGGTTGGGCAGACAGGGTGCCGGTAAACAAGGTGATCGCGCAGACCATCAAGGCTGCGCCCACCTGTAGCAGAAGGTCTGGATATGTTGCTTTTAATGTTTTCACGGCTGCCTTTTCTCCCGGTTCAGATGGGTACGATGCCGTTGCTGTCCGCAAACCGGTCAACCGGCACATCCAGCTTGTCGAGCATGGTCACCAGGAGATTGGAAATCGGGGTGCCGCTGTCCACGTGCACATGCTTGCCTCCGGTTACCCTGCCGGATGCCGCACCCGCAAGCACCACCGGCAGCTCGCTGTGATTGTGATCCTGCGAATTCCCCATGCCGCTGCCGTAAAGCACCAGCGAATGATCCAGCAAGGAGCCATCGCCGTCCGGCGTCTCATGGAGTCTCTCCACGAAGTAGGCCATGGTGTTGCGTAAATGGTAGGCGTTCAGTTGTGCCAGGCGGGCCATATTTTCTTCCATGTCCATGTGATGGGAGCAATTGTGAAAACCTTCGTTCACACCGCTGGCCGGAAATGCCCGATTACTCAGCTCCTGTGCCAGCATGAAGGTCGACACCCGCGTCAGGTCGGCCTGCCAGGACAATGCCATCAGATCAAACATCAGTTTCGCATGCCCTTCGAAATCTTCCGGAATACCAGTAGGTCTTTCCGGCAGGTCCAGCCCCTCCGGCAGAGTGTTCGTCTCCAGGCTCAGGCGCCGTTCCACTTCGCGAACATCGTTCAGGTACTGCTCCATACGAATCCGGTCACCGGATGGCAGTGTGCCCTGCAGGGAGTTGATTTCCTGGCGCACGATATCCAGGATGTTCTCGGTTTGTGCACGACGTGCAGCGAGCTCTTCCGGTGAACTGCCGTCACCAAACAGGCGTTCAAAAACCACGCGGGGATTCACCTGCATGGGCATAGGATTGTTCGGCGTGCGATAGGAAATCGAGCCGCGGCCTTCCAGCGCCAGTTCCAGCGAGGGCAACTGCGTATCCTGGCCGATGTAATCCGCCGCCAGCTGATCCATGGAGGTCGGCGACGGACCAGTGCCTGGCGCCACGCAGGTCAGCCAGCACTGGGAAGAACGCCTGTGATGCTGGCCGGCCGAGGGCGGCCCTTCATAGGCAATCGGCAGATCCATGCCGCTGACGATATTGATATATTGTCGGTAGGGTTCCAGGGCTTTCAGGGTCGGTGTGAACTCGAAATTGCTGCCCACACCCGTCGGCTGCCAGCTATCCTGGATGGCGCCATGCGGAACATACAGGCAAGCCAATCTGGTCTTCGGCGTGACCTGCGCCGTTGCTGCAGGCACCATGGATTCCAGGAAAGGCAGTGCCAGTGACACGCCCGCGCCGCGCAGGAGTTTGCGGCGGGATAGATGTTTTTTCGTCAAAAAATGCATGCTCTGCTCCGTTTACAGTCCTGACCTGCCGTTATTCCCGGGGGAGATCAATTTGCGCAGTCGTGCCGGGAGCAACTGCTCCCTGCTTGATGCGCTGCTGAAAAGGCGCACTCATCACTACCGCCTTCACCAGGGCCGTCATGGTAAAACCTTCCGAGTCTGCCTGCCGGATGATGCGCCGCACCGCCGGTTCGTCATAATGTTCCAGTTCCCTGCCCAGGGCGTAGGTAAGCAGGTGCTCGCTGATAGAGGCCATGAAGGCATCCGGCCGGTCCAGCAAGGCGGCCCGCAGTGTGGCGGGCCCATCCACATAGGTGCCATCCACCATCTCCGAGACGGTATTGATGGGCAAACCATTGTCCAGTGAGCGCCAGCGACCGACCAGGTCGAAATTCTCCAGGGCAAACCCGACCGGATCCATGATCTTGTGGCATGAGGCACAGGCCGGATCGATACGATGTATTTCCAGTCGTTGGCGCAGGGTATCCGCTTGCACCTGCGCCCCGGGTGCCGCGGCATCAAGATTGGTTTCAACGCCGGGCGGCGGGCTCGGCACTCGCGCACCGAGCATGTTCTCCACGATCCACGCACCGCGAATGACCGGGGACGTGCGATCCGGCACAGAGGTCGCGGTCAGTATGCTGCCGTGCCCCAGCAAGCCTCGACGGGGGCTGTCCGCGGGCAGCTCGACCCGGCGCATGTAGCCGCCCCACACACCCTCTATGCCGTAGTGCCTGGCGAGACGTTCGTTGAGATAGGTATAGTCCGAATCCAGTAATCCCAGCAGGTTTTTATTTCCACGCACCAGGCTGCGCACAAAATGCAATGTTTCCTGCTCCATGGCCTCCCGCAAGGATTCATCGAATGCCGCAACCTGTGGCTCGGCTTCAGCCAGGCCACGCAGGTTCAGCCATTGCCCGATAAAGTTCTCCAGCAGGGCTTCTGCGCGTGGATCCGCCAGCATGCGTTCCACCTGCTGCGACAGTACCTGCTCATCACTCAATCTTCCCTGTACCGCCAGGTCCAGTAGCGACTCATCCGGAATACTGCTCCACAGGAAAAAGGACAACCGGGAAGCCAGCTCCACATCGCTGATCTCGTAGATCTCCCCGGCAGCCAGTTGCGCCGGCTCTTCTTCAAAGCGATACAGGAAGCGGGGATCTACCAGCAACCAGGTCAACGCGCCCTGGATGCCGCTTTCGAAATCACCGCCCTGTGCATTGCGGCTCATCTCATAGAAGCGCATCAGGGTATCCACTGCCGGATCGTCGGCACCCACCGAGCGACGGTAGGCACGGGTGGCAAGATTACTGAGTATCTGGCGCGCACAGGATTGTTCCTGTGCATCTTGAGCAGGCTGGCAGGTAAAAATGGCCCTTCTGCTGGGGGTGTCTCCCGGTCCGGTGATATTGTACGGACCATCGATCTCCAGGCCCTGGACGCTACCGCTGAAGGAGCTTACCTCGGCGAGATAAAGCTCACCGGCGCCAACACAGCGCTTGTCATCAATCAGGGCCAGGGAGATTTCATGCGTCCCCGCGGGTACCTGGAGTCGAAAACTTTTGGGATCCTCTACCGGAACAGGCATGCCATTGAACATGACTTCCAGGGCAGGTCCGCCACACCAGACCATCCGGCCCTGGTCATTGCCGCGACCGGCTATGGGTATATTGGCCGCGACTTCAAATTCGTACTGTGCATCAACCGGGAAGTAATGCTCGACCACCATGCCGCCACGCGTGCCAAGCGGCAGGCCTTCAACGTAATCCTGTTGTGTAGCCCTGCCACCGGACTCGTACTCGACCTGTGTCGGTGCCGTGGCCATATCGCCCACCGCCTGCCTGCTGATCTGCCTGGCCACCGAGAGATAACCTTCCAGCAGTGTTGGCGACATGCTCAGGACTTCGGCGATATTGTCAAAGCCGCCGGCAGTAGCATCGGCTGGCAGCGTGCGCACGAGATCACTCGCATCAAAGGCCAGCATGTCCCTGACCGCATTGCGGTACTCGGTGCGATTGAGACGTGAAACCGGCTCCGCTCCCGGGTTGGGCGAAGTATTCCAGGCCAGGTCCAGGCCGGTGCCCAGCCACTGGACCATGTCATCCAGTACCGCCCGTTGCGGGCGTGGATTGCCCTGTGGCGGCATCAGGCCTGCCCGTAATTTACGTACGGCCTCTTCCCAGATGGCCGCATCGTGTTCAAGTTCGTCGAGAGACAACACATCGAAAGCCACACCACCGGCCCAGTCTTCCGAGTTATGACACTCAAAGCAGTATTGCTCCAGGAGATCCAGTTGCTGATTACTGCTGCCCGCCCAGTCGGCAAGCTCGGCGTGCGCCACACTGGTAGCCCCGGCACCTTCATCGGCACCAAACGCTGGCTGGGCCGACCCCGTCACCGTAAAAAAGACTAGTGAAAGCACATACGTCGTTCGACTCATGAGTCAACCTCTGGTGGGCAATCGATTTGTTCTTGTGATACGCGCCTCAAGTGTGAGACCCGATACCTGTTACTCTTTCTTCTTATTCTTTCTTGTCATTATCAATGCTGGTGCCGGATCAATGCTGGATATCCGCTTTCTGGCACCTGATATTCAATTTTCCCCCAGCCACGATGACTGTCAACATGCCTTTGTGCAAGAAAAAAGATTGTCCTGCTTACAAAATGCAGAACATCCGTTAAACGCCTAGAATAGGCACATGAAAACACTGACCTGTACGACACTCTGTGCCGCCATGTTGCTGACTGGCTGCGCAGCCACAGCATCGGAAGATTACAATGCTTCCGGCCCCTCCGGCTCCCTGGTACGACAGGAGATGGGCGTAGGCAGTAATGTCTGCCATTACGATACCGGATTGACGATTTATATGCAGGGGATCTGTCCGCCCACGATCCGCAGCAGCGTGTTCAGGCGACAGTAGAGGGTCCGTGGTCTCCACCGGGGTAAGAAAAACCCTGGTCGTCGTAGGCCGGAAATTGCGTAGCAATCTCCGGCAATCCCGAAATGTTTCGAGCATCCTTGCCGGAGATGTCTCTTCGAGCCATTTCCGGCCTAC
>CAZROW010000124.1:0-4846 GCA_964601805.1 uncultured Enterobacteriaceae bacterium
CGCGTGGCCGATGAATGGCGTTACTGGGTCCAGGTTGAAAGCCTTGCCCATGACGACAAGCGCAAGCAACTGCTGGCCTTGTGCCGTGACTACCTGGAGAGCAACCAGACATCGGTATTCAGGCCAGGCGGATTATGGGCAAACCATGTCGCCGATGCACTTGCACTGGAAAGCCCGTAATGACCCGTCCGGTTATCGGTATCAGCGGTCCTGACCGCGGCGGTTTTGCTGCGTGGTTTTTTGCCGCCCTGGGCGTGCGTTTGCAGGGTGGGCGACCGAAACGCCTGCGGCCTTCACACCATTCGGGTATTGATCACCTTGATGGGCTCATCATTGGTGGTGGCGCCGATATCGAACCGGATGAAAAGTCAGGTGAAGTCAAAAAAATCAGCCAGGCCGTTCAGCAGAACCGGCGTTTCTCCTGGGGCAGATGGCTGCTCTACCCGGTCATTTTCCTGGTGCGTCGCCTGTTCAGTATCAAGAAACCACAACGTTATGACACCGACAGGGACCGGCTGGAAACCGCGCTTGTCAAAGACGCCCTGGCGCAGGGTCTTCCCCTGCTGGGTATCTGCCGGGGTGCACAACTGATCAACTATGTGCTCGAGGGTACCCTGCACGAGGATATTCATGAGTTCTACGAGGAATCGCCACTGCCGCGCAGTATTTTTCCGGTCAAAAACGTAAAAATCGAACCCGGTTCCCTGCTGGAAAGCATTCTCGGGCTGTCCAGTTGCCGGGTTAATGCCCTGCACCACCAGTCCATCGACAAGTTGGGCACCAACATGGAAGTCAGTGGCCGCGAAGACAACGGCCTGATCCAGGCCATCGAATCCAGCCAGCACCGTTTCCTGGTGGGCGTGCAATGGCATCCGGAATACCTGCCACTGGAATCCAGCCAGCGCCGCCTGTTTCGTGCCCTGGTGGAATGTGCCCGTGATCATGACAACAGAAAGCCAGCACCATGACGCCGTATCTCACGCTGTTCGCCGTGTCATTCCTGGCTGCCACCATCCTGCCGGCCTACTCCGAAGTCTTGTTTGCCGCGCTTATTTCACAGGGCTACGATCCCTGGTTGTTGCTGGCCTGGGCAACCGCCGGCAACACGCTGGGGGCATGTCTTAACTGGGTGCTCGGACGCTTCCTGCTGCATTACCAGGACAAAAAATGGTTTCCCTTTCGCGAGGAACACCTGGGCAGCGCCCAGCGCTGGTTCAACAAGTACGGTGTCTGGTCACTGCTGATGGCCTGGGCGCCTATCGGGGGAGATGCACTCACCTTCATCGCCGGCATCCTGCGTGTCCCCTTTCCAATTTTTGTCCTGCTGACCGGCATCGGCAAAGGCGCCCGCTATCTCATCCTGCTGGGCCTGGTACCAGTGATATAACCACAGGGCAGTGTGTTTTTGCCCCCTGCAAGAGATAATCCCGCGCAGTGATTCGTTTATCCAGGCCCGTGATGGAACAAATATCAATCAATGATGCCCGGCGCCTGTCCCTGGTCAGCCAGGGACTGCATGCCCGCAGCCCCTTTGGCACGGGCAAGTCCGGCGTCCAGCGCTGCATCGAGCACCTGGGTTATATCCAGATTGATACCATCTCCGTCATCAATCGCTCCCACCATCACGCCTTCTGGACCCGTGTTCCCTCCTACCGCGAACAGCACCTGGACAGCCTGCTCAGGGAACGCGGCATCATGGAATACTGGGCCCATGCTGCAGCCTACCTGCCCATGCAGGATTACCGATATTGCCTGCCCTATATGCGTGCCATTGCCGATGGCAAAGTGCATTGGCGCAAGCCGGACCGCAAGACCATGGCCCGGGTACTGGCGCGAGTCCGGGCTGAGGGCCCCTTGATGGCACGCGACTTCGAGCAGGACAAAGGAAAAGCCGATGAATGGGGCTGGAACTGGAAACCGGCCAAGATAGCCCTGGAACAATTGTTCATCGAAGGACAGTTGATGATTTCTCACCGGGTGGGTTTCCAGAAGGTCTATGACCTGCCCGAACGGGTTCTGCCCACCCATATCGATACGTCAATGCCTGGTGATGAGGAGTTTTATCGTTACCTGGTCCTGTCCACCCTGCGTGCCCATGGCCTGGCACAGGAAGCAGAGTTCAGTTACCTGCGCAAAGGCATCAAGGCCGGGGTGAAAGCCACCTTGCAGGACATGCTGGATGCCGGTGAACTTGTCACTGTGCAGGTTGGCAAGCTGCCGGGCACCTGGTACAGCACGCCTGATCTCCTGGAGTCCCTTTCTGGCACGCGGGTATCGCGATCAGTGCACCTGCTGTCGCCATTCGACAATGCCGTCATCAAGCGCAAACGCATCCAGCACCTGTTTGACAGCGATTACCAGATTGAATGTTATGTGCCTGCCGCAAAACGCCGCTTCGGTTATTACTGCCTGCCCATACTCTATGGCACCGAAATCGTCGGCCGCCTGGATCCGAAAGCCGACCGCAAAAACGGACTCTTCAATGTGAAAGGCATGTACCTGGAAAAACCGGTGAAAGACCCGGAGACCTTTTATGCAAAACTCGCCGACAAACTCCAGAATGTTGCCACGTTCAATGAGTGTCACACACTCTCCTGCACACCTGCCCGTAAAAACAACGCCATCACCTGTCTTGCAAAGGCATTAAACGGGTAGCACTTTGCTACCAAAGTATCATTAAGGTTATTCATGGGTTTTCTCATGGAAAATCCTGCATTAGGGAGGACAAATTTCCGGAACCGTTAAGCAGTGCACAAGTTGTTATGACAACTATTGTTCCAGAACCCTTGCCTGTTTAGCTTGGCCTCATCAGACAAGGACTTGTGCAATGACTACCACTGATGATCTCAAGCTTGAGATATGGTTCATCAACATGGCCATACGAAAGGCCTTTACCGATCACGAAGTAACCATCAACGACATCACCTGGAATCCCCGCCGCGGCGGCCTGGCCAATGCCTACTTCAACATACACTCCATCCAGGTCACCATCGGTCCCTGGCAGGAAAGCATTTACCGGATAGAAACGACTGATATCAAGAACTATTCCGCCGGGGTGATGCGCGAGGGGATAGACCTGCGCATCCAGGCGCTGGTCCATAAATACCTGCGCTATGCTGCTAACAGGATGGAGCCAGGTCGTGGCAAAGGGCGTAATCCCCGCTTACGATTTTAAGCGTGACAACAGGGCTCAGGCCGGCCCGTAGAGATTATGCACACCCACATTGCCTATGAGGCGTTCACCACACAAAGCCATGGTGGTATCCATTTCCTTACGTACGATCTCCAGCACTTCCGACACCCCCTTCTCACCACGGGCAGCCAGGCCATACAGGAAGGCACGACCCAACCACACACCATGGGCCCCCAGGCACACGGCTTTCAACGCATCCTGGCCACTGCGGATACCACCATCCAGGTGAATTTCAATCCTGCCACCCACGGCATCAACAATTTCAGGCAAGACCGTGATGGACGACGGTGCGCCGTCGAGCTGGCGACCACCATGGTTGGAGACCACGATGGCATCGGCACCGGTATTCACGGCATGGCGGGCATCTTCAGCATCCATGATGCCCTTGAGGATCAACGGGCCACCCCAGCGCTCCTTGATCCACTCGATATCTTTCCAGTTCAGGGTGGGATCAAACTGCTCTGCCGTCCAGGATGACAGCGAGGACAGGTCCCTGACCCCCTTGGCATGCCCGACGATATTGCCAAAGGAATGGCGCTTGGTGCCCAGCATCTTGAATCCCCAGCGGGGCCTGGTCACCACCTGCCAGATATGGTCCGGCGTAAACCGGGGCGGGGAACTGAGCCCGTTACGGATATCGTTATGACGCTGACCAAGTATCTGCAGATCCAGGGTCAGGACCAGCGCGCTGCAACCGGCAGCCTTGGCGCGATCAATGATGCGTTCAGCAAAATCCTTGTCACGCATGACATACAACTGGAACCAGAAAGGTTTTTCCGTATGAGCGGCGACATCTTCAATGGAGGCAATACTCATGGTGGACAAAGTGAAAGGAATACCGGCTTTCTCCGCTGCCCTGGCCGCCAGGATTTCACCATCGGCATGCTGCATGCCCAGCATCCCTATTGGCGCCAGTGCCACCGGCATGCTGGCATCCTGGCCCACCAGGGTAGTGGACAGGGAACGGTTGGACATATCCACTGCAACTCGCTGGCGAAACAGGATGTCCTTAAAATCTTCTTCGTTACTGTGATAGGTACTCTGGGTCCAGGAGCCGGAATCGGCATACTGGAAAAACATGCGCGGCACCCTGCGCCGGGCGAGTTCTTTATAGTCGTTTACATCACAAAGCTTGTTGACCATGTTGCGTGTTCTTCCTGCATTCTGAAATCAATGGCGTAGTGTACCCCGTATTCACAGGCAATAAAAAACGGAGCATAAAGCTCCGTTTTTGTGGATCGGGTGGATAAGTATCCCGAAATTACCTGCCAGCCAGTCCCTGCACGATTTCCAGTGAGGTCATGACATTTTCTTCAGGTGAAACACCACCTACGGTACCAACGATAGTGCCATCACTGTCGACGACGAAGGTATCACGGGAGGCGAAACCATGGTCGATTTCCACGCCGCGGGTATCCTTGAAGCCGCTGGCGCCTTCGCGCACATCCAGGTCATAGGAACGGGCAATGCTGCCGTCTGTATCGGAAGCCACCGGCAATTCACCGGCACAGTATTCCGGGTCAGCGGAAAAGTCATTCAGGCGTTCGATACTGTCCAGGGAGACACCGACCACGGTGGCACCCGCCTGCTTGAATTTATCCATGTTGATGGCAAAGGTATGCGCCTGGATATTGCAACCCTGTGTATAGGCTG
>CAZROW010000125.1:0-4788 GCA_964601805.1 uncultured Enterobacteriaceae bacterium
TTAATGCGCTGCCCACTGGACTCTTTTCGTGGGACCTCGCATTTTTAATGCGCTGCCCACTGGACTTTGCTGATATCGACACCGTCCTTGAACATGTCCCACAGTGGAGACAATTCCCTCAGCTTGTTGACAGCTTCCTTGACCTTGGCAACTGCGGTATCCACGTCTTCCTCGGTAGTAAAACGACCGATGCTGAAACGCAGCGAACTGTGCGCCAACTCGTCATTCATGCCCAGCGCCCTGAGTACATAGGAAGGCTCAAGACTGGCGGAAGTACAGGCCGAACCCGATGAAACAGCCAGGTCCTTGAGTGCCATGATGAGGGATTCACCTTCAACAAAGTTGAAGCTGACATTGATATTGCCCGGCACACGATGGTCCAGGTCGCCATTGATATAGACCTCTTCCATGCCTTCAAGGCCCTTCAGGAAACGGTCGCGCAGGGCAAGCAGCCTGTCTGCTTCTTCGTGCATTTCAATCTTGGCGATGCGACAGGCTTCTCCCATACCCACAATCTGGTGGGTGGGCAGTGTGCCGGAACGCATGCCGCGCTCGTGGCCGCCGCCGTGCATCTGGGCTTCCAGGCGAACACGGGGCTTGCGACGGACATAAAGCGCACCTATGCCTTTTGGGCCATACATCTTGTGGGCGGAAAACGCCATCAGGTCAACCGGCATCTCCGCCAGGTCAATATCGATTTTGCCGGCACTCTGGGCGGCATCGACATGGAAGATCACCTTCTTTTCCCGGCAGATTGTGCCAATGGCCTTGATGTCATTGATCACGCCAATTTCATTGTTCACGTGCATCAGGGACACCAGGATGGTGTCCTCGCGAATCGCATCAGCCACCTGCTCCGGTGAGATCAACCCCTTGTTGTCGGGATCCAGGTAAGTGACTTCAAAACCTTCACGTTCCAGCTGGCGGCAACTATCGAGCACTGCCTTGTGTTCTATTTTGGACGTGATGATGTGCTTGCCCTTGCTCTTGTAGAAATGGGCAGCGCCTTTCAACGCCAGGTTATCGGATTCGGTGGCACCGGAAGTCCATACGATTTCCCTGGGGTCGCAATTGACCAGGTCAGCCACATGTTGCCTCGCCTCTTCCACGGCCTCCTCGGCTTTCCACCCGAACAGGTGTGAACGGGAGGCAGGATTACCGAAATTACCTTCAACTGTGAGGCACTCAACCATCTTGTCACGAACCCGGGGGTCCACGGGGGTGGTGGCTGAATAATCAAAATAAATCGGGATCATTGTTTCTCCGGTGCTGCTATGTTTTGTCTTTGGGATGCCTGGTCTTTCAGGGCATCTTGTGTCTGGTTCTGAATTTATAAAATCCTTGATGCCTGCATGTACCTTGCCCGGGATTTACAGCGAGTTGGCGGCTATACGTTCCAGTGAACTGGCTGTCGATTCGCCATCTTCATCTTTACGGTTCATGCGGACGTGCTGATTCCGGGCAATGGCCTCTATTTCGCGCTTGGACACCAGGTCTGCCAGCGAGATATTGCTCAGGAACCCGTGAATCTGGGCACTCAGGTCTTCCCACAAATGGTGAGTCAGGCAAATCTCGCCACCCTGACAATCACCCCTGCCCTGGCACTTGGTCGTATCCAGGGACTCGCTGACTGCATCAATTATCTCCGCGACATCGATTTCCGAGCCCTTTTTACCCAGAAGATAGCCGCCGCCGGGCCCGCGCACACTGCTGACCAGGTCCTGCTTGCGCAGCTTGGCAAACAGCTGTTCCAGGTAAGACAGGGAAATGTCCTGTCGCTTGGAAATATCACTCAATGTGACCGGCCCCTTGCTGGCATTAATGCTGAGATCCAGCATGGCAGTCACGGCATATCGCCCTTTGGTTGTCAGTCTCATGTTTC
Source organism: uncultured Enterobacteriaceae bacterium (assembly GCA_964601805.1). GTDB lineage: Bacteria > Pseudomonadota > Gammaproteobacteria > Pseudomonadales > Pseudohongiellaceae > Eutrophocola. Next base: position 1,883 of record CAZROW010000125.1, read on the forward strand.
GTGGCCTGTCATATTTAACGGTCTCGAATTATGCAAAAACCAACCAAATTAGTCAAGTATATAACGGAGTAAATTGGTCAGGTACTACCCCTTTTCCTGCTGGTCACTGTTCTGCGGGATTTTGGCCAGTTGTTCCTGGATGGCTGTCAGCATCCCCCGCAGGATATTGATTTCCATGCGATCCGGACGAATACGGACAAACAGGCGCCGCAGGCGCGTCATCAGCTGGCGAGGTGCCCTGGGATCAAGGAATTCCAGCTGGGCCAGCACGGTTTCCAGGTGGGCCAGAAAGCCCTCCATATCCGCCACCGTGGACAGTGGCTGATCCCAGGCATCCTGCAAGGCATCAGGGTTCCCGGCAGTATCAGCCGCCACCGGTTTACCAGGAGCTTCCTGGGTCGAAGTACTTAGCACGGCCTTCCTGATCTCGTAACACAGCACCATGACCGCTGCGGCCACGTTCAATGACGAGTATTCCTCGTTCGTGGGAATCTGGACATGGTAATGGCAGCGCCGCAATTCCTCGTTGCTCAGGCCACTGTCTTCCCGGCCGAAAACAAGTGCCACGTCATTCTGGCCGGAAGCCGTCACGAGTTTTTCTGCACATTTATCCGGGGTCACCATAGGCCAGGGTATTCCGCGCGAACGGGCACTGGTGCCTATGACAAGTCCACAATCGGCAATGGCGCCATCCAGGTCATCAACCACAACGGCGTTATCCAGGATATCCAGCGCTGATGCTGCCCTGCCCAGGGCCACTCCGGAGGGATAGTCCTTTGGTTTGACCAGGTACAGGCGGCTCAGCCCCATGTTTTTCATGGCCCGTGCGGTAGCGCCGATATTTCCCGGATGGGAGGTCTGGACGAGAACGATTCGAATACGACTGGGATCCTGCATAGATAGAAAGCTACCTGGCTTTGACGATTTTCAGGGCGCGCTATGATAGCAGAAAAGCCCGCAAAGCCTGATGTTATTAGTGCATAAAGCAACTCTACTTATGACAGGGCTTTTGCTATCATGCGCAGCAATTTTTGCCACTGGCCATTCTCCACCCACCGACATGCATCCAATAATCAACATCGGCCTCAGGGCTGCCCGTATCGCATCCGAAGTCATCCTTGAATCCCTGGAGCGACCGGACCGTATTACGGTCACGGAGAAATCCAGGAATGATTACGTCACCGATATCGACAAGAAGGTGGAAAATCTCCTGGTTGAACATATACGCCAGTCCTACCCGGATCACAGCTTTCAATGCGAAGAGGCCGGGTATCTTGAAGGTGCCGACAAGGATACCTTATGGATCATCGACCCGATTGATGGCACGCGTAATTTCATTCAGGGTTATCCCCACTTCTGCATTTCCATGGCCTGTGTCAAAAAGGGACAACTGGAACATGCGATTATCCTGGATCCTGTGAAAAACGAGGAATTCGTCGCCACACGCGGCAGTGGTGCCCAGCTTAACGGCCATCGGATCAGGGTCAACAGTCGGCCCGACATCGATGGGGCAACCATCAGCATGAGCTGCGCGGGCCTGAAGCATTACGACACCTTGCTGCAGATCCAGGAAGCCATGAAGGGAACGATCGGGGCACTGCGCATGAGTGGTTCAGCCGCTCTTGACCTGGCTTACATGGCCGCGGGCAGAACTGATGCCGGCTGGATGTCCGGAATGAACCAGTGGGATGTGGCCGCAGGCATACTCCTTATTCGGGAAGCCGGTGGGCTGATCAGCAGTTCAGGGGGAAACCCGGATTGCCTGGACAGTGACGACCTGGTGTTCAGCAACAGCAAGTGCTTCAAAAACTGGCTTAAACTGGTCTCTAAAGCCACTCAATCCTGAACGCTGGCGCCGCAGGCTTAATGCGGCAAAGCCACATTCCACGGGACAGAACTTCAGTTCTGTCCCTCTGTCTCAATATTGGTTGAAGCCTTCAATACCTGTTAAGGCATCGCGTCAGCTTCATCACCTTCTCTTTCAGGCGGCATCAGGTCTTCTGCCGTGATATGCATGTACAGCAATACTTCCGCTGCCACGTAAACCGACGAATAGGTTCCGATAAGCACACCGACAATCAGGGCGGTGGCAAAGCCGTGAATCATTTCACCGCCAAAGATGGAAAGCGCAACCAGCACCAGCAGGGTCGTCAACGAGGTGATCAGGGTACGGCTGAAAGTCTGTGTGATTGATATATTGATAACATCTACCGCGTCGGTTTTGCGCAGCTTCCTGAAATTTTCGCGAATGCGGTCTGACACAACGATGGTGTCATTCAGGGAGTAACCGATTACCGCCAGCACTGCTGCCAGCACGGTCAGGTCAAAATCTATCTGGAACAGGGAAAAGAAGCCGAGCACGATAATTACGTCATGGGCCAGGGCAGCCACCGCCCCCACAGAAAACTTGAACTGAAAACGCAGGGCGATGTAGAGCATGATCATGATCAGGGCCACGAGCATACCCAGACCACCCTGGTCCCTGAGCTCTTCACCTACCTGGGCACCTATAAAACCGGTACCCAGTATTTCAACATCCAGTCCCGAGTTATCCTGTAAAGCCGCCAGGATGATATCGGTCGCCTGCGCCGCCTCGACCTGGTCGACATCGGCAGAGCCGGTTTCCTGGATACGAATCTGGACATCCCGGTCTGTCCTGAAATTGACGACCTCGAAATTCTGGTAACCGCTGTCACGAATAATGCCGCGGATATTTTCCAGGTTCGGTGCCTCTGAAAATGACACCTGGATTTGCGTGCCGCCTGTAAAGTCCAGGCCGAAGTGCATGCCATTGACCACGAATGACCCCAGGGACAACAACAGCAACACGGCGGAGAATACCGTGGTGGGTGTTCTCCACTTCATGAAATCGATGACTTTCATTTCACTCATGTTTCTGTTCTCTG
>CAZROW010000126.1:0-4720 GCA_964601805.1 uncultured Enterobacteriaceae bacterium
TTTTATCCTTTTATCCTTTTATCGAAAAGCTTGTCGAAGTTGCCGGATGACGGCACTTCGTGCCTCTTCCGGCCTACATCATGTCTTGCATCAATCCCAGTTCAGTGCACCACCGGTCTGGTATTCGATCACGCGGGTTTCGAAAAAGTTTTTCTCTTTGCGCAGGTCCATGATCTCGCTCATCCAGGGGAAGGGATTCTGCACACCGGTAAACTGCTCCGGCAGGCCGATCTGGGCGAGGCGACGATTGGCGATGAACTTCAGGTACTCTTCCATCATCGCGGCATTCATGCCGAGCACGCCGCGCGGCATGGTGTCCCTGGCGTATTCGATTTCAAGCTGCGTGGCTTCCAGGATCATCTGGGTGGCCTGCTGCTTCATGTCATCATTCCACAGTGAAGGATTTTCCAGCTTGATCTGGTTGATCATGTCGATGCCGAAGTTCAGGTGCATGGACTCATCGCGCAGGATGTACTGGAATTGCTCCGAAGTACCGGTCATCTTGTTGCGGCGGCCCATGGACAGTATCTGGGTGAAACCACAGTAGAAGAAGATGCCTTCCAGGCAGCAGTAAAAGGCAATGAGGTTTTTCAGCAGTTGCTGATCGGTCTCGATAGTGCCGGTATTGAACGTCGGGTCGGAAATTTCCTTGGTGTATTTGAGACCCCAGGAGGCTTTCTTGGCCACGGAAGGAATCTCGTGGTACATGTTGAAGATTTCCCCTTCATCCATGCCCAGTGATTCGATGCAGTACTGGTAGGCATGGGTATGAATGGCTTCCTCAAAGGCCTGCCTCAAAATGTACTGGCGGCATTCCGGGTTGGTCACCAGGCGGTAGATGGCCAGCACCAGGTTGTTGGCGACCAGGGAATCAGCCGTGGAGAAAAAGCCCAGATTGCGCTTGACGATGATGCGTTCGTCATCGGTCAGGCCATCGGGTTTCTTCCACAACGCGATATCCGCGTTCATGTTGATTTCCTGCGGCATCCAGTGGTTGGCGCAACCGTCCAGGTATTTCTGCCAGGCCCATTCGTACTTGAAGGGCACCAGTTGGTTAAGGTCGGCGCGGCAATTGATCATGCGCTTCTGATCCACGGTAACACGCTCGGCACTGCCGGCCAGCTCTTCCATGCCATCGGTGTAGTCGAGCTCTGCCACGGCTTTCTTGGCCAGCTCGACAGCGTTCAGGTCGCTGTCAGCGGTCAGGGACTCCGCACTGGGAACAGGTCCGGGTGCGGGATGGTCGGTTTCCTGTGAAGGGGCCATCTCGGCAATGCCTGGTGCAGGCTCATCCGATGTGAATGAGGCTTCATCTTGCACGGGAGCCGGTTGCGGTGCGACCGGTGCCTGCACTTCTTCTAGCACCTCTTCGTTTAACTTGGGTTCATTGGCAGCAAAGTCGGCTTCCTGGCGCGGTGCGGCTACCGGTGTGCTTTCTTCCTGGTTGAATTCGTCCCATGACAACATGTTACTTACCCCTGTTTTTTTCCTGTTTGGTCTGTTTAAAAATTTCTGTCGCTAACTTTATTTTTTGAACGGACGTTGTCCGTTTTGCCGGAGAAGGCGCTGGGCGCCTTTTCCGGCCAACCTTCTGTTTACTGACATGCCTCGCAATCCGGATCATCCAGTGAGCAGGCCTGTGGCACGTCGGCCGGGCCGGCTGCAACGGGTTCTTCCGCGGTGGCAGAAACCTTGTTCAGGGTGCCGGAAGAGACCGTGGATTTTTCGGTGCCGGTGGCAGCCAGGGCGCGCAAGTAGTACGTGGTTTTCAGTCCACGGTACCAAGCCATGCGGTAGGTCACGTCCAGCTTCTTGCCATTGGCTTCACTGATATACAGGTTCAGTGACTGGGCCTGGTCGATCCATTTCTGGCGGCGACTGGCGGCATCCACAATCCAGCGTGGATTGATTTCAAAGGCCGTGGCATACAGTGTTTTCATGTGCTGCGGTACGCGATCGATTTTCTGCACGCTGCCATCGTAGTACTTCAGGTCATTGATCATGACGCTGTCCCACAGACCTTCGGCTTTCAGGTCCTTGATGAGATACGGGTTGACCACGGTGAACTCGCCGGACAGGTTCGATTTCACGTACAGGTTCTGGTACGTGGGCTCGATGCTTTGCGAGACGCCGGTGATGTTGGCAATGGTGGCAGTCGGGGCAATGGCCATGACGTTGGAGTTGCGCATGCCTTTTTCCTTGACCCGCGCTCTCATGCCTTCCCAGTCCATGGTCGAACTGAAATCCACTTCCAGGTATTGCTCACCACGCTGCATCTGCAGGTTCTTCAGGGAATCCAGTGGCAGTATGCCCTGGCTCCACAGGGAACCTTCGTAGCTTTCATAGGTGCCGCGCTCTTCTGCCAGGTTGGTGGAGGCTTCAATGGCAAAGTAGCTGATGGCCTCCATGGAACGGTCGGCAAACTCGACGGCTGCTTCGGAGCTGTAAGGAATCTGCTGGATGTACAGGGAATCCTGGAAGCCCATCATGCCCAGGCCGACAGGACGGTGTTTCATATTGGAGTTGCGAGCCGCTTCCACCGAGTAGTAGTTGATGTCGATGACGTTATCGAGCATGCGTACTGCCGTGTGGATCGTATTGCGCAGCTTGTCCTTGTCCAGGCCTTCACTGGTGACATGATTGACCATGTTGATGGAGCCCAGGTTGCACACGGCGATCTCGCTATTGGCAGGATTCTCCTTGTCATAGCTGGTGTTCAGGGTGATCTCTGTACACAGGTTGGAGGAATGCACGGTGCCGACATGTTGCTGTGGCGAACGGATGTTGCAGGAATCCTTGAACGTGATCCAGGGATGCCCGGTTTCAAACAGCATGGAGAGCATTTTTCGCCAGAGGTCCTTGGCCTGCACGGTCTTATGCACATAGAGCGCGCCCTCCCTGGCCATTTTTTCGTAGTGCTCATAGCGTTCTTCAAAGGCCTTGCCATGAAGCTCATGCAGGTCAGGGACCTCATTTGGCGAAAAAAGCGTCCATTCCTGGTCTTCAAACACGCGTTTCATGAACAAATCAGGAATCCAGTTGGCCGTATTCATGTCATGGGCACGGCGACGATCATCACCGGTGTTTTTGCGAAGCTCGAGGAATTCTTCAATATCCAGGTGCCAGGTTTCCAGGTAGGAACACACGGCGCCCTTGCGTTTACCACCCTGGTTCACGGCCACGGCAGTATCGTTAACAACTTTCAGGAAGGGTACGACTCCCTGGGATTTACCATTGGTGCCCTTGATGTAGGCACCCAGGGCCCTGACCGGTGTCCAGTCATTACCCAGGCCACCGGCCCACTTGGACAGCATGGCGTTGTCATGAATGGCACCGTAAATACCGCTCAGGTCATCAGGCACCGTGGTCAGGAAGCAGGAGGACAACTGCGGACGCAGCGTGCCGGAGTTGAACAGCTGGGGTGTGGATACCATGTAGTCAAAGCTGGACAGCAGGTTGTAGAACTCGATGGCGCGTTCTTCACGGTTGTCTTCGTTGGACGCCAGACCCATGGCCACACGCATGAAAAAGATCTGCGGCAGTTCGAAGCGGGTGCCTTCACTGTGAATGAAGTAGCGGTCGTAAAGTGTCTGCAGGCCCAGGTAGGAGAACTGGTCGTCGCGGTCGGCTTTCAGGGCTTCGCCAAGACGTTCCAGGTCATATTCGAGCAGGTGGGGGGACAGCAGTTCCAGCTCCACGCCTTTTTCAATATAGGGACGCAGGGCAGCAGCGTACTTGTAATGCATTTCCGACTGGGTGGCACTCTCGGCAACGCCCAGGAAAGTCAGGGCTTCACTGCGCAGGCTGTCCAGCAGCAGGCGGGCTGCCACGAAGCTGTAGTTGGGCTCTTTTTCCACCATGGTGCGGGCAGTCATGACCAGGGAGACCTGGACATCGTTGTGCTTGACGCCGGAATACAGGTTTTTCAGGGTTTCGTTGTAAATGGCTTCGCCGTCAACGTCTTCGAGACCTTCACAGGCTTCGGCAATGACGGTCTGCAGGCGGGCCGTATCCAGTGGACGGGTGGAACCGTCGTCCATGGTCACGACGATGTCGGACTTGGGCGCGGCGGCCTGCGGGTCCCTTGCCATTTCCTTTTCACGTTCCCGGGCACGTTCGGCACGATAGATCACGTAGCTGCGCGCCACCTTGTGTTCACCGGTGCGCATCAGCATCAGTTCGACCTGGTCCTGGATTTCCTCGATATGGATACTGCCGCCGGAAGGCATGCGGCGTTTGAAGGTTTCCATGATGTCCGCCGTCATTTTCTCCACGGTTTCGTGGATGCGGCTGGACGCTGCGGCAGTGCCACCTTCCTCGGCAATAAATGCCTTGGTAATGGCAACCGTGATTTTTGATGCATCAAAACCGACAACCGCGCCGTTGCGCTTGATGACTCGCAGGGTTCCCGGGGCCATGGCTGAAAGGCTGCTGTCGGTGGTGTCTGTGGACTGGGGGGTGGCCGGTGCAGTGGCCGAGCCTGATTCTACTTCTGTGTGCATTTGATTACTCCGGGTTCTTTTTATGTGCGCTACCTGCGCTATCTGCTTATCCGCTTCTGAGCAGTTTGGATGCCTGCTGTCCGCTTTTATTCAGGTTGTCTGTGTGTTTGCTCTTTACTACTTTCTGGTTCGTTTTCTCTCCGTGCCTGCATCCCGTCACGTCTTTGCGGTAGGTGATGCAGGTCCGGGTACTACTAATTCGGGTACTACTAATTCGG
>CAZROW010000127.1:0-4705 GCA_964601805.1 uncultured Enterobacteriaceae bacterium
GACTCCGGCAGGAATGGCCGCAGGAATTCATAGACGTTCTCCGCCACGATCTGTGCCCCTTCCACGTTCGGATGAATGCCATCGGCCTGGTTGAGTTCGGGTACTGCCGCCACGTCTTCCAGCAGGAAGGGCATCAGGGGAATGTCGTACTCGGCTGCCAGGTCGGGGAACACGTTGGCAAAGGCGCTGGTGTACTCCGGGCCCATGTTGGGTGGTACCAGCATGCCGGTGATAATCACGTCGACACCGTTTTCCCGTGCAAACTCGATGGTTTTGGCCAGGTTGGCTTTCATCTCCTGGATATCGAGACCGCGAAGACCGTCATTGGCCCCCAGGGAAAGCACCAGCAGATCCGGTTGTGAGCGGATATACCACTGCATGCGGCTCAGGCCGCTGGCCGACGTGGAGCCACTGACCCCGGCATTGATGACACGAATATGGTCCAGCCCGTCAGCGGCGAGCTTGTCCTCGATCAGGGCAGGAAAGGCTTCACTTTCTTCCAGTCCGAGGCCTTCAGTCAGGGAATCCCCCAGGAACACCACGGTGAAGGTTTCCTGTGCTTGCGCGGAAAATGTCACGCAGCAAAAGGTAATGACTGTCAGCAGGCGATACAAGAGGGTGTTGATGGCTGGCATGGAATGTACTGGTTACCGTGGCTGTTATTGGAGAAAACGGGTTCACGCTGAACTAAAGCGTAAGCCCAAAGCATGTTAAAATTTCGATCTGCATTATTCTAACGTAATTCTACGTACTGTGACCTGCAGGATTCAGATTCCTTGCACCGGGTCAGTTACGAACGTAGTCAGCCAGGAACCCGGAGTATTACCTATGCCAGTTATCCGCCAGGACGATGTTATCCAGAGCGTCGCCGATGCCCTGCAGTTCATTTCCTATTACCACCCGCTGGATTTCATCCAGGCAGTCCATCGTGCCTACGAGCGGGAAGAATCCCAGGCGGCCAGGGACGCCATGGCGCAAATCCTGATTAATTCGCGCATGTGTGCAGAAGGCAAGCGCCCGATCTGCCAGGACACCGGTATTGTCACCGTCTTTGTCAAAGTGGGCATGAACCTGCAATGGGAAGGGGACATGGCGCTGGAAGACATGATCAACGAAGGTGTGCGCCAGGCTTATACCCATCCGGACAATGTGCTCCGGGCTTCCATCCTCAATGATCCTGCCGGTGCCCGTAAAAATACCGGTGACAATACACCGGCGGTCATCCATACCAGCCTGGTACCGGGTGACACCCTGGATATCACCGTGGCCGCCAAGGGCGGTGGCTCGGAAAACAAGGCCAAGATGGTCATGCTCAACCCCAGTGATGACATCGTCGAATGGGTGCTCAAAACCGTGCCCACCATGGGTGCCGGCTGGTGCCCGCCGGGCATGCTTGGCATTGGTATCGGCGGGACAGCCGAGAAAGCGGCGGTGCTGGCAAAAGAAGCCCTGATGGACCCGGTGGATATCGATGAGCTGCGCGCGCGTGGCCCGCAAAACCGGATCGAAGAATTGCGCCTGGAGTTGATGGACAAGGTCAATGACCTGGGCATCGGAGCCCAGGGCTTGGGCGGGCTGACCACGGTGCTGGATGTGAAGATCAGGGATTATCCCACCCATGCGGCCTCGTTGCCGGTGGCCATGATTCCCAACTGCGCGGCCACCCGGCATGTGCATTTTGTCCTGGACGGTTCAGGGCCTGCCGAACTGGAGCCACCCAAGCTCAGCGACTGGCCGGAAATCACCTGGGATGTCGGCCCCTCGGCTCGCCGGGTCAATCTCGACACGGTCACGCAGGAAGACATTGAACAATGGCAGCCGGGTGAAACCCTGCTGTTATCCGGCACCATGCTCACCGGCCGGGATGCCGCCCATAAACGCATCCTGCAGTTACTGGACAGCGGGGAAGGGCTGCCCGACGGCGTCGACCTGAAAGGCAAGTTCATCTATTACGTGGGACCGGTTGATCCGGTGCGTGATGAAGTGGTGGGGCCTGCCGGCCCGACAACCGCTACCCGCATGGACAAGTTCACCGATGACATGCTGGAAAAAACCGGCATCATGGGCATGATCGGCAAGGCCGAACGCGGCCAGGTCGCCGTCGATGCCATCAAAAAGCACAAGGCGGTTTACCTCATGGCCGTAGGCGGCGCCGCCTACCTGGTCTCCAAGGCCATCCGCAAATCCCGCGTCGTCGCCTTCGAAGACCTGGGCATGGAAGCCATCCATGAATTTGTCGTCGATGAAATGCCCGTCACCGTTGCCGTGGACAGCAACGGCAGTTCGGTGCATCAGACGGGACCGGCGGAATGGATGCATAAGATTCAGGAAGCGCGGGTGGTGGAAGTTAAATAAAAAGACGATAAAACGATAAAGGGATAAAGCGATAAAGGGCCTGCGGTTCAGTTAATACTGAATATTCAACTAACTGGCGAAACACAAAGAATTTTCAAAAGCTCGAATTCATCATTGGATTTGGGTAGTTATCCCTTTATCGCTTTATCGTTTTATCCCTTTATCGATAACCCGAATTCTTTTATCTTATCCCTCGAACCCCCCCCTTCGAGCGGATAACAATGAAAATACTAATCCCCGCACTACTTTTTCTTGCGCTGCCTGCATTTTCCCAAACCGCAGACCCCGAACGAGGAGAGTCCGTCTTCGGAGAATTCTGCACCCGCTGTCATATCCCCTTTGAAATTCGTACCCGTATCAACAATGACTGGCTTGGGCATTCCGGGGTGGAGTTGCTGGAGCGGGTGGCGGCTACCATGCCTGGCGAGGCGGCGGGTACCCTGTCGCGGCAGCAGTACCTGGATGTCACGGCATTCGTGTTGTCACTTGCCGGCGTGAATACCGGTTCGGCGCTCGATGAAAACGGTTTTGCTGCGCTGACTATTACACCGGACCCGGTGGCTTTACAGGATTCTGTGCCGGAAACCTCCTGGGCTCATTTCAATGGGGATTCGGGCTCCAACCGTTATTCGCCGCTGGACCAGATTGATGCCGAGAACTTTGCTGACCTGGAAATTGCCTGGCAGCTGGATACGGCCAATTTTGGCCCGATTACCGAAGGGCAGAGTGTGACTTCCCCCCTGATGGTCAATGGCGTGGTGTATGCCACGGCAGGGGTGACGCGCAACGTGATTGCGCTGGATGCAGCGACCGGTCAACTGTTGTGGGTATGGCGACCGCAAGAGGGTGAGCGCTTTGATGTGGCACCCCGCAAGGGCTCGGGTAAAAGCCTGGCATACTGGAGTGACGGCATACGCGAAGTCATCTTTACTGTGACACCTGGCTATTACCTGGTGGCCCTGAATGCCCGCACCGGTTTGCCGGTAGAAGATTTTGGTGCCGGTGGCTGGGTCGACCTGCAGCAGGGGCTGCGCCTGGGACCCGGTCGCGAGGATATTGATATTGGCCTGAGTTTTCCGCCCCTGGTGGTCGATGACGTGGTGGTCGTGGGGGCTTCCCACCTGGTCTCCGTGCGCCCGCCCAGTGCGGCCAATGTGAAAGGCGATGTGCGTGCCTATGATGCCAAATCCGGTGAGCAGTTGTGGACCTTTCACACCATTCCCGAACCCGATGAGTTTGGTGCTGAAACCTGGCTGGGCAATTCGGCCGAGTACACGGGCAATACCGGAGTCTGGACCCATATGTCGGCAGACCCGGAACTTGGCCTGGTCTACCTGCCGGTGGAAACCCCTACCGGGGATCAGTATGGCGGCGACCGACCCGGTGACAACCTGTTTGGCAACTCCCTCGTCGCGGTGGATTACCACACTGGCGAGATGCGCTGGTATTTCCAGCTGATCCACCATGATATCTGGGACTGGGATATTCCCCAGGCTCCCGTGCTCGCCGACATGCCTGATGGCCGCAAGCTGGTGGCCCAGATGACCAAGCAGGGCATGGCCTATGTGTTTGACCGCGCCACCGGGGAACCGGTCTGGGATATCCTGGAGCGGCCTGTACCGCAGTCCGATGTGCCCGGTGAATCCACTTCACCCACCCAGCCTTTTCCGGTCAAGCCACAGCCGTATTCGCGCCAGCGAATGACAGAAGATGAACTGATCGACTTCACCCCGGAGCTTCGCGAAAAAGCCGCGGCGCACCTGGCCAATTACCGGCTCGGCAGTACCTTTACGCCGTCATCCCGCGTGGATGATCCCGATGGCACGAAAGGCACCATGGCCTTGCCCAGCCCGGTTGGCGGCTCCAACTGGCCCGGCAGTGCCTTTGATCCCGAGACCGGCATTGTCTATATCCCGTCCCGGGACCAGGCCTGGAACCTGTCACTGGAACCCGGCGGAGACAATTCCTCGGTCGCCTGGATTGCCGGGCCCAATGACAATACCGTCGATGGCCTGCCACTGATCAAGCCGCCCTGGGGACGTATCACTGCCATTGACCTGAATTCCGGGGATGAGCTGTGGTGGATTGCCAATGCCGATACCCCCGAGTCTGTCATCAATCATCCGGCCCTGCAGGGCGTTGATTTGCCGCGGACGGGCAGTACCAGCATCTCCGGCATCCTGCTGACCAAAACCCTGTTGATCAGCGGCGAAGGGTCCGGGGGCAAACCACTGCTGCGTGCCCATGACAAGGCGTCAGGTGACATACTTGCCGAAGTTGCTCTGCCGGCTTCACAGACCGGCATGCCGATGACCTATATGCTCGATGGTAAACAGTACATTGTCGTGAC
>CAZROW010000128.1:0-4669 GCA_964601805.1 uncultured Enterobacteriaceae bacterium
AGGCCACCACTGAAATGATTGGCAATGGCTTCAGCAAGAATACTGCGGCATCTGTTATGGGTGCAGATAAAGAGGATTTTCATCACAGGCTGGCTAGGATTATCGTAATGAATTTTTCAGCCATGATATTTCACCACTATTAAATTCAGTTAAAGATACAAAGCTTTACTTGTATCACTGTGAACGCTTTTTGCCGACATTCGACATCAAAGGCGCTCAATAGTTACTGGGGAATATCCCGCTTCCTGATCAGCCACTCGCCGTTCTGTTTCACGACGGTATCCTCGTACACCCCCATGCTTCCCACGGTACAGGGTTCCCCCGGCGCACAGGAAACAATCTGCCAGTACGAGCGATGACGCGCCTCGGTATCGCTGACAAATTCAATCAGGGTGTTGGAAATCGAGTGGTAGCTTTTTACTTCCGGAACCGGTGAACTGGCCACACTGGTAATAAAGGCCCGAATCTCGTCATGCCCGGTCATGCCACCACCGTTGAAGGTAAATTCGGCATCGTCGGTGAAGATACTGACATAGCCTTCTATATCCCGGCTGTCATAGACATGGGCGTACTTGACGATCAGAGACTTGATCGCGGCGTAATCCGCTGCCCGTGCAGGTGACATGGTCTCCACGGCGTGCGCACTGGATGACGCTATGACAGCCATGACTGTCAAAACAGCCATGACAACATTGGTGTTTATTATTCTTTTCATGGGTATCCCCTCAAGTTTCAAGAGCACTGAGAATACTCCCGCAAGACAGGCAGGTCTATCAGAGAACAGGGGACAACCGTTTTAAGTCAGTAATTCAGGCCGGGAACATCAATAACGTAGCGCCTTAACTGGAAGCTGTCTGCGGGAAGCAATGCCGTGTTGTCACCCGGGGTATAGCCGGACTGCCTGAGCAAATAAGCGACAATGCTTGAATACTCATCGGGTGCCAGCCCACCCGGATTGGCCGGTGGCATGGACACGGAGATATCGCTGTAGATATCACCCAGGGAAAAACCGCCCCATTTTGCCTGCAACGCCTGACCGGCGTAATTGCCCGCGTCATGGCAGCCGGTGCAGTGCTGACCGTAGAGTTGCTCACCGCGCTGTGCCTGGGCCGCACTGAACACGCCCGAGGCGACTGAAATCGTCGATACCTGCGCCCGCACAGGACGCTGGACCTCTGTCGGACGTCGCTCAGGCAGGGCAAAGACCCAGATCACGCCGGAGCCTTCCGTGATATCCACATCCACCAGCCTGCCCAGGGTGGACGTCTGTGCCGCGCCACCGCCTGCGGTAATGGCAATGTATTGTTTGCCGTCCACTTCATAACTGATTGGCGCACCGGAGACATCGCCGTTCAGGCGTGTCTGCCACAGCAGTTCCCCGTTGCGGTTGTCCAGGGCGAAAAACTGCCGGTCCGCGGTACCGCCAAAAACAATATCGCCGGCTGTAGCCAGGGCAGACGCCGTCATCGGGGCACCGCTGACTGGCTGCCAGGTCCAGGCGCGCTCACCGCTGACCGGATCAAAAGCGACAAACTCGCCGACATAGTCATAGCCCGGTGCCAGGGAGGGGGTGTAAGTCGTCCCGGTCAGGCCAAAGCGTGTATGCCGGACCGGTGTCACCACCATGGCATTCATGCAGGAGTTGTTCACACCCAGGTAGTAATACCCGGTTTCCGGGCTGAAGCTCGGCGCGTTGAGATTACGCGCGCCATGGGGATGGGGACAGACCTGGAACACCTTGCCCGAATCCACATCGTCCAGTTGCGGCACCGTGTCCGGGTTGTAGACGGGACGCCCTGCTTCAGTCCAGTCGGTGATGGTATTGTCGTAAGCCGTGCGGTAGGCGTGCAGGAACTCGCCGGTTTCACGGTCCAGTACCACGCTCCAGCCAATCTTGCCGGTCTGGATCAGGGCCTTTCTCTGGACACCATCAATCTCCAGGTCTACCAGCATGCTTTCGTAGGTGGCACGGTCCCAGTTGTCCTGTGGCACCAGCTGGTAATGCCAGCGCAGCTCGCCGGTATCGGCATCCAGGGCGATCACACTGTTCGCATAAAGGGCATCGCCGTGCCCTTCCGGCGTCGTGGTCCACGGCGCGGGCTGGCCGGTGGGGGAATACACCAGGTTGAGTTCGGGGTCATAACTGAGCGTATTCCAGGTCGCGGCACCGGAGGGAGGATATTGCGCATCCCAGTCCCAGGTCTCGGCGCCGGGATCATTCGGGCCGGGAATGGTGTAGAAAGTCCAGAGTATCTCTCCGGTGTCGGCATCCAGTGCCTTGAGGCTGCCGCGGGCAGCAAAGTCGCCACCGGACATGCCGAGAAACACCTTGCCGTTGGCAATCAGCGGCGGATGCGCATGGCCTTCCCCGCCCCGGTAATCTGCTGTTTGTACTTCCCAGCGTTTTTCCCCGGTACGGGCATCCAGCGCCACGAGATAACTGTCGGCTGTGCCCCAGTAGATGGTATCGCCATAGATGGACACACCACGAAAACGGCGGTTGGCTTCTGACAGGGCGATATCCGACGGATAGGTGCGGGTATGACTCCACTCCAGTTCACCGGTGGTGGCATCCAGGGCAATGATGCGCCCGGTGCCCTCCCCGATATACATCAGCCCATTGGCAATAATCGGCGTGGCCAGCCAGCGACTGCCGTCGCGCATGGAGTAGGTCCAGGACACACGCAGGTCATCCACGTTGCGGCGATTGACCTCATCCAGGGGACTGTAGCCGGTGGCATCATAACTGCGACGGTAATTCATCCAGTCGCCGGGCTCGGGGTTCAAAAGGCGCTCGTCTGTCACTAGTGCCCAGCTGTCAGCAGGTATTTGTGATTGAACCGATGTAAACAGCAAGCTGCAGCAGCAAAATACCAGAAACCCGGATAAATATTTTGTGCCTGTCATGGCATCCCCCGATATTGCTTTTATGGGTACTGAGTATAGAGGTAACACGGAAGGAAAATACAGACTGGTCGGCATTAAGCTCCTGAAGTTTTGGTTGCCATCGTGTTTTAATGGGGGGTCTGACTTTCTTTTCCTGTTATGTTTGAGGGTACTGACATTACATGACATATCCGTTTCTTCAGGTTAATAGATGGCTTTTCCTGCCCGTCCTCCTTATGGCAACGGGGCAGCTGTATGCCCAGGTTCCTGAATATGAAGCCAGCCTGTTGAATGAATTCCAGGCAGTAGATGCTCGGCAGGGAGTGGCGGTAGATGCTGAACATTTCTTTGCCATTAACAATACCCATATCACCATGCACAACAAAAGCAGCGGCAAGGCACTATTGCAATGGGATGGCGATGCTGATGCTGGCAGTAATCGTCTATTGCACCTGGATGGGGGCGTGGTCGTGGATGGCCTGTTGGTTGTCGCGCATTCCAACTATCCTGAATCCCCTATGACCAGTTCAGTAGAAATCTGGGATGCCAGCACCCTGGAGCATATTACCTCCCACAGTTTCGGCGTAATGCTTGGCTCACTGACCTGGCTGGACTTCTCTGAAGGCAACTGGTGGGCAACGTTTGCGAATTACGACAGGGTGCAGCCCGGCCAGAGTAAACCTTACGGCACCACCGCTGCCACCACCCTGGTCAAGATGAACCGGGACTTTGAACTTCTTCAAAGCTGGCTTTTTCCCAGCGCCTTGCATGAACGTTTTACCCCGATGAGTAATTCAGGTGGCTCCTGGGGAGCCGATGGTTACCTGTACATCACCGGGCATGACCATCCGGAAATCTATGTCGTCCAGGTTCCTGACAGGGGTAGTGAAGTGGAATGGAAGGCAACGATCAAGGCACCGTGGCTTGCAGGCCAGGGCATCGCCTGGGATCGCAGCACTGACCAACGCATCATGTGGGGCATCCTGAGACAGGAAGAAAAGGCGTTTCGTTTTGCTGTACCACCTGTTAACAGGAATTGAAACTATTCAGAATCAGGCATTGGCCGGGAAGGAGGGTCGATTCGAATTTTGCTAAAGCAAAATCCTCACCCCGTTGGAGCGCCCTCGTAAAACGGGCGTCTGCGCTGCTGAAGTAGCCAGAGTCCATTGCCTTATTGAAGGAACAGGTGTTTTCACACGACGTTTTCAAGTATCTTTTCTGCAAAAGGATGATAAAAATGATAAAGAAAACCCTTTTTCTCCTCCTGCTGCTTGTTGCACACGGCGGTTATGCCCAGACCGAATTGTTCTGGGGTGACACTCACCTGCATACGTCCCATTCCACCGATGCCTATGCCAGTACCAACCAGCTTGCTGATCCCGATGTCGCTTATCGCTACGCCAAGGGCCAGCCGGTACTTCACCCGACTCTCGGGAACCGGGTCATCATTCCCCGTCCACTGGACTTTCTGGTGGTTGCCGACCATTCGGACTACCTCGGATTACAGGTCTACCTGCAAAAAGATGATCCGCGCCTGACCGGTACAGCCAATGGCAGACGCCTGCAGGAGATGATGCGGGAAAACCCGGGCAGTATTTTCCGCACTATTTTCGGCGCCAATCCGGAATTCAGTGCTGAAGAGCTCATGGCAACCTACCGGCCAATCATGGAGCAACCCTGGCTGGATGAAATCGCGGCGGCTGAAAAGCACAATGAACCTGGCCGGTTTACCGCCTTTGCAGGCTGGGAATGGTCCGCCCATGCCGACAATCGCAACCTGCAC
>CAZROW010000129.1:0-4555 GCA_964601805.1 uncultured Enterobacteriaceae bacterium
ACCGTGCAGCCATGCTGATCTCGGCGCCCTGACGGGGACCGGGGCAAGAGGCAAGAGGCAAGAGGCAAGAGGCAAGAGGCAAGGAAATTGTGATGCGCTGTCCAATGTGCTCAAGTATGCAATACTTAACACATTGAATTTCTTCCCGTTGCTATTGTTATGCCAGTAACTGGCACCGGAGCAGCCCAACAACAGAAACCATCAGCAGCAGGACAGCCCATGAGCATGCAATTCAATGACCTGTTCAACAGGTTACTGGCCGAGCATTCGGTCAGCTCTTCAAACCCTGCCATTGACCAGAGCAATATGGGGGTCATCAACCTGCTGGCAGATACCTTCCAGGACCTGGGGTTTGTCTGTGAACTGGTGGACGTACCGGGCCAGCATAAAAAAGCCAACCTGATAGCCACCCTGGGTACCGGATCCGGCGGCCTGGTGCTCAGTGGCCATACCGACACCGTGCCTTTTGACGAAGAGCTATGGAATACCAACCCCCTGGCCATGACCGAAAAGGACAACCGTTTCTACGGGCTGGGTGCCACCGACATGAAAGGTTTTTTTGCCGTGGTCCATGAAGCTGTCCAGGACTTCCTGGAAGCCGACCTGCAACAACCGCTCATCATCCTGGCCACCGCCGATGAGGAAAGCTCCATGGAAGGTGCCCGTACCCTGGCCCTGCAGGGCCGCCCTAAAGCACGTGCCGCGGTTATCGGCGAGCCCACCAGCCTGCGGCCCATTCACATGCACAAGGGCATCATGATGGAAGGCATTCGCGTGCAGGGCCAGAGCGGTCATTCCTCCAATCCCGCCCTGGGTCGCAATGCCCTGGAAGCCATGCATGATGTCATGAGCGCCCTGCTGCGTTTTCGCCAGCAATTGCAGATGGAATACCAGAACCCGCATTTCATCATCGATGTCCCGACGCTCAACCTGGGCGTGATTCACGGTGGCGATAATCCCAACCGCATCTGCGGTCACTGCGAACTGGAATTTGATATTCGCCTGCTGCCCGGGATGGCCAGCGATGCCATTCGTGAAAAGATCGATGCAATTATTGCCCCCATCGCCAGCAAGCACCAGGTCGATATCAAACTGACCCGCCTTATCCCGGGGGTGGAAGCTTTTGACAACAAGGACAGTGAGTTGGCCCGCCTTGCCGAAGTGCTCACAGGACATTCATCGGAAAGCGTGGCATTCGGTACCGAAGGCCCCTTCCTGCAACAACTGGGCATGGACACCATCATCCTGGGCCCCGGCAGCATCGACCAGGCCCACCAGCCCAACGAGTTCATGGCCATGGAACAGGTGAAGCCCTGCGTGGATATATTGCAGAGTCTGATCAAACAGTATTGTCTCTAGGAGCAAGGAGCAAGGAACAAGGAACAAGGAGCAAGGAAGGATGATTTTTTGAATTTTTAGATCAATCGTTTTCCCGAACATTGACGTTTATTCGTAGGTCGGCATAGCCCCGCAGGGGCGTTTGCCGACATGCCCCCACCACCTCTTTACAATCAACGTCGGGAAACGGCGCTCCGCGCCTATCCCGACCTACGGCCTGTTCCGGCATCAGCGTTGCCTGATTTGGGTGAAATTTATAACTATTTTCGGGTGCCCTGCGGGCACCTTGCCGGATGACGGCCCTTCGGGCCTCTTCCGGCCTACGATATTTCGCTGGAGCCCGACGTGTCGTTCCTTGTTCCTTGTCCCTTGCTCCTTGTTACTATACTTCCGAAGGAAGGATAAAAATCTTTTGATTATTCAGTCACTTCCGTTACAATACCCGCCCTTTTCACCGGACCGACAGCAGAACATCCAAGTGAACGACGATGGCCGACGACAATACTCAATACGTGAAGTGGTTTCGGCAGGCTTCACCTTATATCAACGCCTACCGCGGGAAGGTGTTCGTCGTTCTGTTGCCCGGTGAAGCCCTCGCCCACGACAATTTCTATAACATTGCCCACGACCTCACCCTGCTCAACAGCCTGGGGGTGAAGCTTGTACTGGTGCACGGCGCGCGGCCGCAGATTGATGCCGCCCTGAAAGCCGCCGGTCTCAAGGACGAAAAGCACGACGATATCCAGGGCCAGCTCCATATCGACCTGCGCATTACCGACGCGGCCAGCCTGGCCGAAATCCGCAAGGTGGTCGGCAGCCTGCGCATCGATATGGAAGCGGTGTTTTCCATGGGCCTGCCAAACTCACCCATGCATGGTGCAGACATCAATACCGCCAGCGGCAACTTCGTGGTAGCCAAGCCCTATGGTGTACATAACGGCGTGGATTACGGCTACACCGGCGAAGTGCGCAAGGTCGACAGCGACGCCATCAACAGGCAACTGGACGCCGGCAACATTGTCATGCAATCCAACCTGGGCTACTCCCCCACCGGTGAAGTGTTCAACCTGACCGTGGAAGAAGTGGCCAGCGCTATCGCCATTGCCCTGCAGGCCGACAAACTGCTGATCTATTCCGGTGATACCGGCATTCTCGATGACGAGGGTGAGCCCATCAGCCAGCTCACCGCCATCGAGGCCGATGACCTGATCCGGCAAAAGATCGGTGCCGGCGATAACCTGGACATGCAACTGCTCAACCTGGAACTGGCCACCAAGGCCTGCAAGGCCGGCGTGAAACGGGCCCAGGTGATTTCCTATACCGCTGACGGCGCCCTGCTTTCCGAACTGTTTACCCGGGATGGCAGCGGCACCCTGATTACCCAGGAAAATTACGAACAACTGCGCTCGGCCACCATTGATGATGTGGGCGGCATTATCGAGCTCATCGAACCGCTGGAAGCTGCCGGTGTACTGGTTGAGCGCTCCAGGGAATTGCTGGAAACTGAAATCGAGCAGTTCACGGTCATTGACCGGGAAGGCATGATTGTCGCCTGCGGCGCGCTGTATCCCCAGGATGACGGCAGCGGCGAGCTGGCGTGTCTTGCTACACATCCTGATTACCGGGACACCGGCCGGGGCCAGGACGTGCTTGAAAAAATCCAGAAGCAGGCCAAGAAAGCTGGTCTGACATCCCTGTTTGTACTGACCACGAAAACTCCCCACTGGTTTATTGAAAAGGGCTTTGCCGAAAGTGATATCAACGCCCTGCCGGAAAAGAAAAAGTCGTTGTACAACTATCAGCGCAAGTCAAAGATCTTCACCAAAAAGCTCTAGTATTGCCTTCTCCAGGCAGTAGCCGCTTACCACTCCTATACTGAATGTCATGACACAGCGGACGTATTGTCCGCTGTAACCTCATAGGTTACACTGGGCGTGATCAAAAATTTCAGGCACAAGGGACTGGCCAGGTTTTTCACCCATGGAGATAAAGCCCGTATAGCATCGACCCAGGTCAGGCGAATCAGTATGGTACTGGCACGGTTGCATGCCGCAACGACACCTGAAGACATGGCGTTGCCGGGGTTGTACCTGCACCGCCTGAAGGGAAATGACAAACAACGCTGGTCGGTCCGGATCAGCGGTAACTGGCGTATAACTTTTGCGTTCGATGACAAAGACGTTATCGATGTCGATTACGAGGATTACCACTGACATGGCAAAGACCATGCATAACCCGCCGCACCCGGGAGAAGTCATTCGGGAACTCTGCCTGGAGCCCCTTGGCCTGAGCATCACAGAGGCCGCGGAAGGGCTCGGCGTCAGCCGCAAGACCCTGTCCGCGATCATCAACGGACGTGCCGGCATCAGCGCCGAGATGGCCATTCGCCTGGGCAAGGCATTCAACACGTCGGCGGAAAGCTGGCTAAACCAGCAATTGCAGTACGATTTATGGGTCGCCAACCAAAAATGCAGAGCGATCAAAGTCCGGAAACTTTACGCCGCATAACAATTACAGGAAACCAGGCCCGTGAAAGATAAATTGCAGGAATACGCCCTCATCGCAGAAATCATCTCCGCCGTGTGCATCGTGTTGTCGCTGGTTTTTGTCGGTATACAGGTGCGGCTTGGCGCCGATGAGACGGCCGCCAATACCGCAGCAATCCAGAGCACCGTGCGGCAATCCCTGATGGAAGCGGATAAAGACCTGCTATTATTCGCTGCTGGAAATCCACAAGTAGCGACCAGAATTGAACCCGATTTAGCCTATCATGTTGCTTATATCAGGACGCGGTTTCATTACTGGAATGAGTATAAAGCCGGCCTGCTTGATGATGAAACCTATTACTCATATATGAATCCTGTATTAACGGACACAGAAGCCCTGCAACAAATTGAAGCCATGGTAGAAGCGGGCATTCTGCCTACTTCTTTCATGGATGAGATCACGCGCCTTTCAAAGACATTATCTTCTGAGCCTCAATGAGCCGGCAGTACACATCTGCCTCGCCACAGTCTAAAATCGCCCCCTTTACCGCATAACACCAGAGAATTACCCATGAAAGACCTCAACAAGTACAGCCGCACCATCACCCAGGATCCCGGCCTGCCGGCCGCCCAGGCCATGCTGCATGGCATCGGCCTGACCCGCGAAGACCTGAAAAAGGCGCAGATCGGCATTGCCAGCACCGGCTGGGAAGGCAACCCCTGCAACATGC
>CAZROW010000130.1:0-4521 GCA_964601805.1 uncultured Enterobacteriaceae bacterium
ATCCAGCCGGATACCTGGGGCATCATTCATAATTCCTGCCAGGGACTTTTCGGGCTGTTACCTTCCACGCCGCGCAATATACCCAAGCTGATCAAGAGCAATTCCAGTGTCCATGCTTCAGTCAGCGAACGCAAAAGCATGCCCTCTATCAGACAGGGTACTTATCGCCAGCACGTTTCCCTGCGCAAAAATGAGAGCAGGACGCTGTCGATCTATGCCGACCAGCCCTGGAATACGACCAACCTGTACCTGGAACAGGGCGAGACCTACCTGTTTGAAGCCAGTGGTGAGTGGCTGGATGCCTCCATTTCCTGTGGCCCTGGTGGGACCAATGACGGCCAGTTCAAGGTGGGGGAACTGGTCCATATCGCTGGCACCGTGCTGGGCAAGTTCGAGAAGTTGTTGAAAAAGCTGGGTAATAACGCCGATGCCAATGTCAACGGCACACGGCGTTACGAAGACTTTCCCTGGTTCAGCCTGCTCGGCACGATCAGTGACGGCGGTTCGGTCACGAAAGACAAGACATTTACCGCCCACACCACTTTCCTGATCGGTGAAAAGGCCACCCTGAAAGTAAAACGCGCCGGTTACCTGTACTGCTTTGCCAACGATGCCTGGAATTTCTACGGCAATAACAAGGGCAGCATGACGCTGACAGTAACCAGGCAGTAGGACAGCCCGGCAACCGGTCAGGCAATCTTGCCTGCCAGGTAGGCCTTCCTGAGTGGCTCGGGAAATTTTTCAATGGCATAACGCAGCATGGTGCGCGGCATGTTGCGGTAATGTTCCATGAGAAAGCCCTCTTCGGTGCCCCGGTCACGGTTACCGATTTCCCTGAGCATCCAGCCTACAGCCTTGTGCAGCAGGTCTTCGGAATCGTTTACCAGCAAACCGGCTATCCTGAGTGCGTCGGTAAACTTCCCTTTCCTGATGAAATGAAAGGTGGCGATGATGGCGATGCGGCGCTCCCACAGGGAAGATGACCCGGCCAGGGTGTCCAGTATGTTGCGATCCCGGTTTTCCAGCCAGGGGCCCAGAATGAGATGGGCCGAACTGTCCACCAGGTCCCAGTTATTCACATAGTCCGTATTGTCCAGGTAACACCTGGCCACGGCATCCTTTTCAGCGGAATCACCCGCGC
The DNA here is from genome assembly GCA_964601805.1 of uncultured Enterobacteriaceae bacterium. Lineage (GTDB taxonomy): Bacteria > Pseudomonadota > Gammaproteobacteria > Pseudomonadales > Pseudohongiellaceae > Eutrophocola. The sequence goes on from CAZROW010000130.1 coordinate 1,142, forward strand.
GAAACTTGCTAACCAGAACCAGCAGGGCCAGCAACCTGGCTTCATGCACGGACGTTTTCAGCAACTTCACTGTTTCATCCAGGGACAACTCCACGTGGGAGCGTGCCATGAGTCGCAGTTCCGGCATCATCACGCCAACAAAGACCTCGTGCTCGCCATACTGGCCTTTCCCCGTTTTGAAAAATCGCGCCGCACGTTCAGCCTGCCTGGCATCACCGCGGGAGGTCAGTTCTTTCAGTAAAGCTGCTGCAGTTGTTGTCACGTTGGCGAGTCTTCGCCGGATGGCTCGTCGTCTTCCGGTGGTGCAGGTGGGTCACTAACCGGCGCTGTCCGCGTCAGGAAGAAAAACGACAGCGAAGTCAGCAGGAATAGTGGTATGAAAAGCGGATACAGGTAGGCGGGATGGAAAATCGACGTCTGGTAATCAAATATTTCAAAGGCATAGGCAATGGTTGTCACGATCAGTGCGACAAAAAAGCCCAGCAATATCCCAGCCAGAAGATTGCGTGTTTTCAGGCGCAACAGCAGGCACAGGGGAATGACGACCACGGCGTTGCCTGCCGCGGCTGCCAGGTAACCGAATAGCAGCAACAACAACTCATTGATGACCGGAATATACCCGGGCCCGGGGTTGTTGAATTGCTCCCAGCCTTCCGGGCCGGCGAATACCAGCGCTGCGACAAGGGGAGCCATGAGAAATGCTTTTTTCATATCAGCTTACCGGAACATCCACCAGGAAATCGGTCACCCCGACATCATGACCCAACTGGAACAGCAAGGTGCTGGCCTGTCCCCTGTGATGGGTATGATGATTGAACACATGCATGAGGGTTTCGCCGAAATTTCGTGTACTGACGACGCCTTTGGTGTTGGCGTAAGTCAGGTCCTGCTCAAGATCCTGCTCCGTCAGTTCCTCATGGGCCCAGCGACTGATCATGCCGTCCATGATCTGCCGGGCTTCGTGTAGCGCAGGCAGCTCCGGATAAGGAATATGGTCCAGGGATTGTGGTACAGGCAGATCGAGCACAGGCGCCAGCGTCGAATAAGGTTTGAAGCTCTTGTAAAACCGGGTGAACCAGAGAATATCACCCACAAGGATATGATTCAGCGTGCCACAGACTGACTTGAAGAACGCTCCACGGTCCGCCTGGAATTCATTCAAATCCAGCTTGGCTGCCGCATCAAATACCTGGTTGTTGAACCGGGCATTGTAATTGGCCAGTAACCGGACATGTTGCAACATCATCAAAGGTCTCCCTTGAAACAGGACTATTCATACAAGCCTTTAATCCAGCGAAGTCAAAGCGGCTTTTTCACTCATGTTGTTCTCCCATGTTTCACGTATCAGCGGGAAACCCAGTAACGCTGCATCTCCAGGAACAGGAATGAGGCCGTCCAGGTAATCAACAGGAGCCCGGTCAGCGACTCAATGCCGGCCAGGTAGCGAATACCGCCAAATGGCTCTATGTCGCCATAACCAAGGGTTGTGTAGGTGGAAAAAGAAAAATAGATGGCATCGGACTGGGTAATGACATAACGGCCTTCCAGGTATCCCAGGCTTTCGTGCCCGTGCATAAGGAAATAGGTGAAACCGAAAACCAGCACTTCAAGCACATGGGCCAGCAAGGCACCGAAAACACCCAGGACCAGACGGTAGCGATACCTGATACGCAGCATCGGCATCAATCTTGTCAGCCGATACAGGCACTCATAATGTAGAAGCACTACCAGGCTCACCGTCAAAACGATGATAAGAATCAGTAACATCTTGCTTTCCGTTGCTGCATACAGGTCCTGATTCTACATGATCTTGGCAGCGCAGAAACATCGGTCGGGACTAAATCTGAAAATGCAACGAGGGCTTAACCGATGGTTAATCGGTGACAGCTTTGTAACGGGACTTGATGGCAGGACGCAAGTGGTTGGCAATAGCCACCAGCGACAACATCACCGGCACTTCCACCAACACACCAACTACCGTGGCCAGTGAGGCACCTGAATTTAAACCAAACAGCGAGATGGCTACGGCAACAGCCAGCTCAAAGAAATTGGAAGTGGCAATCATGCAGGCCGGAGCGGTGACACGATGGGAAAGCTTCATTGACCAGGCAATCGCCAGGGTCAGGAAAAAAATACCATAGGTTTGCAGCAGCAAGGGAATGGCAATCAGCCCGATCACCAGGGGATTGCCCAGGATGGTTTGCGCCTGGAAACCAAACAACAATACGACGGTTGCCAGCAAGCCCGCCACTGAACAGGGTTTGAGCACTGCCAGCAGTGAATCCAGTGCTCCACCACCTTTGCTGACCAGCGTTTGCCGGGTAACGACACCTGCTACCAGGGGAATCAGGACATACAGCAACACCGAAAGCAGCAGCGTTTCCCAGGGCACCGTAATATCGGTAACACCCAGCAGGAAGCCAGCTATGGGCGCAAAGGCCACGACCATGATCAGGTCATTCACGGACACCTGGACCAGGGTGTAATTGGGATCGCCCTTGGTCAACTGGCTCCAGACAAACACCATGGCTGTACAGGGCGCCACACCCAGCAGGATCATGCCGGCGATATACTCATCGGCCATTCGTGGTTCAACCAGGGGAGCAAAGATAACCTTGAAGAACAACCAGCCTATGGCTGCCATGGTAAAGGGTTTGACCAGCCAGTTGATAACACAGGTGAGAATCAACCCCTGGGGCTTTTCACCAACAGCCCTGATGGATGAGAAGTCCACCTGGATCATCATCGGGTAGATCATGACCCAGATCAGCACGGCCACGGCGACATTGACGTGGGCAATTTCCAGGGCGGCGATAGCCACGAAAACACCGGGAACCAGGTTGCCGAGAAATACACCGGCAAGGATGGCCAGCAATACCCAGAGTGTCAGAAAACGTTCAAAAAGGCCCATTGACTACTTTGTTCTTATTTATTCTCTCAGGACTCAGCCATACAGTTCAGGGCATCAAGCACCCGGGTGCGACAGGCATGATGCTCAAGCAGATCAGTTACTTCCTTGATTCGGGAAGTGAGCAGCGCAATGGTTTCACCAAATGCTGCCAGCTTTTGCGCGTCACTACCCACTATAATGCTGGGGTCTTCCAGGTTCCAGTGTACCCGCAGTGATTTACCAAACCAGACTGGGCAAGTTTCATTAGCGGCATTGTTACACACAGTAATCACAAAATCCGGTTCAAAATCTTCCAGGTCATCCCACGATTTGCTGTACAGGCCGGTGGCAGGAATATTATAAGAATCCAGGGCTTTCAATGTCATGGGATGAATTTCACCAGCGGGCTCACTACCGGCACTGGCGGCTTCGATCAGGCCACCACTGAAATGATTGGCAATGGCTTCAGCAAGAATACTGCGGCATCTGT
>CAZROW010000131.1:0-4485 GCA_964601805.1 uncultured Enterobacteriaceae bacterium
GGCGCCGGTATTGGTTCAGTACGTACGCAATATCACCGGGCCAAGCTCAAGCTGGCCAGGGAATTACAGGCAGGAGAATGTTATGAAGAAGATCCAGCAAGCTGTTCATAGCTTTTATCAGGACAGGGAAGGGCAGGATGAGGAAATCACGTTCGATGAGTGTTTTCCAACAACTGATCCGGTGCCTGTAGTCTGGCTGGGCAGGGCAATGGCCGCAGGCCTGGCGGCAGTGATGCTGGTTTCCGTGATAATTGCCTATGGTGCCCTGCGGGAAACTCCGCCATCGCCATCGCTGGCCATGCAGCAGGCCCTGCAAGTGGAACTGCTGTCCAATAGCATGCTGGGACTCAGCAATCCGCAGGCACGGCAAATGAAAAAACTGCTTTCGCAATCGCCCCAGCCTGTCCTGTCGGATATGGAAAGTGACCTGGCACAAGCCAGGGGCGCGTTGTTCCGGATAATGGCTGGCAGCACGGACCTTGCGCTGGACAGTGAGCAGACCCGGATACTGGCAGGCCTGATGAGCCAGTGGCAGCCGCAAATGACAGATGGCAGGATCGTGGCAGGCCATGCCATGGACACAGCCGGGCTTGAGCAGTTTCTGGCAAGCTGCTCCGAATACTGTCACCAGGATGTCCCTGATAACCTGATGCAGGATTACCTGACCGACTGCGTCATGAAAAGTTTTGCCATTCCCTGTTCAAGGCTGCAGACCGGTTATCGAAATGCAGGTTTTGAATCGATTCCCTGAGGTTATGAGTCTTATCCATTAGAGTTCCTGTTTATCACCTTGCGGGTGAAGCCGCATCCCTGGAGTTAAAAACCCTCTTCGTTGCAGGTTTGAAATTGCGCAACAATTTCGGACAATACTTTTTAATGTAAGCCCAATGCCGGAGATGGCCCGTTGGGCCATTTCCGGCCTACAGCGATCTTGATTGGCAATCGAATAGGTTCGGGAAAGCTGGTAAGCGGGACGTGAGTCGGTTTATTATAACCAGCCTCATGTTAGTGCATTGATTTTCATGGAAAATTCCGAGAACAATAACGAGAAAAACCTGGAAGCCCAGCAGGAAATCCGTCACCTGAAAAACACGATAACCGTGTTGCGCAGGGAAATGGACCAGATCCATCACGAATCAGACCAGCGTGTCAGTGAGGCTGTCAGGGAGGCCGGCAAGGAAATTGCCCAGCTCAAAACCGTGGCGCAGGCATTGCGGGAAGAGATCGATAACCTCATGCTGGAAAAAGAACAGGCCGTCCAGAAAGCCCGACAAGAGTCTGTCAATGAAATTGCCCAGCTCATGGAAACTGTGCGCAACCAGCGCCAGGAAATGGAAACTCTCCAGTTCCAGCGCGAAGAAGAATTACAACAGAACAAGGCTGCATGGACATCAGAAGTCAATGAACTGTCCAATACTTCCCGGGTATTGCGGGAACAACTGGAGCAGATTCGCCTGGATGGTGAAACCGGTGTGCAACGGGAGCGGGCCGAGGCCAACAGCCAGCACCAGCAACTGGAACAAACCATTACCACGCTGCGTGAAGAGCTGGAAATACACCGGCTCAATTACGAAGAGTCACTCAGGGAACTCAAGCGCCAGAGTGATCTTGAAAGTGCCGAACTGCGTGAAACCATCGCGCAACTGAGAGCTCAACTGGAGAGCGCCAATGCCTAAACGGGTTATCGAGGAAAAAACGGCAGACAAGCCAGCCCGCAAGACGGCTGCCAAGTCGGCTACGCGCAAGCCTGCCCGTGCCAAAAAAGAGAACGTGGCAGAACTGGTGCTGGATATTTCGCAGAAAGTGGCCAAGGCGGATAACCTGGATCAACAGCTTCGAGTCATTGTTGAAGAAGTAACCCGGGTTACCCAGTCTGAACGTGGCAGCCTGTTTCTCAATGACCCGCAAACGGATGAGTTGTACTCCCGCATTGCCCTGGGTGGCGTGGAGCGGGAAATCCGTTTTCTCAACAACACCGGTATTGCCGGCTGGGTGTTTACCAAGGGTAAAGCGGAAATCGTGAAGGATGCCTACGAGGATCCCCGCTTTAACCAGAGTATTGACCAGAAAAGCGGCTTTACCACCCGCAATATTCTCTGTGTCCCGGTACGCACAGTACGCGGTGAAGTCATTGGTGTGGCACAAACCCTGAACAAGAAAAAAGGCGGCTTTACTGAAGACGACCTGACCCTGGTGGAAGCCATCAACACCCAGGTCGCCATTGTGCTCCAGGGCACCATGTACGTGGAGCGTATGAACGCACTACGCAAGCAGGAGGCTGAATTCCTGCGGGTGGTCTCGGATGTATCGTCGGAAATCAACCTGGGGCCGCTGCTGCAGATGATCATGTCGGCGATCACCAAGATGCTTAATGCCGACCGCTCAACGCTGTTTCTCAATGATGAGCGCAGCAACGAACTCTATACCCAGATAGGGCAGGGACTGGGTGCCACGGAACTGCGCTTTCCCAACAATGCCGGTATCGCCGGCAACGTGTTTACTTCGGGCCAGTCAGTCAATATTCCTTATGCCTACGCGGACCTGCGTTTTAACCCGGCCGTGGACAAACAGACCGGCTACTTCACGCGCTCCATGTTGTGTTCGCCGGTCAGAAACAAGGACGGCAAGATTATCGGCGTCACCCAGGTACTCAACAAGCGAGGCGGTCCGTTTACCGATGAAGATGAACAGCGGCTGACAGCCTTTACTTCACAAATTGCCATCGGCCTGGAAAATGCCAGTTTGTTCCAGCATGTCCAGCAGATGAAAAACTACAATGAAAGCATGCTGGAAAGTATGTCCAATGGCGTGCTGACCCTGGATAACGACCAGGTTATCGTGACCTGTAACAAGGCCGGTCAGCGTATTTTGCAAAGTCGCGAAGCGGATATCCTGGGTATGGAGGCTGGCGCCTTTTTCGGTGCCGGTAATCAATGGATTATCGACAAGATCGCCGAGGTTGCAGAATCCCAGCAAATGGAAATCATGATGGATGCCACCCTGGCATGCCGCCGCGAACCGGTATCCGTTAACGCCACCGTCTTGCCGCTGAAAGGCAAGGACGACGAAAAACTGGGCACCATGATCCTGCTGGAAGATATCAGTTCGGAAGTGCGCATGAAGTCCACCATGTCCCGCTACATGGACCCTGGCCTGGCAGACAAGCTGATGGGCGATGGTGGTGAATTACTGGGCGGCCAGGACAGTGAAGCCACGGTACTGTTTTCCGATATCCGCAGTTTCACCACACTCAGTGAGGAGTTGGGTGCCCAGGGTATCGTGGAACTGCTCAATGATTATTTCACCCTGATGGTGGATGTGGTCACCGATGAGGGCGGAATGCTCGACAAATTTATTGGCGACGCCATCATGGCCATTTTCGGCACGCCCTTTCCCCATGAAGATGACCCGGACCGGGCAGTCAAGGCCTCCCTGCGCATGATGACTGAACTGCATGGCTTCAATAAAAGCCTGAAAAAGGCCGGCAGGCAGCCCATCGACATCGGCATAGGCCTGAACACCGGTCACGTGGTGTCCGGGAATATCGGGTCGCCCAAACGTATGGACTACACGGTCATTGGTGATGGGGTGAACCTGGCGGCACGCCTGGAAAGTGCCACCAAGCAGTACGGCGCTCATATCCTGATCAGCCAGAGCTGTCTTGATGGCCTCAAGAGCAGTTACCGGCACCGCCTGGTGGACAACGTGGTGGTCAAGGGCAAGACAGAACCGGTGGGTGTCTATGAATTACTGGATTACCACACGGACGAAAGTTATCCCAACATGATTGAAGCCCTGGGCGTGTTTCGTGATGGCATGGAATGCTACCAGAACGGTTCCTGGGAGAAGGGCAAGGGGCATTTTGAAAGCGTGCTGAAAATGAACCCGAATGACCAGTGTGCCAGGCTCTATATCGAGCGCTGTGAGCATTTGCAGGCCAATGTGGATCCCGGGGACTGGGATGGTGTCTGGGTGCTTACCAGTAAATAGCGATCGGGCAGGTCAGTAAATTCGGTCGCTGTCCCTGCTGTATTCATAACCTTCCCGAATAAGCTGCTCCAGGACCTCCAGGTCCACATCCTCCAGTTTATTGATGCTCATGCAGCCTTTACCCGCCTTGTATTTACCCAGCCTGGCTTTCAGTTTGTCAGCATTGGCGAAACCTGTGGGCACATAAAGGGAAAGAGCCTGCTTGCGTGGCGAAAAGCCGATACGGCAGATATCACCTTCGCGGCCGGATGCATATCTGTAATGCAGGGTGTCGAAACCAATAATACTGGGACCCCACATGACCGGTTTTTTCCCGGTCACTTTCTTCATGATTTTCAAAACGACCTGGGCATCCTGGCGGCGACGTGCATTGTCGACACCGGCCAGGAAGTCCTTGACGCTTGCCCTGGTAGGCTGGGTCTTGTTTTTGGCCCGGGGCATGGTGGTGGGATAAAACTATTGGGGCTTGCGGAACTTCAACACGAAGCGGTCTGA
>CAZROW010000132.1:0-1082 GCA_964601805.1 uncultured Enterobacteriaceae bacterium
TGGTGCCGGCACCAAATAAAATCCCCAGTCATCAGGCTGGGGTTTTTATTTCAGTAATATCAAACTATCTTGTCTCCCATATTGAAAACGCTTCACCAATGAAGCCTGAAACATATCGTTTAAATTTAGTCTTATGCCCACCGGACAAATGCGAAAATGTCTGCACTGCGGACTGGAAACCCGGCTGGAGTTTACAGAATTTCGTGACCGTCACGTAAGCTGTACCTGCCTCAAGTGTGACGACGAGTTGCTGGAGCAAAGTGATGGTTCAATCATTACCCGCGATATTGCCCATCAACAGGAAACGGTCCAGCAGGCCTTGGTCAAAATGGATGATGTATTGCAGCAGGCCTGGGAAGGTTATGCGCGCGGTATACGGCTGATAGTGGGCGGTGGTCGCATACGTGAAGAGGTGCTTAGTCAGTGTCAGTACTATCTCGATCAGGACTATATAGAGTCGTATTCCGTTGATCACTCCAATTATGGGGCCATCCTGGTTTTTTTACGCTCTGTATAAGACTTGCGATCCTTTTCACTTTTGCCATTACTCGTTATTGCCGAAGCGCTTCAAATTCGAAGCGTAGATTTACCTGGTCACCCACCAGGTTGTCGGCTACCCCATAGTCCATCCCCCACTGGCTGCGCATGAGAGTGGTCTGCGCAGATATTCCGAGAGTCTCGCGCCCGTGCCCGAAGGGATACTCTTCCTGCTTGTTGATTGTCACGTCCAGTTCAACAGGATGGGTTTCGCCAAGCAGGGTCAGGTTGCCGGTGACTGTGCCCCGGCCAGGCCCATCGCCTGGTACGAACGCATCGGCCTGGAAGACGATGGAGGGATGACGTCTTGCATTCAGGAAGTCCCTGCTGGTCAGGTGATCATCGCGGTCATCATGGTTGGTGAAAATGCTGTCAGCCTGTATTTCGATTCGACCTTCACTTAATGCCTGCGTATCGGGGTCGTAGCGAAATGCGCCTGAACCTTCAAGAAACATTCCCATCTGTTGCTGGTACCCCGCATGGGTGGCTTCGAAGACAATGGAGAAATGCTCGGGATCTATCTCCCAGTCAGCCGGTTCCGCCTG
>CAZROW010000132.1:1182-4360 GCA_964601805.1 uncultured Enterobacteriaceae bacterium
CATTTTTTGTTCACAATTCGGCCTTTTTGCCACGTTTTTCGGGGGTTTTTTGCTCGAAAATCATGTTATTCTCTGTGGCCCGAAAAAGGGCTTGTCAATCGCACCATCAGAGGGGGACCTGGTTCCATGCGTATGTATATTCGATTGTTCTTATTTTCATTTCTTGTCACTGCGGGATTTGCCGCCCATGCCCAGGCCACGCGTTGGTCTGATCCTGCTACCTGGCCCAACAACCAGGTACCGGTTGCCGGCGACAAGGTCGTGATTGCCAGTGATCAGGAAGTGCTTCTTGATGTCAGCCCGCCGGCCCTGAACGGCCTCACGATCAACGGTAAGTTGATCTTTGCGGACGAGTCCGATCTCGAAATGAGCACCGAATGGATCCTCGTGTTCGGGGAACTGCAGATCGGTACCGAAGATCAACCCTATCAGCATAAAGCCACCATCACGCTCACCAACAACGTCCCCGACGAGCAGCTCATGGGCATGGGTGACCGCGGCATCATGATGTCCGGTGGCACACTCAACCTGCATGGCAACCGCACGCATACCTGGACCAAGCTGGCCAATACCGCTGAAGCCGGTAGCACAACCATTGAGGTGCTGGATGCCAGCCAGTGGCAGGCGGGTGACGAGATTGTGTTGGCCTCAACCGATTTTGATCCGCGCCAGGCCGAGCGCCACACCATCGCCTCGGTGCGCGGTAACACCATCACACTGGAACAGCCGCTGGAATACATGCACTTCGGCAAGATTACCTATGGTGTGGATGAGCGCGGCGAAGTGGGTCTGCTGACCCGCAACATCAAGATCCAGGGTTCCGAAGATGCGGCCGAGTCTCACTTCGGCGGTCATATCATGGCCATGGTCACCAGCAAGATGTATGTCGAGGGTGTCGAACTCAACCTCATGGGCCAGCACCTGGAACTGGCGCGCTATCCGATCCACTGGCACCTGGTCGGTGACGGTGGCAAGGGCCAATACGTCAAAAACGCGGCCATTCACGATACCTTCAACCGCTGCGTGACCGTTCACGGCTCCAATGACCTGCGCGTGGAAAACAACGTGACCTACAACACCGTCGGCCACTGTTTCTTCATGGAAGACGGCATCGAACACGGCAACGAGTTCATTAATAACCTGGCCATCCAGACCAAGTGTCATATGACCATGGCATGTGTGCCGACCAACCTCGCCGCTGCCGGTGAGCGGGATGACTACGAGAACCGCCAGGCGGTCAGGCAGAATGGCCAGAACGCCACGAACGTCCTGCTGCCTTCTGACAATACCGTGGCCAGTTTCTGGATCACCAACCCGGACAATACCTATATCGGCAACGTCGCTGCAGGCTCGGATGCGAACGGCTTCTGGATGTCCCTGCCCGAGCACCCCAATGGTGCCTTCCTGGATTCGGAAGACAGTCTGAATACCTGGCCGCGCAACATGCGTATGCGTGAGTTCAGGGGCAACGTGGCCCACTCCAACTACGACGGTTTCATGTTCGACCGCAACATCAACGTCGACAACACCTTCGGGGTGACCGGCAATATGCATATTGCCCATGAAAACCCGGCAGACGGGTCCAGCCCGATCGTGGAAACGGTGTTCGAGGACCTCACTGCCTACAAGAACCGCAATGGTGGCTTCTGGGGGCGCGGCGAGATGCGCACCATCAGGAACTACAGGGCGGCGGATAATGCCATCGGGTATACACAGGCATCGGGCCTGCGTGGTGGTGCCAGTCTGGAAGACCCCTATACCTCGCGAGTGGTCGACTCACTGTTTGTGGGTGATACCGAGAATATCGGCAATCCCAGGACCTCGGAAGAGGTGGCTTATGGCCGCAGCCTGCCCAAACCCAAGATCCCTGACTTCCCGATCCGTGGTTACGAGTACTACGACAACCGCCATGACGTGATCGATACCACTTTCGTGAACTACGAGGACAACGCCCAGCGCAAGACCGGCGCGCTCTCCTACCTGCTGTATACCAGCTTCGGGGTCAGCTCCAACAACGCCGTCGAGGGCCTGACCTTCGAGAACGCCAAGCCAGTGTACTTTCCGCCGATGGAAGGCAACAGAAGGTGGGCTAACGACAACGGCAACAGTTCGGCCTACAAGACTGCCGTGATCCGTGACAAGGATGGCTCGCTCGGTGTCGGCCCCGATACCTATGTCATGATCCACGAAGGCGAGAACGTCAGTATTGCCACCGACCCGGAAGCCTGCCAGATCAAGAATGACTGGAATGCTGCCGTGTGCACCGGCGATGTCGGTCGTCTGAGTTTTTCACCTCCGTTCCGTTTCCGCGGCGCACCACCGAGGCCTGCCGCTGATGGTGATGATGCGCCACCGCCGCGTCCACGCTTGTTCGGTGCGCCCCAGCCGCCTATCACGCTGAGCCGCAGTGGCCAGGATTACGTCATTGCCGCCGGTGGTTCCAATGTCCGCGCCAATACCGAGATCACGGTGACCACTGAACGTGAGGACTTGTTCCTGCGCCTGTCCGAGATGGATGAGGATTCGTGGGTGATCTTCAAACTGCTGGAATTTTCTACCGCGGATTCCGGGGTTCAGCAGACCAGCCTGGTGGCACTGCGCAATGCCACCGAGACCTCCTGGTTCAAGGACAACGATGCGCTGTGGGTCAAGATGGTGTCTCCGGACAGTGGCCCGCTCGGCCTGGGTGGCGAGACTTCACTGCAGGTTCTACGTTAACCCGACGCTGTCTTTTCGAAAAGGAGCCTTCGGCCTGATGCCGGGGGCTCTTTTATTTGACAGGGGCTATAATGGAGCCAGGTTAAGCGAGGGGCACAGTAGGTGGTACCCGGATTAATAGTATTGATAGCTTTGGAATTGGGAAACAACACGATATTAAAGGCGAGGATTTAACACGTCGGTCGCTGCTGCGCAGTATGGCCATCTTCGGTTTTAGCGCGGGTTCGGGCCAGGCGTTCGCGAAAAAGACGCATCGGTTCTCCACGGTAAAACGGGCCTTCGACGACCCGTATCTTGAACTCATCCGGTTGTTGAAGGAAGGCTCCGAGATCGAACATGATCTCATGATCCAGTATCTCTACAGTGCGTATGCACTCAAGCCAGAGTATGCCGGTATCGTTGGCGGGCCGGCGCCGAGTGCGGATTCGCTGATGGGCGTCATCATCGAGGAAATGCTGCA
>CAZROW010000133.1:0-4047 GCA_964601805.1 uncultured Enterobacteriaceae bacterium
GGTAAAGCGTATCTGCTTGTCATCGTATTCGCTGATATGCAGCAAGGGCTCGGTAAACTCCTGGTCCAGCAAACCGAAGCCCGGAATGATGGCTGTCCAGCCCCAGTCACTGTGACTGAATTCCTCGATCTCCACGACCAGGGTATCGCCCGGCTCGGCGCCATCCACGTACACCGGTCCCGTCAGGGGATTGGCATTTTCAGCCGCCAGGCTGGCAATGACGCAGGCATCATCACTGCGTTTGATGCGGTTTCCCGAGGCATCCATTAATTCCAGCTCGACACTGTCGCCGGGGGCCACTGTCAGTGCCGGGGTGTTGGCCGCATTCCAGCCCAGATGGTGATGGTGGGAATGTATAGTTTTGATCATGAAAAATTCCTTGCGCTTGCTATTACCTGGATCGCCTGTCAATTACCCTAACGTGTCATCACCAACTTGGCAAAAACCACGCCTTGCAGCCCGCTTTTGTTCATGCCCCTCCATGAATTTCGCAGAGAGAAATGACAAGGTCCGGCCATGCCCTTATAGTAGATGCCGACCTGAAAAATCATTGAAGCTCGGTGACGGGCACTATGCCAAGAAAGATCATTCACTGCGACTGCGACTGTTTTTTTGCCGCCATAGAAATCCGGGACGATCCCGGGTTGGCCGGCCTGCCGGTGGCTGTCGGGGGTTCCGAGGACCGTCGTGGTGTCATTGCCACCTGCAATTACGAGGCCCGCCAGTACGGCGTCCATTCCGCCATGGCATCAGCCACGGCCAAGCGTAAATGCCGTGACCTGATCATCATTCCCGGCAACATGGAAAAATACCGGGTTGCCTCGGCACAGATGCACGCAATCTTCAGGGACTACACCGGAAAAATTGAACCCCTGTCCCTGGATGAAGCCTTTCTCGATGTCTCCGAAAGCAACAAATGCCATGGCAGCGCGACACTGATTGCACAGGAAATTCGTGACCGTGTCAGGCAGGAAATCGGCATTACCCTGTCGGCCGGTATCGCCCCCAACAAGTTCCTCGCCAAGATTGCCAGCGACTGGAACAAGCCCGATGGCCAGTTCGTGATAACACCCGACCAGGTGGAGGCTTTCGTCACCAGGCTGCCCGTGCGAAAACTCTATGGTGTCGGCAAAGTCACCGCCAGGAAGATGGACCTGATGGGCATAGAGACCTGCCATCACCTGCAACAATACGAGAAGACGGAACTGATCGAGATGTTTGGCAGCTTTGGTGAAACCTTGTGGAACCTGTGCCGCGGCATCGACGAACGTGAAGTGCAGACCCAGAGCCGGCGTAAATCCATCAGTGTTGAGCACACCTTTGCCGAGGACCTGCCCAGCCTGGAAACCTGCCTGTCCACCCTGCCCGGACTCATGGAGGAACTGGCCGGGCGCATCGAGCGATCGAAAAAAAAGGTATCCATCGGCAAACGGTTTGTGAAAATCAAGTTCAACGACTTTGTCTCCACGACGGTTGAACAGAATGGCAACACGCTGGACCTGGAGGCCTATCGTGCCCTGTGCCAGACCGGTTTTGAGCGTGGCAACAAACCCGTGCGCCTGCTGGGCCTGGGCGTGCGTATGAAAGAAGCCCCACTGTATGCCCAACTTGAGTTAGAGTTCAGGAAACACGAGTTAAACCATTAAGCACTTTACACTTATATGTCCCGATACCGCCCCCCTGCCAAACCCATGTCCGCCTACATCACCCCCGAAGGGGAAAAGGCGATGAAGGAAGAGCTGCATTTCCTGTGGAAAGTGGAACGCCCCGAGGTGACACAACAGGTATCCGATGCCGCCAAACTGGGCGACCGCTCGGAAAACGCGGAGTACATCTATGGCAAGAAACGCCTGCGCGAGATAGACCGCCGCGTGCGCTACCTGCGCAAGCGCCTGGATGTCCTGAAAGTGGTTGACCAGTTACCAACCGACACCAACAAGGTCTATTTCGGCGCCTGGGTGGAGCTTTACCGGGAAGATGGTGAGACCGTGAAGTATCGCCTGGTGGGGCCGGATGAAATCGACCCGTCCAAAAACTACATCAGTATCGATTCGGTCCTGGGCAAGGCCCTGCTGGGAAAAAACCTGGATGACGAATTCAGCATCGACACCCCTTCAGGCAAGCATCGCTACGAAGTGGTGGCCGTGACTTATCCGCAAGCGGACGCCGGCTGATGCTTAACGTCACCATCATTGGTTACCGCAAGGTCCTGGGCACCAGCATCACGATTCCCATCGAGATGCTCAATGCCGCCGATCTCATCAATCGTATTGATGGCAGGAACAAGGGCAACCTGGCCATGGAACTGGTCAGCATGGACGGCAAAAACATTGCCCTGAATGCCGGGCTCGAACTGGTCTGCAAGAAAAAGCTGGATGAGATCACCACCACTGACATGATTATTCTGCCGGCACTGTGGGGCAATCCCCTGGGCGTGGTCAGGAAAACACACCAGCTCACACACTGGCTCGAGTCATTCCAGGGCGATAACACCATCTTTGTTGCAGTGGGCACCGGCAGCTATTTCCTGGCCGAGGCGGGCCTGTTGAACAACAAGGTCGCCACCACGCACTGGTATTACTTTGACCAGTTCAGCAAGGCCTACCCCGAGGTCCTGCTGCAACGCGACCGCTTCATCACCAAGTCCGGCAATATATTCTGTGCAGGCAGCGTGAACTCGGTACGCGATGTGATGCTGCATTTCATCGAACAGTATTACACGCAGGCAGTGGCTGACCAGGTATCCCGACATTTCACCCACGAGATCAAGCGCTCCTATACTTCGAGCTTCCTGAAGAACTCACCACAGAATTATCATGACGATGAAAACATCATCGCCATCCAGGAATGGATGCACAGTTGTTACAACGACGAAATCACACTGGAGATATTGTCTGAAAAATTCGGTATCAGCGTTCGCTCGGTCAATCGCCGGTTCAAACAGGCTACCGGCAAGTCTCCCATGCAGTACCTGCAACAGGTACGAATCGAAAATGCCCAGGAACTGCTAAAAACCAGCAACCTGAGTATTTCCGAAGTCGCTTACAGTGTCGGCTATCCCGACAACAGCTACTTTTCGGCCGTTTTTCGCAAGGCCATCTCCCTGTCTCCCAAGGAGTACCGTAACCTGGTGCGTAAGAAGATGTTTGGCGTGAATACCTAGAGCCTGGAAAATTTCTGGTTACCAAAAAAAACACGGGCCATTGGGCCCGTGTTTGATCCTGATATGAAATGAGTTGGTTTTACTAACAGCAGGCAGCTCTTACTGGTTGGCCGCCTGGGCATTGTTGAATTCATCAACACTGACAATATCGTCAGCCAGGGTGGTGTTGTCTATCAACGCCTCATTATGCCGGTTTTGCCGGCTTTGCCTGCGCTGCTTTTCATAGAAATCCTTGATTTGTCTTTCCACGGCATCAAACGAGTCGCGGATAGCGACATAGATATCCTCATGGGAGTGTTTGTCATGTTGCTCGTGGTTAACCACGATATCGTGGTTGGGGATAAAGGCTTCAACGCCCACATGGTAGACCTTGCCTTTGTGATGATTATTGTGGGGTGACTCTAATGTGACTCTGAGGCCGAGGATCTGGTCACTGAATCTTTCCAGCTTTTCGGCTCTTTTCTGGACCGCATCTTCAACGGCTTGTGAATGGTCAATACCTCTGAAAACTACTTGAGTATCACTAATCATACATGCGCCTCCTTTAAACGCTTGTCTGCGTCTTGAGACACTGCCAGGCTGCACCCTTATCAATTTCATCGGGTTCTGCCCTGCTCTTGCCCTGCTTCAGGATCCTTTACATGTAAAACGAGCCATACATGTAAAACGTGCAATTTTCGATTCCGGGCCCGGGCTTGATCGGGCATCTTGCTCATGCCTGCCAATGGCTGCACTACGCAATTATTGTGCTGCAGCGGCTTTATTTTCCTCCCTGAAAAAAGGTGGGCTGCACAATCCATACTACTCCGGTCAGGGGCCCTGTCAATGAATTTAGGCCCTCGAAAAGCCGGTCATTTGATCTGCCCCAAAATGCTTGTTTTCCG
>CAZROW010000134.1:0-2322 GCA_964601805.1 uncultured Enterobacteriaceae bacterium
ATGGACACGCCGAGCAGGAAATAGAAAAAGCGAATGCCCGGAATGGAAAAGCGGTCATAAATCCAGCCTGAGAAAATCTTCCCGCCAATGGCCAGGAAGGTCACCAGGCTCACCAGCCACCAGAAATCCCGGTAATTCAGGCCCCGGTCAGTCCTGAGGAAAGTCACATAGTTCTGCATCATGGCCTGGTCGACAGCTGACACCAGGAAAATCGACGTCGCCAGCAACCAGAAGCCCTTCTCCTGGCACACCTGTTTGAAATGCCCCCACATGGTCAGGCCGTCATCATGGCCCTTGGAACTGGCATTGATGACATCCTGCTTGACCCCCTTGCGGGACATGAAGATGATCCACAACGGGGTGGATATGAGAAAGGAACCCATGCTGAGACAGGCAAAAATCGTACGCCAGTTGACCCCGGCCTCCAGGAAATGACTCCAGACCCAAGGCATGATGAGCTGGCCGGTACTGGTACCGCCAAGCACGATGCCGATAGCCAGGCCCTGGTTGATGTTGATCAGGCGGGAAACCACGACTTTCATGGCCGCCACAATGGAAGAGGCAGACAGACCCAACAGGGCGCCGGCCAGGTAATAAATACCCAGGTTCGTGGCCACCAGGAACAGCGCCATGGCAAAACCGCCACTGAGAGTCCCCAGCAGCACGGAAAACTTGCCGCCAATTTTATCAATCATGATACCCATACCCAGGGCAGCGGCGGCGCCCACCAGGAATTTCGACGTGGAGATGCCGTTGGCCTGGGCATTGGACCAGCCAAACTCGGCCATGGCCGGTTCATAGATCCAGGGCAGGGAAAAATTGGGTACACCGAAGGAAATGAAGACCAGCATGAAGGCGACGAACAGCACCACCCAGTTGTCTTTTAATTCTGCCTTGGTTGCTGCATCCATGTTGGATCCCCTGGTGTGCTTTTAAGGTTTTTTATAAAGAGTTATTCGCGGGTGATGCGAAAAGGATAGCTGTTGCCCGCTTCCCGCCAGGTGCCTTCCAGGTAACGGTTGCGGGCACCGATTTCATGCAGCATGGCTGTCAGGCTGATATCCACGCCATCACGGTTGGTGGCACTGGCATGCAAGGTCCAGTTATCGGCATCGAGTTCAGCACTGGAAAAACGGTAGGAGGTGCGGCCGGGATTGATCATGCCGGTGATCGAGTCAGTCTCATAACCCATGATGATGACCAGCGCACGAGTGTCATCACCCATGGTAATTTCTCCGCGCCAGGTGCCCTTGAGCGGATGCCCTTCCTGGGCGCCGACAATGAGCGGACACAACAATAAAAGCAGCGTGAAAAAAGCAGGCTTAAGTTTCAAATCTTCCCCCAACCTGAGACTTAACAATTCGTATGATGGTATCACAATGACTTTGAACAACAGCCGGATGCACAATTTTTACTGAATTAACGCCAGGTCACGAAACCCTGGGCTGTGCCGGTACCGGCCTCGCTGCGATAGCAGGGTATGTAGTCGATGGCTTCCCCTTTCAGGCCGGTATCAAACAGCGCTCCTGCAGCAGCAATCCAGTTACGCATTTCCGAGGTACCCTGCATGAGAATATTTTGTGGAATGCTGGTCAGGGTGTCCTTGTCACGCTCAGACAATGCCTGCATGAAGCGGTTATCGAAATCTTCATCAATGGTGAAGTGACTCATGCCACCGGAACCGATAACAGCTACCCTTACATCCCGGTCCCATTCCTGGATGCACTCGCCCACCAGCTTACCCATGTCAAAGCAGCGTTTGGCCGTCGGCTGGTTGGGCGGAAAGAAGGTATTGGTGATCATGGGCAGCACCGGCACGGCGTGGTCTTCCATCACACGGCGAATGATCCAGCTGAAGGCATGGGGTGTGCCGATATGATGATGCGTCGGTCCCATGTCGGGCCACTCGCTGGAAGCGGCAAAATCAAAACCCTGCTCCTGTCCTTTTTCAATGACCCGTGCTGCCAGGTCGGGCAGCGCAGGCCAGACCTTGTCGTCCTCTGGACGATAGGCCCACTCACTTTCCTTGATGCCTACCGGCAATTTTTCTGCACGTTCGGCGGGCAGGGGTTTTTGCCAGAATGTCTCGCCGTGATACACCGTAAACATGGGCTGCAGGCTCGGCAGTACCAGCTCACGCTGGTCGTTGCCCATGATGACGCAGACATCGGGAGCGGCTGCTTTCCAGGCCTCGGCAAGTTTTGCCACACCAGCCTGGCAGCGGGCATGGCGACGGGTACGTTCTTCCAGGGTGATCTGCTCGGCGAAGTTCTCGTCCTTGCGCAACTCGACCAGTTCCTCGAAGGAATACTGCTTGCCGCG
>CAZROW010000134.1:2422-3867 GCA_964601805.1 uncultured Enterobacteriaceae bacterium
TGCCGGAGATTGCTTCGCAATTTCCGGCCTACAAGGCACATCACGTTCAGGTCACCTGTAGGCCGGAAATGGCCGCAGGCCATCTCCGGCACGGGGCTGTCATATATCCAGGTTGAAGACCTTTTTCGCATTACCGGAAAAAATCATTTCCCTGTCTTTATCGGAAAGCCAGTCAATGCTTTCTATCAGGGGGACCGTCTTGTCATAACACTCACCGGTATCCGCATTGATGGAGGACCCCACGCCGGGGCATTCAGAGCCGTACATCACCCGGTCAACACCCACGACCTTGATCAGCAGCTCCAGGGCTTCCTTGCTGTACAGCACGGTATCGAAATACATGTTGCGCATGCGATCGATGAACAGGCCCTTGCTGGTGGAACTCTGTGCTCCGGCGCGAGCGGTACCGGCATTGAAGCGGCCGATCTGGTAAGGCATGGCGCCGCCACCGTGGGATACCACGATTTTCAGGTCGGGAAAATCCTCGAAGACATTGGAGTTCACGAAACCGTAAACAGCAGTGGTTTCTTCATTCACGAAATAGAGGCTGTAGGGTTCACGCTGTGGATTGCGCGATCCCGCGGTATGAATGTGTAGCGGTACATCGTACTCACAGGCTTTTTCGTACAGGGGATACCAGTAGCGATCACCCATGGGTGGCGCCTTGTTGCCGTCATTTTCATAGGGGTCGGGGTTGAGCAGAAAACCCTTGAACCCGTATTCCTTGATGCAGTGTTCCATTTCGGCAAACACCACATCCACCGGTTCCCCGCCCTGCTGTGGCAAACCGCCAATACCGAAAAACTTGTCCGGCCACAGGCGCACGCTGTCGGCAATGATCTTGTTCACCTCATGGATATACCACTCGACCAGGTAGCCGGGTTTTTCAGAATGCATGGTCTGGAAAGGCCGCGGGGATACCAGCTGCATATCCAGGCCGTTGTTGGCCATGTGTTCGAGATGGCCGCAGGGTGCCATTTCCTTCTTGTTCCAGGCAGCCATTAACTGTTCATCGGTATAACGCACGGCACCACGACCGTGGGAGCCCCGATGGGAAACCAGTCCGGCCTTGTAAATGGCCAGTTGCGGCGGTGCACTGGTGTGGGCATGACAATCGATAATCAAGGTACTTCCCCTTCTTCTTATTTTTCAGGTGTTTGCAGTGAATGATATTTCATTTCCGCGCGTGCTTCGGCAATGGTCTTGCCTTCTTCAAGATATTTCCTTATTTGGTTTTCTGCTGCATCAATTTGTTCAGCAGTATCCAGCACTTCGTCTTCACGGCTTTTCGGAATACAGACCACACCATCGGCATCACCCCTGATCAAATCACCGGGCAGCACCCGGGCGTCACCGATATTCACCGGTACCTGTTCGCCGTCCACCTGGACACGGTCCTTGCCGGTACGCATGGAATAGGAACGGCTGTAGATGGGATAGCCCAG
>CAZROW010000135.1:0-3848 GCA_964601805.1 uncultured Enterobacteriaceae bacterium
AGTAAACAGGTAACCATTATGGCCATGACCATCCATTGCGATATCGCCAGCGCAGAAGAAATGATCTTCTCGGGACGCATTGAATCCCTGGTAGCTGCCGGCAGTCTTGGCGACCTGGGTATTTATCCCGGCCATGCACCGCTGCTGACAGCACTGATTCCGGGCCCGGTGCGTATCAAGAAGCAGGACGGCGAAGAAGAAATTTACTATGTCTCCGGCGGCTTCCTGGAAGTGCAGCCCGGCACGGTCAATATTCTTGCTGATACGGCAATCCGCGCCCACGATGTGGATGAGGCCAATGCCTTGCAGGCCAAGAAGGAGGCCGAAGAAGCCATCCAGAACCAGAGTGCCGAGATGGAATATGCCGAAGCTGCCTCACAGCTGGCCCAGGCCGCTGCCCAGATCCGTGTTTTGCAGCAGATTCGCAAGAAAACAGGTGGCTGAACACTCGAGACAAGAGTCAAGAGACAAGGAAAAAGCCGGCTTCTGCCGGCTTTTTTATGGGCGACACTTTATTGTCGGCAAGAGAGTCGGCAAGAGAGTTGGCAAGAAAAGAGCCCTGCACCACTGTCTGCACCCTTGCTGCCGTACTATAATGCTGTAATTGATTGATTTTTCTACGAGTTGAACTGATTTGAAACTGAATGTAGTCGTCCTGGCAGCGGGTAAAGGCACACGCATGAAGTCTGCCAGGCCCAAGGTACTGCACAAGCTGGCCGGTAAACCTTTGCTGAAACATGTACTGGACACAGCCAGCGCCATGGACTGTGACAACAGGCAGGTTGTCGTCGGTTTTGGTGCCGAGGCGGTTGAAGCAGAGCTGGCTGACAGTGCTACCGGTTTCGTCCTGCAAAAGGAACAACTGGGTACGGCCCATGCGGTTCACCAGGCCCTGGATAACCTTGATGACGATGCTATTGCCCTGGTCCTCTATGGTGATGTGCCCCTGATCAGGGCGGATACTCTTACCACCCTGGCAGACCTGGTTGATGTAGACAGCATGGGCGTGTTGACCTGCATGGTGGATAATCCAACCGGCCTGGGTCGAATTATTCGTGACAACAGCGGTCAAATTACACGGATTGTCGAGGAAAAGGATGCTTCAGCCGAAGAAAAACAGGTACAGGAAATCAATACCGGCTTCATGGCCATTCCGGTGGCCAGGTTGCAGCGCTGGCTTCCGCAAGTTGGAGCCGATAACGCCCAGAAAGAATATTACCTCACGGACCTGGTAGAGCTTGCCCTGGCCGATGGCTGCCGGGTGGTGACCAGCGTTTGTGAAGACCAGAAAGAAGTTACCGGGATCAATGACCGGGTCCAGCTGGCTGAACTGGAAAGGAAATACCAACAGGACATGACAGACGAATTGATGAAAAATGGCGTTACCCTGATTGATCCTGCACGGGTCGATATTCGAGGTGATGTCGATATCGCCAGTGACGTGGAAATTGACGTAAATGTCATCCTGGAAGGTGAAGTCACCATTGCGGCTGATGTACGAATAGGTGCCGGGTGTATTCTTAAAAACTGCTCTGTTGGTGAAGGCACAGTACTTCATCCCTATACCGTGGTAGAAGATGCCGTGATCGGTAAGCATTGTCAGCTTGGTCCTTTCGCGCGGGTCAGGCCTGGAACTGAAATGGAAGATATGGCCAAGCTGGGTAACTTTGTTGAAGTGAAAAAAGCCCGACTCGGTAAAGGCAGCAAGGTTAATCATTTGTCTTATGTCGGCGATGCGGAACTGGGCGAGGGTGTGAATGTGGGCGCAGGGACTATCACCTGTAATTACGACGGTATCAACAAGCACAAGACGACGATTGGTGATGGCGTGTTCATCGGATCCAATGCAGTACTGGTAGCCCCGGTAGAACTGGAAAGCGGCGCTTTTGTCGCAGCAGGCTCCACCATTACAAAGACCGTCCCGAAAGACAGTCTCGGTGTGGGGCGCAGCAGGCAAACAAACATCGAAGGCTGGCAACGGCCGGACAAGAAAAAATAATCATTCCGGGATAACAACGAAATATGTGCGGTATTGTTGGTGCGGTAGGACAAAGAAATGTAACGGGTATCCTGGTGGAAGGGCTTAAACGCCTGGAATATCGTGGTTATGACTCTGCAGGCCTTGCCCTGATCAACCGCAAGGACAAGGACTTGTCCTATGTAAAAACGGTTGGCAAAGTCCAGGCCCTGGAAGACAAGCTCAAGGAGTCTCCCCTGGATGGCGCGACGGGTATAGCACACACCCGCTGGGCAACACATGGCAAGCCAACCCAGGAAAATGCCCATCCCCATATTTCCCATGATCGTATCGCGCTGATCCATAACGGCATCATCGAGAATTACCTGACGCTCAAGGAAGAACTGGTAAAGAAAAACTACGAGTTCAAGACTGAAACAGATACCGAGGTCATCGTTCACCTGATCCACATGTTCCTCACGGAAGAGGACATGAAGCTCTTTGAAGCGGTAAATCGCACGATCAGTCTACTTGATGGCGCCTATGGCCTGGCAGTAATCGACAAGGAAGATCCGAAGCGCATCATCGTGGCACGCAGTGGCAGCCCGTTGATTATTGGTGTTGGCATCGGTGAAAACTTCATTGCCTCGGACCCGGCAGCACTGGGCCAGGTGACTGATCGCTTCATCTACCTGGAAGAAGGTGATGTAGCAGATATCAAGGCGGGCAGGGTCAAGATCTACAATGGCGGTGAAAAAGTCAGCCGCAAAACTGTCAGGCTGAACCAGAACCTGGAAGACACGGTGAAAGGTGAGTACCGCCACTTCATGCTCAAGGAAATTTACGAGCAACCGGCAGTGGTCAGGAATACCCTGGCCGGAAAGCTGAGCAAGTCTCACGTGCTGGAAGAAGCGTTTGGCGTCAATGCCAAGGGGATTTTTGACAAGACCAGGAGTGTCCAGATCGTTGCCTGCGGCACCAGTTACCACGCCGGCATGATTGCCAAGTTCTGGTTTGAGAATATTGCGCGCATGCCGTGCTCGGTGGATATTGCCAGCGAATACCGCTATCGCAACATGCTGGTTCCCAAGGACTGCCTGTTCGTGAGTATTTCGCAATCCGGTGAAACCGCCGATACCCTGGCCGCGCTACGTTATGCAAAAGAGTCCGGTTATGTTGGCTGCATGACCATCTGCAACGTTGCCAACAGCTCCATTGAAAGGGAGTCAGACTTTTCCATCCTGACCCTGGCCGGGCGGGAAATCGGCGTTGCCTCCACCAAGGCCTTTACTACCCAGCTTTCCATCCTCACGCTGCTGTGCATCGTACTGGCCCGGCGCAACGGCCTGACCGAGGCCAATGAGCAGGAACTGGCGCACGACCTGCATGAACTCCCGGAAATTCTGCAAGACACCCTGAAGCTGGATGAACAGATCAAGGCTATCTCCCTTGATTTCGCGGACAAACGCCATGCGCTGTTCCTGGGACGTGGTGTCCAGTACCCGGTGTCAAAGGAAGGGGCGCTCAAGCTCAAGGAGATTTCCTACATCCACGCTGAAGCCTATCCGGCAGGGGAACTCAAGCATGGCCCACTTGCCCTTGTGGATGACCAGATGCCGGTCATTGCCGTAGCCCCCAACGATGAGCTATTGGAAAAACTCAAATCCAATCTCCAGGAAGTCAGCGCCCGCGGTGGACAGCTTTACGTGTTTGCCGATGCCGAGTCGGGGTTTGTGAATGAAGACGGTACCGATGTGATCAACGTACCCCATTGTTCCGACTTTCTTGCACCGCTGGTCTACACCATCCCGCTGCAACTATTGTCCTATCACGTGGCCGTAATCAAAGGCACGGATATCGACCAACCCAGGAACCTGGCCAAGTCAGTCAC
>CAZROW010000136.1:0-3788 GCA_964601805.1 uncultured Enterobacteriaceae bacterium
C
Source organism: uncultured Enterobacteriaceae bacterium (assembly GCA_964601805.1). GTDB lineage: Bacteria > Pseudomonadota > Gammaproteobacteria > Pseudomonadales > Pseudohongiellaceae > Eutrophocola. The sequence continues at coordinate 2 of CAZROW010000136.1, forward strand.
TTATAGCAGATATTCCGGTAACACTCAGTCAATCTTGCGATACAGGGATCGCACACTGATGCCCAGAATTCCGGCAACCTTTTCCTTGTCATCATCGTGGCGAAGCAACAGGTCATTGATATAGCGTCGCTCCAGCGTCTTGAGATCCATTTCGCGTTCACCTGGCTGTGATATCGCCGTAATATCCTGCGGTTGCTGTACCACCTGGTCAAAAAAACAGCTCCGAATGGTGTCTTCGGAAATCTGGCGGGTATCACTCAATACCAGGGCCCGGCTCAGAATATTACGCAGTTCCCGGATATTGCCTTTATAGGCATGCTTGAGCAGCTCACTTTTCGCCTCTGGTGATAATGAAAATTCCTTACCCGAATCCAGCCGCTTCAGCAGGGCATCAGCAAGCAACGGGATGTCTTCTGTTCGCTCATGCAAGGCCGGCAAGTGAATGGGAAATACATTGATCCGGTAGTAAAGGTCATCCCTGAAACTGCCAGCACTGATCATTTGCGGCAGGTTGCGGTGCGTGGCACAGATCAGGCGAAAGTCAGAGCGCCTGACTTCGGCGCTGCCCACGGCTCGAAAGGTCCCGGTTTCCAGAAGCCGCAACAGCTTGACCTGGGTCGGCATGGGTACGTCCCCTATTTCGTCCAGGAACAGGGTACCGCCATCTGCCAGTTCAGCCAGGCCTTTCTTGTTGGACACGGCACCGGTAAAAGCGCCTTTGACGTGACCAAACAGTTCGCTTTCAAACAGGGAGTCGGTCAGCCCGGTACACTCGAGAGTCACCAGGGGCTTGTCCTTGCGCTTACTGGCTTCATGAATGGCGCGGGCAGCCAGTTCCTTGCCCGTACCTGATTCGCCCAGCAACAATACCGAGATATCCGAGACACCGACGCGGGCAATTTTTTCCAGCATGTCGTTGAAGGCTTTACTCTCACCAACCATTTGCTTGTTTTGTATTTCGCCGCTGGCCAGGGGTACCGGGCGCAGCAGTTCCACGAAATAGATCAGCTCGCCTTCCTGGTTATGGATCGGGAGCATTTCCACATCCACATGCTCCTTGCCCCGGGGTGTCTGGTGTATATGCAACACACGCTCCTTGTGGCCTGAACGCCTGGCGGCGCCCAACGGACAATCCTCTCCAGCCTGGTCACAGGGCACCTGGTAACCATGTGATACCTGGAAACAGCGATTCGTCTTACTGAAATCGATATCTCCGAATGTCTCCTGGTAGCGGGCATTGGTGGCGAGGATTTCATAGTCGGCGGACACCAGGATGGCGGGACAATCGTAGCCATTGAGCATGGCGGCCATTGGTGCTTTCTGGTCAGAAGCAATGAGATTCATGGTCTTTGTCATTTATGTCAAATTACTTGTCAAATTTGACATATTCATGGGTCTTGTCAAGCCTCCATGAACAGTTTTTTTCATCCTGAGAACAATTATTCCTTTTAATTTCAAATGGTTATTATGTTTTCGAGTTCTTGGCACGCTCTCTGCAATAACAAACAGTGAAGAAAGAATGAAGGAATAGTGAAGTAAGCGAGCGTTCCCCGGGCAACAGGTTAAAGAAACCAAACCTTTGGTCGGAACAACAGAATTTTCAGATTGAATGAAGGAGTGAAGACAATGGTTAAAATCAGAAATATGGTCGCCCTGATGTTGCTTCCCATGGTAATTACCGCGGGCTGCATGGTGTGGGTTCAGTATTTTCCCAACCCGATGATGTGAAACTTTTAAAGAATCCCTCTTGAGGTTTGACTGGATTCGAACCAGGGGCAGGTCCCTCCAACATCCCCTCCATGTACCTGCCCCTTTTTTTTTGCAATGTGCACCGGGATCCGCTGATCAGTCCAGTGTGTCCCTGGGTAAACAATGTTTACCTGAATGTGAACAATTCTACAGGCGGGGAGGAAAGCTTTACCATGCCGCCGTTTTTCAAGCCCGCACTTTCCTGATGTTTGTTCGAGGAGAACCCGAAATGATCAAGACACGATTTATGACCCTGCTGATGCTCTTGCCCCCGGTTGTTACCGCGGTAGCCCTGCTCTGGGCCAATGGCCTGTTGTTGGCCCTGTAAGAAAAGCCTTTGCTGAAGGCCGGGTGAATACCCGGCCTGACCTGCCTTCAATTCACTAAAGCCGTTATTGGCTGAGCAATTCCCTGGCCAGGGCAAGCATTTCTGCGCTTTCCGCCCTGTCTGCACGACCACCGGCTTCATTGGCCGTAGCCGCATCCACGATGGTCTTGCCCCTGTCATCCGTTAAATCGACCTCGGCGCCATGGTCTACCAACCATTGCACCACTGACATCCAGTTCTGTTTTACCGCACCAAAGATCGGGGTTTGGCCTGCCCGATTGGTCATGGTGGACATCCGCGCAATCCGTGCCGTGTGACTCGAGGTGTCCTGGACCCGGCGATTGATATTAGCACCTGCAGCCAGCAGAATTTCCAGGGCTGGAATGACCAGGTCTTCGCGGCCTTCTTCGTAGGTCCCTCGTAGTTGTCCGCGCCGATTGCCAAACCCGGCTGCTGCCATGAAAGGAGTCACGCCCATGACATTGGGCAGGTCAACCTGCGCACCGTATTCCAGCAACAGGCTGATGGCATCGACATCATGGGAATTGGCAGCACGCAACAGGGGTGTGGCGCCGGTAGTCAGGTGATCATCAACAAAACGGCCACTGTTACCGCCACGTCCCGGGCGATGAAAGTTGAGCTGCGAGTCCGGGTTCACACCGGCATCGAGCAACATACGGGCTATCTCCAGGGGCGTGGTGACTGAAAAATCATTGCCGTCCTGTGCAGTGCGCCGGGACTGCGACATCCCCTGGAAAGAATTCATATCAATGGCGATATACAGCGCCGTACGTCCCCACCAGTCCCACAGGTGAGGGTTGGCGCCTTTCTCGAGGAGCAGTTTGGCCGTGTCGTAACGCATGTTGTCGATGGCAATCATCAGGGGCGTCACTGCATCCGGTGTCGGCTTGTCGATATCCGCACCGGCCTCCAGGATAGCCTCAACACAGCCGGTACAACCGGTACGTGCACCATAGAGCAAGGCGGTCAAACCACCGGTCGGGCGATACTGGGCACGGGGTTCGGAGGTAATCTGGCTGCCCCAGTCAAAGGCCCTGGCCCTGACGCTGACATCGGCACCATGTGCCAACAGCAAACGTGTCATTTCAGGATGATCACTGGCTGCTGCCCACATCAGGGCTGTCTGCCCACGCCACTGCTCGGCCACGTTAACATCGGCACCAAAGTTCAGCAGCAGTTCGGCTATTTCCACAACGCCGGTGCGGGCGGCCAGCATCAGTGCTGTCTGGCCATCAGTGTTGGCCGCTTCCGGGTTGGCGCCGGCATGCAGCAACATATCGACCAGCTCAACATTACCGGCATTGACCGCCTCGGCCAGGGGGCTGGCACCATAACTGTTCAACAGGTTCGGATCTGCTTCCCGCTCCAGGAGTTCATTCACCAGTTCGGTATCCACGTTGTACACCGCCCAGAGCAAAGCCGTTGAACCATCGCCCTGGCGGGAGTTCACATCGGCACCTAACCGGATCAGCTCGAGTGCTTCCTCACGATTGCCGTCCTGAATCAGATCAGCCAGATCTTGTGCTGCTGATGCGACAGGAACAAGGAACAAGGAACAAGGGACAAGGAGGTATGCCATCCCTTTCAATGTTATTTTTTTAATCTGTTGTAGATAGCCCATTTTCATAATCTTTCTCTGGTATCAATCGAAGCCCTTCCTTGTCCCTTGTCCCTTGTCCCTTGTCCCTT
>CAZROW010000137.1:0-3628 GCA_964601805.1 uncultured Enterobacteriaceae bacterium
CACACGGCCGCCAACCTTGAGCCTATCGACGTGCTGAAGAACCTGAACCTGGAAATGGAAACCGGTGAGACCCTGGCCATTCTCGGCCAGTCAGGCAGTGGCAAGTCCACTTTCCTGACCCTGCTGGCCGGTCTCGACAGTCCTACCTCAGGTTCCATCGTACTCAATGGACAGGACATGCAGGACCTGGACGAGGAATCCCTGTCCAAGTTCCGGGCCCGGAATATCGGCATCATATTCCAGCAGTTCCATCTCATGTCCCACCTGACAGCCCTGGAAAATGTGAGCCTGCCGCTTGATTTGTTCAAGGATCCCGATGCCGAGTACAAGGCCCGTGAGGCCCTGGAACAGGTTGGCCTGGGCAAGCGCCTGACGCATTTCCCCCACCAGATGTCCGGGGGTGAATGCCAGCGTGTGGCCATTGCCCGCGCCATGGTGGTCCGCCCCAGCATTTTGCTTGCCGATGAACCCACCGGTAACCTGGACAGCAGCACCGGGGCCATCGTCAGCGACATGATTTTTGACCTGGTGGCACAACATGGCATGACCCTGTTGTTTGTCACCCATAACGAGGAACTTGCAAAACGCTGTGCCAGGCAGCAGCGCCTGCAGGATGGCTGTTTTATATAGACACGTAGGTCGGCATAGGCCTGAAAGGCCGTTTGCCGACATTGAAATAACACTATTGATTAAATGACATTACATAGCACGACCAAAGGCAGGATGCGATTATTTTTCGTTAACTGTTTAATCGTCGGCAAACGGACCTCCGGTCCTATGCCGACCTACAGTAAGGACAAGGCCTAACCTTGGATTCAGGATTTTTGAAATGCTCTGGATACAACTGGCATTAAAAGAGATCACCAATAACTACCGGTTCAGCCTGTTCTTTGTGCTGAACCTGGGGATTGGCCTGATCGGTTTCATTGCCCTGGATTCTTTCAAGAGTTCCATTGACCAGCACCTGGAAAACAATTCCAAGTCCATCCTGACTGCCGATGTGCAGATCTCGTCGCGCTTTCCACTGACCGAGCAGGAATACCAGTTCGCGGAGAACCTGCTGGAGACCAATATCGAGTCCACATCCGACCAGGTGTCTTTCCTGTCCATGGTGGCCGGCAACGAAAACTCGCGCATGAGCACACTCATCGGTATTGATGAGAACTATCCCCAGTACGGCGACATCATTTTGCAGGAATCCGGCCCGATTTCCCTGAGCGATGCCCACGCTGAGCTGATCAACAGCGACAGTATCTGGGTTGCCCGCGACCTGATGGTGATCCTGGACCTGGAAATCGGCGACAACCTGAAAATCGGTGAACGCGAATTCACCATTGCCGATGTCATCACAGAAGACCCCAGCAGCACCATCTCGGTCATGTCGAATTTCCCCGCCATCTACATGGGCCTGGAACAAATTGAGAGCACCGGGCTTATCCAGCTGGGCAGCCGCATCACCTATTCGCGTTTCTACAAGCTTCCCGAGTCGTATGACTATGATTACCGTGTCCTTGAAGACCAGTTTCGTGACATGGAGCGCGAGGTGTACCGCGACACCCGTCGCCTGAGCATGACCACGCACCAGGAAGAAAGCGAGGACCTGGGCGAGGTACTGGGTTACATGAATGATTACCTGGGCCTGATCGCGCTGATCGCCCTGTTCCTGGCCGGCGTGGGCGCTGCCTACCTGTTTCGTGCTTTCTTCACCTCGCGCTTCAAGGACATGGCCATCCTCATGTGCCTGGGTGGGACACCCCGGGAAGCCTACAAGATGACCCTGGTGCAGATTGTCATCCTGGGCACTATCAGTGCCCTGATCGCCAGTGCCATCGCCTTCCTGGCCCTGCCCCTGTTGCCCCTGCTGTTTGAGGGCTTTCTGCCACGTGGCTTCACTAACAGTATGGAACTCAATTCCCTGGTGCTGGCGCTGTTCATGGGCACTATTGGCAGCATCATCTGCTGCCTGCCGATACTCTCGAAAATTTATGACCTGAATCCCATTGGCCTGTTTCATGAAAACGTGCAACCGGCGTCGTCTGCATCCCACTGGCAACGCCATGCGGCCAGTTATGCCCCCATCCTGCTCACGTTCTGGTTCCTGGCCATGTGGCAGGCCAGTGATGTTTTTGTCGGCACCCTGTTTGTGGCCGGCTTCCTGGCAGCGATTTTCATTCTGGGTGCCGTGGCCTGGAGCATCCTGTACGGCTGCACACGCTTTACCGCGGGCAAGAGCGTGACCCGCAAGATTGCCCTGCGTAACCTGAGCCGCAATCGCCTGGGTGCCATTTCCTGTTTCCTGGCCATCGGCCTGGGCGCCCTGCTCATCAACCTGATTCCACAAATCCAGAAAGGCCTGCAGGGTTATATCGAACAGCCTTCAGATTATTCGGTACCGGATTTCTTCATGTTTGATATCCAGCCGGAACAACTGGAAGAATTACAGGACATCATCGGCGAGCGCGGCTATTCCCTGTCCTTTATCTCACCCATGGTACGTGCCCGCCTTGAAGCGGTGAACGGCACTATCATTGATGATCCGGAAGAAACCCCGGATGAACAATTGATGCGCCGGCGCATGATGAACCTGACCTATCAGGATGCCCTGAAGGAATCCGAATCCATCGTGACAGGGGAAGCCTGGGAGGGGCCATGGAGTTTCGATTCGGAGGAGTTGCCCGGCATCTCATTGGAAGAAAATTTTGCCGAGCGTATGGGCCTGGCTGTCGGTGACACCATGAGTTTCGATGTCCAGAGCGTGCCTATCGAAGGCCGCATCATCAATACAAGAGAGGTGATCTGGAATTCCTTCCAGCCCAATTTCTTCGTGTCCTTCCAGCCGGGCGTGCTTGATCCCGCACCAAAAACCTTTGTGGCTGCCATAGCCAACGTGTCGGAGGAAGACCGCATTGCCGTGCAGAACAGTATCGTCAGCAACCTGGCCAATATCAGTGTCATCAATGTCCAGGAGATCGTGGCCAGAATTCTCGATATCACCGACCAGGTCAGCTGGGCCATCAGTGTCATGGCCTACCTGTCCATCTTTGCAGGACTCGTGGTGTTGTTCTCCATTGCCCGCTATGAGGTGAAATCACGCTTCTGGGAAATCAACCTGCTGAAAATTCTCGGTGCCCAATTCAGTGACGTGAAACATATCGTGGAAATCGAGTTCGGTATTCTCGGCTTTTTCGCCGCCTTTGCCGGTGTCACCCTGAGCCTGGCCATGTCCTACGGCATTTCGTATTTTATTTTTGACGGCCTGTGGAATTTCTCCCCCGGCATCACCCTGTTCACCATTCTCGCCATCTGCGCCCTGAGCGTACTGACTGCACTGGCGGCCACCCTGTCTGTGTTGAGGCAAAAGCCGCTGGAACTGCTACGAACCACCTGACAAGATAAGCGGCCATGGAACTCGTCAAGGATATTGCCCTTACCGTGTTTTCCCTGGCTTTTCTTGCCGGCCTCCTCACTACAGTATTCTCCGGTTCCGGCAGATTCCTGAAAATCCTGTTACTCCTGCTCACCGGCATCTTTCTTATCGTTTCCATCGCCGGGTTTTATTTCACCAGTGGCTGGTTGATATTCCTCTACACACAGCTGATTGTGCTCTGGCTGATCATTTATGGCGTTA
>CAZROW010000138.1:0-3338 GCA_964601805.1 uncultured Enterobacteriaceae bacterium
AACTGGTTCTCCAAAACCATCACACCCGCACCCGTGTTGGAAATCGGGGCATGGTAATGCTTGTGAATCAGCTTGGCATCGTCCTGCAGGGCGCCACGCATAACCATCCACATGATGGTTTCAATACCCTCGGTACCTGCCTTGCGCATGATTTCGGCATTGGAAAACTGGGTAAACCATTCCGGATCAGTGGCAATTTTTTCCATGCACTCGATATCAAAGTCAACGTTGATGAGACCGGCACGTTCACCCTGTAACTGGTGTGACAGGCCGCCGGTACCAAATATCACTACACGCATATCTTCCGGGTAGGACTCAATGGCCTTGCCAAGCGCCTTGCCCAGTTTGTAACAGCGCGCTGCTGTCGGTACGGGATGCTGGACCACGTTGACGGCCAGGGGCATGGTTTTGATCGGCCATTCCTGCAATGTGCCATAGAGGGCACGGATCGGGTTGACGAATCCGTGGTCTACCAGCATTTCCTGGCAGGTACAGATATCAAATTCCTGTTCCATCAGGGACTCGGCGACATGCCAGGAAAACTGGGCATCACCGGGAAACGGTGCCTGGGGTTTCAGGCCCCAGCCTTCATCGGCATTGTGATAGATATCGGCACAGCCCAGGGCGAATGTCGGCATCTTGTCGAGGAAGAAGTTCAGGCCATGATCATTGTAGACAACAATAATCAGGTCGGGATCAGCTTTCTTGAGCCATTCCTTGGCAGGCTCGTAACCATCAAAAAAACGTTTCCAGTAAGGTTCCTGCTGCAGGTTATGTTCGATGGCATTACCTACTGCCGGAATATGGGAGGATGTGAGTCCACCTATCAGTTTAGCCATTCCAGTATCCTCCTACCTTAGCCAGTTTTTCTTCCAGTCCTTCGCGATTTTCAAGCAGCTTGGCCTGGAACTCTTCAGTGGTGATGCCCTGAAAGGCAGCACCGGCATCCTGTACGGAGGTGCCACGTGGGATGGCCATTTTGGCCATGAAATAGATATTGCAGCCAAGGCGCAGCATGCGCAGAAAGTCTTTCTGCACCACGCATTCCTTGAAATCACCCGTCACACCGAACTTGTCGCAGTAAGCCGACGGATCGCGGTCAAACTCATCACGGCACTCTTCTGTATTGAAGGTGTACAGCATCTTGTTGATGTTATAGGAAGCGTGGGCTGTTTCGCCGTCAAAGACGTAGGTGCCCGGTATATCGTCGTAATCGTGTTTTTTCCAAACCATAAGGTTTACCCTGTTTTTTGAATCACTAAATTTTGCTTTTATATCAATAAGATATGCAGCAAAAAACCGCATGCGCGGTTTCAGGAGGCGCTATTATAGTAAAAGAAACAGGCCCCGTCCTGATCTGAAACAAATAATTACCGGTTTTACGACAGCACTGGTCGATCCGGACCAGCAGGATCAGCCTTTACTCGGCGTCCTGCTCCCGGAAATCTGCCAGCGCGTCATTAAACGCGTCTGCCCGGGCCTGGAGAGTGTTCACCACGCGGTTATACAGGGCTGTAATTACTGCTGCCATGGTCTGTGTAATATCCTCACCCAATTCGTTCTCCAGTGCTTCCAGGCAAGCCAGGTAGTCATTGCCGGTATCCATGAACGCTTTCAGTGCCTGCTGTGCTACCACCATTTCATCACGGGTGGCCGTCGTGCCATCGGGCACGATGGGCGCTGCCGGGGAGGCGCACTGTTGTTCGACTTCGTCGGCCAGTTGCCTGACCTGGTCCTGTTGTTCGGATGTTAAATCAGCTTCCTGGGCTGAAGCAGCGCCGGTGACTGTTGCCAGGATTGCAATTAAGAAGATGACATGATGTTTCATTATGTGACCCCTCAAGTGTAGGAATGAATTTGTATTGCCCGGTTACATGGACCGTGGGCTAATTTATAGTTTTTGATTATTGGTTTGACAGAAATAAACACAATTCGTGTCAATACTTGTGTTGTAGCCCCAGTGGATTTCTGGATGACTGCCTGAGTAATCAGGAGCAGAACTGACAAGAATAAAGAGCTGGAAAAGCGCTGTCCAACCGGATTACAGCATCAGCGCGAAACTGACTGCTGCATGACCGGCTCAACAATCGGGTGACTGGCTTTGTCGCAGATGTCCTAGGGTCCGACCTGCAGCTCCGGATCCGAAGAGGAACGGGAGAACATGGATGCTGCTTCCACCACGCAGTCATAATCATATAACGGGGTGCTATCAGCCACCCGGGACAATTCCAGGCGATCAGTGTATGGCCCGGTGAGGTAAGTCGGATCCCGGAGCGTATACTCATAAACCAGCGTCTGGCCGTTATCAGTCACCGAGAAGCGTTCTGTCAGTCTTTTCCGGGCACTGGAAGGCATATCCGCTCCCCCACCCAGTTTCTGCGTGGCCGAACCCAGTCCCCAGAGAGAAGGCGTATAACCGCCACTTTCCAGTACGATGGTCTCTCCCTCGATACGTCCACGAACCACGCCGAACAAGCCGTCCAGTCGTGGCCTGACGGGTCGGCCATCCAGGGGAATGCGCCTTTCCACTTCCCAGGGCACGTTATAGATGACTACCGTATTGCCTTCCAGGCGCAGGTCTGCCAGGTAGGGGGCATTGAAGATATCGGGGAAATTCATGGGCTCGCAGGTATTGGCAGGCGACAGTTTGGGGTCGAACGCTGCCAGCGCCTCCTGTCCTCGCGCGTTCAAGGGTAACGGCGAACCGTTGCCAAAACCGCCGGGTGAACTCCAGCGCCCGCTAAGCAACTGGATACCGGCAATGCCTTCCAGTTCACTGTCACTGACCGTCTCTGGCAGCTCGATTCCTGCCCGGCTGTAAGTCTTCTCGGGCGTGATAAAGGTCATGGAATTAACGAAGCGAAAACCAGCTTCCCGGTTCGGATTGGCAATCAGGGTAATCTCGTCATCGGGTTTAAAGGTGTCCGGCAGCACGCCCATGCCACGCAAGCCACCTGCAGCCAGGGATTCCACTTCCCAGCGCTGGGGTGTTTCTTCCTGCGCTACACCATCAATATAACTGATCCCCTCCAGCACCATGGAGGAATGCGGACTGCGCAGTTTAAAATCCAGCACCGTGCCGCGAATCTCAATCGTTCGGGACATATCAAAGTTCAGGGTAAAAGAATGATGCGCCTGAACAGTTAACGCCGGTATGCAAACCAGTAACATTATTGCCAAATACTTATTCATCTCTTTTCTCTTTTCTCTTTTCTCTTGCTTTTTGTCCCTTACCCCTGCCCCTTCATGTCGGCAAACGGCCTGCGGCCTATGCCGACCTACGGGAGATCGCCAAGGCTGAACGAGTTATCCCTTGTCTCTTGTCTCTTGTCTCTTGT
>CAZROW010000139.1:0-3319 GCA_964601805.1 uncultured Enterobacteriaceae bacterium
ATTACTGCGAGTATCAAGCTCATCACGGAAATCGGTCCCAGTGCATTCGGCACTCGGGCCATCGCCAAGGAAATCGGCTACTCATTCGGGACCATCTACCATGTCTATGGAGATCTCGAAAACCTTCGCTATCACGTCAAGGGACGTATCCTGGACAACTGGTATAAAGAAATGGCTGCCGGGATGGAAGACGACACTTACAAGGCAGAGTACCTGGTTGATGCCTATATCGATCTTTCTGAACAGCAGCGTTTTCTCTGGGCCTTTGTCTTTGCCCTGCCTAACGAGAAAAAAGAGAAAGCCCCCGCCTGGTACATGGAAAAAGTGGAAAACCTGTTCTCACTTGTCATCAAGGCATTTTCTCCCATATGCAGGAATAACAAGGAAACAGAAATCGCAGCACGCGCCATCTGGCCCAGCATTCACGGTATTTGCGTACTTGCCATAGCCGGCAAACTGGATATGGTCAGCCAGGAGACACCAAAAGAACTGGCACATCGCCAACTGGCCATCTACCTGCGTGGGCTGAAGCATATTGATGAAGACGAGGAGCTGCCTAGAGTCATTCACTAGGACTAGCCCTTCCCTGCCTGTTATACGCACGTTGTATTATTCGACATGAAACTTGTCGTCGCTTTCGCTTATACTCTGTGAGATACCAGATCCCAGGAGCATTACGACATGACGTCAGCCCTTCCCTCCGCCATTACCTCACTCAACGACAGGCAATGGCTGGATACCCTCATCAACAGCATCGATAACCCGGTGATTGCCGGCGTCGAATTTCCAGGCTTTCCACCTGAGGAACTTCAAGCCACTTTTGTCGGTTCGTCAAACAAGACGGCCCTCCAGGAGGCTTACCACTTTTATCATTTCCTCAAAGTGCGCTCGGCAATGGCCGACAATCCCGTGTCTGATCAAAGCCGCTTTCTCGATTTCGGCTGCGGCTGGGGACGCTTCCTGCGTTTTTTCTGGAAAGATATTGAGGAAGCCAATCTTTACGGCTGTGATACCAACAAGATGATCCTGGAGACCTGCCAGTCCCTGAACGTGCCCGGCCAACTGGACAAAATTGAGCCGCGTGGTCAGCTACCCTATGCAGACGGGTTCTTTGACCATGCCATGGCCTACTCGGTATTCACCCACCTGCCGGAAGCCATTCATCTCCACTGGATGAAAGAGCTTGCCCGGGTCACCCGCCCCGGCAGCATTATCTGCCTGACCCTGGAGCCACGGCGTTTCATCGACTTCGTCAGCGAGGTACCCCAGGATGCCGACAATGCCTGGTACAGGAAGCTTTCCGTGCACAAACCCAATGTGCCGCAGTACCACCGTGATTTTGACGATGGCAGGATGGTGTTCATGCCGACCAATGCCGGGCATGAAGAAATCTATGGTGATGCAGTTGTGCCGTTATCATTCATTGAAAACCACTGGCAACCCTGGTTCGACATAGAAACCTACCTGGATGATCCAGAGCAATTCTGGCAGGCAGTGTTAGTTGTCAAACGCACCGCGGCCACTTTCTGAGCATAGACTGCCATACGCCGGGCCATGCGGTTTTCGCCGGGCTGGTACAGTGTCACTATTTGCTGCCGAAAACCTCGAGATAGCATTAACCACTGCGCCGTGAAATGTTTTAGAATGGCCGCCCATCATGCAGACACCACGATTCATCGCATTTTACCTGCCCCAGTACCACCCGATCCCCATCAATGATGAAAGCTGGGGCAAGGGTTTTACCGAGTGGACCAATGTCACCAAGGCACAGCCGTTATTCGAGGGGCATTACCAGCCTCATCTGCCTACTGAACTGGGCTTTTATGACCTGCGTCTGAAGGAAACCCGTCTGCAGCAGATAGCCCTGGCCCGTGAATTCGGTATCGACGGCTTCTGTTACCACTATTACTGGTTTTCCGGCGAAAGGGTGCTTGAGCAGCCCATGAATGACATGCTCGCGGATCCGGACAGTGATATGCCCTTCTGCGTCTGTTGGGCCAATGAAAACTGGACACGGCGTTGGGATGCGGCAGATCACCAGTTGATCATGGAGCAGAAATACCGCCCCGAAGATGACCTCAATTTCATCAGGGACCTGGTGCCCGTGTTACAGGACCCCCGTTATATCAAGGTTGATGGCCGCCCCTTCCTGATTGTTTACTGCCCGCAGCATATGCCTGATGCCCGCAAGAGCTCAGAGGTGTGGCGTGAGTACTGCCGCGAAATCGGGCTGGGAGAAATTCATATCTGTGGTGCGTTGACCCATGGCAATGATGACTACACCAGGTTCGGTTTTGACAGCGGGGTCGAATTCCCGCCACACAATGCCTATGAAGGCTACATGAATCACGAAATCCAATTTCATGAGCCCCATCGCGGCACAGCCATGCAGTACGGCACGGTGGCGCAATCCTTTCTTGATCGTCATTACACAGGCGAGAGGATCTACAAAACCGTGTTTCCGTCCTGGGATAACACTGCACGGACACAGAATCGTGCTGTGTTCATGTACAACGGCACACCGGAAAACTACGAATACTGGCTGGCTGCCACCGTGGACCAGGTCCAGGAACAAAATGACAGCGACCCCCTGGTGTTCATCAATGCCTGGAATGAATGGGCTGAAGGTTGTCACCTGGAACCCGATCGACGTTACGGGCGGGCCTTCCTGAAGGCAACACTGGACGTCAAAAACGGCATTCGCCAATATGACGGCTTTACGCACACCGAGTCCCAACTGACAGATACTATTGATGACCCCAAGGCACGTCGTTTCTGGAAAGAACTGAAACAGTTGGTTGGCTATCACTACTGGCTGAATTTTGGCAGGGCCAAGCGCTGGGTAAACAACAAACCCTGGTTACGGGCTCCCTTGCTCCCCTTTGTCAGGTTAGGCCGCAAAGTCCTTGCCCTGTTCAGTCCGGCAGACTGAACCTGTCCCCGACCCCACTTGTAAACTGCAATCACAGGCCATGTATTCACTTTTCGATCTTTGCCTGTTCCTGCTTTTCCTGTCAGCAATCTACTACTGGTGGCGCGGCCGTGAATTACATACCGTGGCCCTGACCGCGGCCAAAAAATACTGCCGCGAACGGGGTATCCAGTTACTGGATGAGACCCTGGTGTTCAGTAAATTCGCCATGACACGTGCCAGCAATGACCGGCGCTACTTCAGCCGAATTTACCATTTTGATTTTTGTCGTGATGGTACCGACCGGCACCAGGGCGAGATTATCCTGCGCGGTCAACGGGTGTTGCGGGTAATGCTGGAGGGGGAAGTCCTGGAGATTACGGAGTATTAGGAGAAAGGGAGAAAGGG
>CAZROW010000140.1:0-3260 GCA_964601805.1 uncultured Enterobacteriaceae bacterium
GTGGCGGCAAGGACCTGGTGTTTGCCGGCAGTCACCTGCTGCATGGCCGGACGGTAACAGGCGTGATCCAGGGTGATAGTGTGCCACAGCGTTTCATTCCGCAACTCCTGGAATACCATCGCGCCGGGCAGTTTCCCTTTGAGCGCTTGTTGTCCTTCTACCCGATAGCAGAAATCAACCAGGCGGTAAGCGACATGGAGGGCGGTCTTGTCATCAAACCGGTCCTGACCATGCCATGACTCTTCATTATTTTTCCTTTTTTCCTGGCCGGTTTGTCATGATTGGTTGTGCGTAGCAAAAGGGCTATTATCCAGCATAAGGATTCTGCGAATAACTTGGAAACGAAAACATGAGTGAAGGTTTTTCATCAGGGGTACTGCTGCCAAAACGCCTGGCAGCAGCCGCTATGGCCGTTTTTTTATTACTCGCCAATGCCATTGGTATGGCTGTTGAGCCCGGGCCGTCGGACTACCTCGTCTCGTCTGATCCGGCACTGGGTATCAGCAACAATTTTGGCCGCTGGGACAGCCAGATCAACCTGGTGTATGACCCGGACGGAGCACCGGAGCTGTTTGCCGATTCCGCCCTGGTGCTGGATTTGCTGGAAGAAGCAGTCCTGGAATGGGAGCAGGTCAGTGGTATCCGTTTCAGTGTGACGGGAGTCGACAGTAATGCGCTGGATGATGACGACAGTACCCCGAATGACAAGGATGGCCTGGTGCGTGTGTACTGGGCAAACACGGGCGGCGCAGCCGGCAGGGCGGGTCCTGATGGCGGCAATTATGATACCGATCGTGGTTACTATCCCTATGTAGACGGGAGAGTGCAGCTCAATGAAGTGGCCAGTTCCTGGGATAACACGACAGAACTCGTGCCGGTGCTGGTGCATGAGCTGGGTCATCTGATGGGGCTGGGCCATTCAGAGAATCCCGACTCCATCATGTATGCCAATCCCTACAATCACCTCAATCATCCCCGTGCAGATGACATCCTTGCCGCCCGTGCTCTTTACGGCCCGGGAACGCTGTCTATTGATGATGTCACCAGCCCTGTTTCCACCTGGTTATACAAGGTCTTGCCCACAGCGCCAGCCAGTGACCTGGAATATCTGTTCACGCCAAACCAGGCGACAGACAATTCGGCTTTTATATCAGTCGGCAACGATACACCGCTGACTGTCATTGATGAGAATACGACAGACTCGGGCTTTGTACGCTTTAATTTCGGCGGCATTGGTAATTTCAACAACAATAGCGATATCAACATAGATACAACGATTGTTGCGGTTGATCCCTTTGGCTATGACTATGATTTATCTGACTGGCAGATTGAATGTGACTCCGGTTTTGCCTGTAACGGTGGCTGGATCAGTATTGCTCCGGCTGATGTCATCAAAACCATTCCCGGACAGTGGACGGTGTATGTGATTGATGATGACAAGCAAACCACTTTGCTGGAACTCCATTTCAGCGTCGACACCTCAACTGACTTCAACCGGGGCCCGGTTGCCGACGTGTCGGTGTCTTCAGTATCAAATACCATCGTTGATATCAGCCTGGAGGTATCAGACCCGGAGGGCAATCCCATCGAAGTTCTCTGGCATCCCCAGGGTAATATTGGTGACCAGGATGGTGACGGTTTCTTAGATACCAACATCGTGGATACGGCCAGCAGTGGCGACACAGTCAGCCGCCAGATTACCTTCCTGACGGCGGAAACCCATACCCTGTACGTGGAGTTGCGGGATGACCAGCCCCGTTACGATGGCAGCGTTAACGGGTCGAGTACTGCCGGTGACGGTTTCCAGAACCTGCTGGCTATTACGGTGGATCTGCCGCTTTCCAGTGACAGTGATGTCACTGTCAGGCAGAGTTTTCTCACTGGTGCTCAGCCCCCTGTTGTTGATACCGGTGGTGGCGATAGCGACCCCTTAACAGGACAGGACCTGGTCAATACCATTGCCGGAACCAGTGCGCTGGAGCTGATCACTGCCTCGGATGGCAGTACGTCCACGGCGCAATTCGGGGCCGGAGCATCCTCTGATGCCGGTGTGTCCACCAGCACGGCATTCAGTAATGGTAATGACATTGTCATTGCCGGTTCAGTCTCACCGCAACAGCTTGATGTCGGGCGTGCCGGAGAAATCTACGTCGTCTTGCTGACCAGTGATTCGTTGACCTACATGGATCTTGATGGCAGCTATATCAACTGGACAGGCAGTCTGAAAACTATCCAGCCGGCTTTCGAACGTGACGGCCTGGTGCTGACTGAAAACTTCGAACTCTTCAGTGGGGCAGTACAAAGTGGTCTTTACCGGGTCTTTCTCGGCTACCGGGTCACCGAAGGCGGGGGCGGTCCGATTCATTTCAATGCCAAGGCGTTTCGTATTAACGTGGATTAAAAAAGAGTTGGAGGTAGCGTAGGTCGGAAGTGGCAGGTAGGGTCATGGCTAGGCGGCTTCGGTGAGTTTTTCGATAAAGGGATAAAGGGAGAAAGGGCCGACACGTTGGGCTTAAACTATAATCCGTGGGTCGGGATAGGCTCGAAGAGCCGTTTCCCGACGTTGAAATCCTGGGTATTAATGCCTATTCACCGACATATTTTGACATGTTTTAAATGTCCTGGTGTCGGCAAATGCTACGCTTTTAAGCTTTCATAGCAGTGCCGACCTGCAATCTATAAAGCAATTTTCCCGGATTACCTGAACCGCTTGCCCTTTCTCCCTTTCTCCCTTTCTCCCTTCCTCCCTTTATCGGCAGGCCTGTCCGAGCCGTCGAATGCAGATACAACGTCCCACATCCGACCGGCCCCTGCTGTCCTTCGTTATTTCTTGAAAAACCAGTCCGATGCAATCGCCGCCCCTTCAGCCAGCGCCTTGAGTTTCAGCCAGGCTACGCCCGGATCAATGGAGGCCTGGCCCACATGGATGCTGAAGCCACAGTCTGTGCCGGCCATGACGTTTTCCGGGCCGACAAGGTCGGCGTAGCGCTTGATGCGCTGGGCGATTAATTGTGGATGTTCAACGTAATTTGATTGCACCTCGATTACACCGGGACACAGGACCTTGCCCTCGGGCAGCTTGTAGTCCTCGAACAGGGCCCATTCATGGGCATGGCGCGGATTGGCGGCTTCAAACAGTATCGTCTGGGGCTTGGCTTTCATGACCACGTCGATAATGTCAGCCAGGTTGACGTCACAGTGGTGCGGGCCACCGTAATTGCCCCAGCACAGGTGCATGCGCAGCTGTTCGGCGGGAATAT
>CAZROW010000141.1:0-3223 GCA_964601805.1 uncultured Enterobacteriaceae bacterium
TTTGCCCAGTATTATCGCTACATGCTCAAGCAAGTGGCAGAGAAGACAAATGTCACGCTGGTCAGGCAGGGGGAAATCAGTTAGGCACCGCAAGTCCCGCAAGAACTTCCGGAGTTATCAGTTAGCACGTCCCGCACGGGAAAACAGCTCCTGCCCGTCTTCTTTCTTGATGGTGCCAACATTGCCGACATGGGGGTCATTGCGGGCACGCCAACCTGTCACCATCACGGTTTCACCTTCCTGGAGGGTATCCTTGCCCCAACCCTGGCGCATGTACATATTCGGGCTCGCCAGTTCCAGGTTCCAGTTGACGGTATTTCCGTCTTCACCTGTCACGTCAATGTAAACCCTGGCATGGGGGTTGGACCACTGCACACGGGTCACTACGCCTTCCAGTTCAATGGGCAGGTCACGACTGAATTCTGCATCGAAGGCATGATGAGCGCTCGCACCGAAAGAAAGTAACAGAAGCATGACACACGCCGTCTGCGGGATTATCCTGTGTGACCTTTTCATCTTATTCCCTCTTGCAGTTGTCAGAGTTTCAGGGATCAAAAAACTGTGACGACATTTCGTTTTCATTGCAGATAAATTCGATCAGGTTGGTATCGAGCATGATGCCGTGTAAT
Source organism: uncultured Enterobacteriaceae bacterium (assembly GCA_964601805.1). Taxonomy (GTDB): domain Bacteria; phylum Pseudomonadota; class Gammaproteobacteria; order Pseudomonadales; family Pseudohongiellaceae; genus Eutrophocola. Next base: position 630 of record CAZROW010000141.1, read on the forward strand.
ACCCTCACAGTGAACGCTTCAGTATAGGACCTGGGATCCTCGATAGTGACATCAATCGTCATACGCCCAAACGAATCACGGGTGAAGTGCTCGGTAATCCTGCCGTTATTGGTCAGCGGGCTGCCATTGACATCCAGCCACACATCATCGCGAAACCCGTTGGACTCCACGACCAGTGTATCGCCTTCCCAATGTCCAACGGAATAACCGTACCACCAGGGCAAGGCATCGTTGTCTGGCAATTCCCTGCCATCCAGGAATATCTGGCGTAATCCCCCATTACTTTCCCAGATCATGACAATGAGATCTTCCGTCTGGATGATTTTATGAGGCTGGGGATGCTTGTGAAGCTGCATATAACCAATGGGCAGGCAATGTGCATCCGGATTGTCCCTCATGTCATTAGCCATGCGCTCGGCGCGTACTTCCCGCGCCCAGTCGGTATAAGGCAAGCCATCTTCAAAGTGCTCGCCAAGGTCCCAGAACTCTGCCAGTGGAGGCGCTTCAGGGCCCAGTTCATCCTCCGACAACTCCTCACCGAAAGGCGGATAATTTTCCCAGATACCGGAAAAGTCAGGTGTACCCCAGGAAGTCCTGGGGGCCGGGGCATCCAGGTCGGGCGAGCCATCGGACTTCAAGGGCACATCCGGCGTGGGATAAGGCGGCCATTGCCCATGGACAGGCAGACAGAACAGTAAAAAGGCAGCGCAAACAGGAGGTAAAAGTTTGTTCATTGCTTGGTGTTTTTCCAATTATTTCTGCAAATATAGCTCACAGTTAACAGGAAAACACCCGTTTCAGGAACCCGGTGGCAGCGTTGTCCCGTGTGAGTAGTAATCCGCCAACGCCAGCCCTGCCGCCACACTGGTGAAAGGGTCATGCTCCACGACCTTGTCGGGAAAGCGGCTTTCCAGGATATCCCGCACCGCCGGAATGAGCGATGAACCGCCGGTTCTGAGAACCAGCTCGATATCCCCTGCCTGCATTCCTGCCTTGGCCAGTGTCTGATCCACCGCCGTTTCAAAACGCTCCAACAAATCGCCGATCATAGCCTCGAACTGCTCGCGGGTGACTTCCACTTCCACGTCTATTTCGGGAATATCCAGCACAGCACGTTCACTGCTGGACAATTCGGCTTTGCAGTCCTTGATAGCCTGGAAGACCTGGTAGGAATAGTTCTGGGTAATCAGTTCATAAAGCCGTTCAAACTGTGTGGCTGACTCGCCACCCTGGCGGATTTTGTCCAGCACGGGTGTGGTGTACTCGTTCTGGTTAAGAATATAACTCACTGTCCAGTTCAGTAGCAGGTCGGCATAGGCATCAAAGGGAAACAGGGTATCAATTTCCTTGCCATCCACTTCCCGGCGCCAGCGTTCACCCTTGCCCAGCAAGGGGAACAGGATATGACGAAACATATGCTGGTCGATATGGTCTCCACCCAGCCCGATACCGTGAATGCCCACCACGTCAAAATGGATGGCATTGCGTTTGAGGATACACAGGTCCAGGGTACCACCGCCAAAATCCACCGTGAGAATGACTTCACTGTTTTCCTCAGGATGGGCATGCAGGTAACTCAGTGCCGCAGCAGTCGGCTCCGGGTAGAAACTTTGTTCCTTGATACCGGCATAACTGTAGGATTCGCTCAATCTTTCCATGGCCACGTTGTTGTGTCCCGAATCCCGGCCCTCGAAATTTACCGGGTGGCCGATACAGGCACGGCTGACCGAGCCGCTGTGACCCGGCAGGCGCTGGCAGGCCTTTTCCACCGTCTGCCTGATGCGTAACAGCAGCGGGGTGATCAGGGCAACCAGGCGAAACGGGCGATCGAAAACCATGATGCGATTGGTCTCAACACTGCCCAGCAAACGCTTGGTACCCCGGAACAGTCGTCCGGGCAGGCTGCCGTCATTGAATGCCTGGCCGTAAAACACCTGCGTATCTGCCGTGGATGGCAGTTGTGAGCCCATGTCCATCTGCCCGGTACTGGTTCGGCCCTCGCCCAGGACTTCCAGGCTCAGTTCCACCTTGCGCCCCTGGTTGCGGGCAATATAGGTGTCAATGGCTTCCTGGCCGGTGCAGGTCACGTAATCACGGTCGATATAACTGGCAGAGGGCATGATGGCACTGTTTTCTTCCAGCTGCACCAGGCTGATGTTCTGGCCATCGAAAAGGGCTGCGGCACTGTTTGATGTTCCGAAATCAATCCCCACACCAGTCCTGGCGGAGCTCGATACCTCATCGGAACGCGTTTCGTTTGTCATTGGCCAAGTCTTGTCTTAACGGGTGAAAAGGATGGCAAGATACCTAAGAATATTTTCAAGAACAACAGCTTATTGCCACGGATTACGGCGCCGTATTCACATTGAATTCAACAGAACTCCCTGCTAGTCTCGACAGTCCGCAACTGGCAGTTCCCGGCCGTGCAGCACGGGCCGGTAACACCGGAAAAACAGACCAATAACCACCGCGTCAGTGGCGTTACAATTAACCGGGAACATCCCGAATAACAAATTCAGTCCGAGGTATTGCCATGTCTCACCAATACTCTACCCGTTTTGGTTCTCTGGAAGATTACGACAAGGGCCGGGTCG
>CAZROW010000142.1:0-3177 GCA_964601805.1 uncultured Enterobacteriaceae bacterium
TTACAAATCGCCATATATTACAAATCGTCATAAAACTCAATATTTTTTAGTTGGTGATCGTTGTGCACAACCAGTCTTTGGTACGGTGTTTTCTGATACATTTTCATGACTTACTGATCATTTTGGCCCGTCATAACTTGTTTAATATTCATTTTTTTTCCAAGGTTAGTAGACCAAGTCCATGCTGTAGCATACAAATCAACAAGGCTTTGCGACAATTCTCTGATTAGTCTTGATGTTGTTTATCCTGATCATGGCCGGACCATGACTAAAAGATATAATGAAATTTGCTGGTAATATTGAATGTCAACAAAGCCTCTTTAAATATAAGGCGACCTCAATAAAGTTGGCTTAATTCGCCTGCACACTCTTATTTTTGTTGTCTTGCCGCAAGGAAGTCCGAATTTCTGCTTTCAGCGGGTGCCGAATAATCCCCGGGAATGTAGAATCATGAAAATAATAAGCCCCTGATCTCATGTCATGGCAGAAGCAGACCTGATCGTCCACGGCATCGACTGGCTCATCACCGTCGATGCAGAGCGCCGCATCATTCGCGATGCCGCCGTCGCCATCAAGGGTGGCAAATTCGCCGCCGTCGGCAAATCGGCCGACATACAGAAAGCGTGGGCAAGCAAGGACTCCTTCGACGCCGGCAATCGTGTCGCCACCCCCGGCCTGATCGACAGCCACCTGCATTCGTCTTTCCAGCTGGCGCGCGGTTTGGCCGACGAGGTGGGCACCCGCCCCTTCCTGTTCGAGCACATGTTTCCCTATGAAGGCGCCATGTCGGCGGACGATGTCTACGTCAGCGCCGCCTGTACAGGGCATTGGTGAATGCTGCCCGGGAGAACAAGGTAAAGTGACCTCCTATATTTCCCTGTTTGCCGTGTCCTTCCTGGCCGCCACCATCCTGCCGGCCTATTCGGAAGTGCTTTTCGCCGCCCTGCAAACCCAGGGTTACGACCCCTGGCTGCTGCTGGCCTGGGCCACCGCCGGCAACACCCTGGGGGCCTGCGTTAACTGGGTACTCGGGCGCTATCTGCTGCATTTTCAGGACCGCAAATGGTTTCCGTTTCGCGAGAAACATCTTGGCCATGCCCAGCGCTGGTTCAACAAGTATGGTGTGTGGTCCCTGCTGATGGCCTGGGCCCCGATCGGCGGGGATGCCCTCACCTTTATTGCCGGTATGATGCGCGTGCGCTTTCCCGTCTTTGTGTTGCTGACGGGTCTCGGCAAAGGCGCACGTTATGCCGTAGTGCTGGGGCTGTTGGGCACCCTCTAAGCGCAAACCTGACCCCATGCCGAATGCCGAGATGACCCGTATTTCCCTGCCTGAAGCACGCCGTATGGCCTTAGCGGCCCATGGCCTGCATCAAGCCAGTCCCTTTGGTGCCGGCAAGACGGCGGTGTAGCGCTGTATCGAACAGCTGGGTTATATCCAGATCGACACGATATCGGTCATCAACTGCTCCCATCATCACGCCTTCTGGACGCGCGTGCCTTCCTATCGGAAATCTCATTTGGATGCGCTACTGAAAGAACGCCGCATCCTGGAATACGGGTCGCATGCCGCTGCCTACCTGCCCATGCAGGATTACCGGTATTGCCTGCCTTACATGCAGACCATCGCCAGCGGTGTTCAACACTGGCGCAAACCGGATCCTAGGGCCATGGCCCGCGTACTGGCACGCATCCGGGATGAAGGTCCCCTCATGGCCCGAGACTTTGACCATGACGGGGCACGTGACGAGCACTGGGGCTGGAACTGGAAGCCGGCAAAGATTGCCCTGGAACCGCTGTTCATCGAAGGCAAGCTGATGGCCAGCCACAGGGTCGGTTTCCAGAAGTTTTATGATCTGCCAGAGCCTGTGATACCCGCCGGCATTGATACCGCCATGCCCACGGATGAGGAATTCCACCGCTATCTCATCCTCTCTACCCTGAAGGCGCACGGCCTGGCCGCTGAGGTTGAATTCAGCTACCTGCGCAAGGGGCACAAGGCCGGTGTCAGAAACACCTTAAAGGACATGCTGGATATGGGAGAAGTCATCGCCATCACGGTAGATCAACTGCCAGGCACCTGGTACACGACGCAGGCAAACCTCGAAGCACTGGCCGGCACGCGGATCAGCAAGCATGTTCATTTGCTGTCGCCATTCGACAATGCCGTGATCAAGCGCAAACGCATCCAGGCACTGTTTGACCGCCAGTACCAGATCGAATGCTTTGTCCGGTCAGCAAAACGGCAGTTTGGCTACTGCTGCCTGCCTATTCTCCACGGCACAGACAACGTGGGACGACTCGACCCAAAAGCGGACCGCAAAAACAGCACCTTCATCCTGCGCAGCCTCCATCTTGAAAAGCCCTTGACCGACCTGAATGCCTTTATCAATGGATTGGCAAAAAAACTGACGTAGGTGGCGCAATTCAATGGCTGCGAAACCATCGCCTGGTCACCTGCCCGGCACGACAAGATCGGCCAGCACCTGGCGAATGCCCTTGGCCTCTGAGCCAGGATGACAATCTGCCAGCAGAATTGCATTAAGGCTTTTTATACGGTGCGAGACAAAAAAGCTGTACAAGGATTTCCCAACTTTAGAATTCAAATCCCTGCCCGTTTTTTCCCGGGCAAGCGCTAACCACATCAGGCCGACACGAATGGCGTATTCCAAAAGTATTGCTGACATGACTTTTGATTTCGAGAAAGACCACCATGCGGACACAGAAGCCGACAATCTCTACCTGAAGGTCTGGTGCATCAACATGGCGATACGCAAGGCTTTTTCTGACCAGAAAATCAAGGTAAACAACATTACTTGGAATCCACGCCGCGGCGGTCAGACCAGCGACCTTTTCAATATACATTCAATACTGGTCACCGTGGCTGCATGGCAGGAAAAGCTGTACCGCATTGAAACGCGAGATATCAAAAACTATGCGTAAGACATCAAGCGTGACAGCATCGAATACCGCATCGCGGAGCTGCTGGCAAAGTCCCTGCACCATATTGCCGACAGCACCGTGACCGGAAGCCGCAAGCGTGCCTTGCGCACACCCCGGTATCTGGCGCGTTAGCGGTGCCTCGTCAGGACGGCTTGTTGTACAGGTTGTGCAGACCGACATTGCTGATCAGCCGTTCACCGCACAACGCCATCGTGGTGTCGAGTTCCTTGCGAA
>CAZROW010000143.1:0-3150 GCA_964601805.1 uncultured Enterobacteriaceae bacterium
TTACCCCGCAAACCACCCCCCATCCACACTTTCACACGCACCGGTCACAAACCCTGAAGCATCGGATGCCAGGTACAGGGCGACTGTGGCGACTTCTTTCGGCTCTCCCATGCGCCCCATGGGTTGGCTGGCATCCATGTCGGCACGTATGGCTTCGGGGTCGGGATACTCATTGATGCGGTCCAGCATGAAAGGGGTGGCAATGCGTCCCGGGCAGATGCAATTGACACGGATATTGTCCTTGGCATGGTCCATGGCCATGGCCTTGGTCATGCCGACAATGGCGAACTTGGTGGCGCAGTAGGCAAAGCGGTCCGGCACGCCTATGACGCCGCAGATACTGGCCATGTTGACGATGTTGCCGGCCTTTTTTTCCAGGAAGTGGGGCATCAGGGCACTGGTCATGTGGAAGACGCCTTTCACGTTGACGTTGTAAAGGCGATCAAAGTCTTCTTCAGAGGTCTGTTCTATCCTGCCCACCATGCCGGCACCGGCATTGTTGAACAGGACATCCACTCCACTGTCTGCCAGCACACTGGCAATATAGTCATCAATGCTTTGCTTGCTGGCCACATCACAATGACCCACGATGATTTGCTTGGCAAAGTCCGATTTGGCATGGCGCTCCCTGCAGGCATCCAGGTTAATGTCGCTGACAAAAACCTTTGCTCCCACCGAGGCAAAAAGTTCTGCGCTGGCGGCACCAATACCGGAAGCACCGCCGGTAATGACGACTGTCTTGTTGTTGAGATTGAAGGGATTTGTGTCCATGATTGCTCCAAATACCTGGTTCTGATCTTAAACAAGGCGGAAAACCGGTATTTTTAATTTTTCGCCCTCTATTAAAGCTTCGCTGCATACTATGCATTTTTGTTATGATGCACGCCTTTGAATACTAATGCCAACCAGGAGAAAACCATGTCTGATGATTCCCGCGCAGCCCTGAAAGAACTGGGTATCAAAACCCGTCGCGAAGTACTTGGCGACAAATACGTGGATGCCGCACTGAACAATGCCAACGACTTCAACCAGGGTCTGCAGGACCTGCTCAACGAGTATTGCTGGGGCGACGGCTGGAACCGTGGCGTATTGAGCCGCCGTGATCGCAGCCTGATCAACCTGGGCATGCTCACTGCCCTGGGCAAAAGCCATGAAGTGGCTGTCCATACCCGCGGTGCCAAGAATAATGGTCTGAGCAACGAAGAAATCGCGGCGGTATTTTTACAGGCGGCAGTCTACTGTGGTGTGCCGGCTGCTGTGGACAGCTTCCGTTCAGCCAATCCTGTCATCGAAGAAATTGACGGTAAAAAATAATCCTGAGCAAAATAACAGCAACAGTATAAAAGGTACTTTATGAGCAGTTTTACTCCTCCCGCGGCTATCGGTTTTGTCGGCCTGGGCAACATGGGTTATGCCATGGCCACACGCCTGGCCAATGCCGGTTACACACTTACCGTGGCAGACCTGAATGCTGACGTGGTGCAGCAGTTTTGCCAGGAAACCGGAGCAGCTTCAGCTGATTCCCTGGAGGCACTGGGCAGCGCTGCCGACCTGGTCATCACCATGCTGCCGGAAGGCAAGGCAGTGCGCAAAGTGCTGCTGGGTGAGGGCGACAACGTTACTGCCGGTCTCAAGCAGGGGGCGGTCATCATTGACATGAGTTCCTGCTCACCGGTGGATACCCGGGCCCTGAGTGAAGAACTGGTTGGCCTGGGCTATGACCTGATTGATGCACCAGTCTCCGGCGGCAAATACAAGGCGGCAGAGGGTACCCTGGCCATCATGGCAGGCGGCAAGGAAGACCTGGTGGAAGACTGTCGTCCCGTTTTTGAAGTCATGGGCAAGCCGTTTCGTACCGGCGGTCCGGCTTCCGGGCATGCCATGAAATCCATGAACAATTTTCTGTCTGCCGGCACCCTGGCACTGGCATCGGAAGCTGTCATCACCGGGGCAAAATTTGGCCTGGATCCCGAGGTCATGGTGAATATCATCAATGCCTCTACCGGGCGCAGCAACAGCAGTGAAGACAAGTTTCCGAAGTTCATTTTGCCGCGCACCTTCAATTCCGGTTTTTACCTGGGACTGATGGCCAAGGACCTGCGCTTTGCCGTGGACCTGGCGGCATCGGAAGGCACGCCCAGTGCGTTTATCAACCTGCTCAGCAGTACCTATGACAAGGCGGAAGCCGACCTGGGTTTTGATGCCGATAACACCGAGTTGTTCAAGTACCTGGAATCGCTTACACATGAGCAGGCGGACAAGGACTGATTCGAATGGCCGAACTGGAGCACTTCAAGGTTTATGCCATTCGTTATGCCCGCGTTGATCGCCAGGCCTCGGAAAACTTTCTCGGCGGTGATCCCCATGAAGCAGGCATGCCCATGGACTATTTTGTCTGGCTCGCGGTCAGTGACAGCAAGACGTGGGTGATCGACACCGGTTTTAACCAGGCCGCCGCCGACAAACGCCAGCGGGAATTCCTGCGTTGCCCCACGGAAGGGCTGGCCATGCTGGGCGTGGATGCCAGTGAGGTCGAGGATGTCATCATTACGCATCTGCACTACGACCATATTGGCAATTTCGACAAGTTTCCCAAAGCGCAGTTTCACCTGCAGGACAGCGAGATGGCCTATGCCACGGGACGCTACATGGCCAATCCCTTTTTCCGGCATGCCTTTGAAGAAGATGAAGTGGTGGCCATGGTACGCAATGTCTATGGTGGCCGCGTCTCCTTTTATGACGGTGATGCCGAGCTGGCGCCGAATATTTCCCTGCATCATGTCGGGGGACACACCAAGGGCCTGCAGGTCGTACGCCTGTGGACCCAGAAAGGCTGGCTGGTGCTGGCATCGGATGCCAGTCATTACGCCGCCAATATGAATGAAGGCAGGCCATTTCCCATCGTGGTGGACGTGGGCCAGATGATCGACGGCTGGCAGAAAATGCGCGGCCTGGTTGATGATCCAGACCGCATCATTCCCGGCCATGATCCCGAAGTCATGAAGCGATTCCCTTCACCGGACCCGGCCATGGAAGGGGTGGTTGTCAGGCTGGATGTTTGAGTCGGCTGCGCCGACAGGGACAAGGAACGACTTGTTGGGCCTGAACGAAACGGCGTAGGCCGGAAGAGGTGCGAAGCACCGTCATCCG
>CAZROW010000144.1:0-3038 GCA_964601805.1 uncultured Enterobacteriaceae bacterium
GTCCCTTGTCCCTTGTCCCTTGCCCCTTGTCCCTCCCGGCGCAGCCGGGTCGATATGGGTTTCGCTTGGACCGTTATGGCAGTAGAATCGCGCTTGAAGTGGAGAAATTTGATGTCATCTGACCCCTATAACATTGCCTGCGATCACGGCTTTATCCAGTCCTCCTGTTCAGACTGCAACCTGAAAGGCCTGTGCCTGCCTATTGCCATGGATATCAAGGACATAGACCGCGTCAATGAGATCATCCGCCGCAGTCGTCCCATTCATGCCGGCGAGCACCTTTACCGCAGCGGTGATGACTTTACCTCCATCTTTGCGGTGCGCTCGGGCTCCATCAAAACCTACCTGCTCGACGACGATGGCATAGAACAGGTCACCGGGTTTTACCTCCCCGGCGAAATTCTCGGTTTCGATGGTATCGGGACCGACAGGCATGGCTGTAACGTGCTGGCCATGGAAACCTCCACCGTGTGCGAAATTCCTTTCGAGCGTGTCGAGGAGTTGTCCCTGCAAATTCCCCAGTTGCAACACCATTTCTTCCAGCTCATGAGCCAGCAGATAGAATCTGATCACCAGATGATGATGACACTGAGCAAGAAGAACGCCGGGGCCGCGGAGCAACCTTGCTGCTGAGCCTGTCCAGGCGCTACGGTCGCCGCAACCTGTCACCGAACTCCCTGCGCCTGCCCATGTCACGCATGGACATCGGCAATTTCCTGGGCCTGACCATCGAGACGGTCAGCCGTACCTTCAGCCGCTTGCAAAAAGAAGGCGTGATCGACGTGGATGGCCGGGAAATCCATATTAACGATCACAACAGCCTGCAAGCCATCTGCCACGCCGCCAAATAACCTTGCCTGCCAACTAATCTGCCGTTCAGGTTGACCTGAATCAACCACGGCATGAAACGGCATTGCCTGCCGTGTTTCTTTCATTGAACAATACCCGCCATGGGTAAAGTCATATCACTATCACAGGCAAGAGAAGAAGCGGATCAGGACAATATTCCGCTGTATCAGCTGTGCGAGGCTTCCCTGTCCCGGCGCAACAGGCTCAACAAGTTCTGCACCTCGCTGTTCAGTGAAAAAAACCAGCAACGTTTCCGCGCCTTTCCTGAAGGCTATTGCCGGGAATACGAGCTCTCTCTGGAGCAGATTCATGCCGTCACCGACCTGGATATCATGCGCTTGCTGAAACTGGGCATTACACTCAATGCCCTGCATCAGCTCTTCGGTGTCTATGATCTTGACCTGCACACCCTGTGTTCTGAACAGACCGGCAGGTCCCTGGACGAACTGATCAAGAGCATCGACTGACCCGCGTTTGAGATAATCTTCCGCTTGCCCGATAATCCCCGGCTGCCGCTGTAAATCCTGATACCGGCGGCCTGGCCATCTATGCTCAATACCCTGTTTTTTTACCTGTCGAAAATTGTCTGGGCTCTGTTGTCCCCGGCCAACCTGCTGTTTGTCATGGTACTGGCCGGCACGGTGCTGCTGTTCCTGAACCGGATACGTCTGGCGCGGCTGTTGCTGGGCACAGGTGTCGCGCTGCTGACCCTCATCGCTTTTCTTCCCATTGGCAACTGGCTCGGCACGCCACTTGAAACCCGCTTTGCCACCAACCCCGAGTTGCCGGCAGACATTGACGGCATCATCGTGCTGGGCGGGGCTGTGGATCCGTTGCGCTCGTATATCTGGGACCAGACTGAAATCGGCGCTGCCGGCGAACGCTACCTGCAGTTTGCCACACTGGCTCAACAGTATCCCCGCGCACAATTGCTTTTCACAGGTGGTTCCGGAGCATTGCTCGACCAGGAATACCGGGAAGCCGATATCGCACTTTACCTGTTAGAGTCACTGGGCATAGACCGCCGTCGCCTGGAGCTGGAAAGAGATTCACGCAACACCTGGGAAAACGCCGTGAACAGCAAGGCCCTGGTGAAACCGCAACCCGGTGAAAACTGGATACTGGTGACATCGGCTGCCCACATGCCGCGCTCGGTCGGCGTATTCTGTGCCCAGGACTGGCCGGTCATTCCCTTTCCGGTGGATCATGAAACCGCTCCCGGCAGCCAGATGCGCATCAGCCTGGACATTGCAGGAAATCTCTCAGGCCTCAATACCCGGTTCCGGGAGTGGGTAGGCCTGGTGGTCTACAGGATAACCGGTAAAACATCAGCCCTTTTTCCATCGGGCTGCAATTAAGAAATAAGAAATAAAAGGAGCACGCATTGTCACTCTGGAAAAAAACGGCCACGGTTGAACAGATCATGGAGCTGACCCGAAACACCCTGTGTGAACACATCGGTCTGGAGATCACCGAGCTGGGTGAAGATACCCTGACCGGCACCTTGCCGGTGGACCATCGTACGCAACAGCATATGGGCATCATTCATGGTGGTGCCTCGGTGGTCCTGGCAGAAACCCTGGGCAGCGTGGCAGCCAACTTGTGCACCGAACCCGGCTTTCATATCGTCGGGCTGGATATCAATGCCAACCATGTCAGGCCCGGCAAACCGCCCATGGTGACCGGCACCGCCCGCCCCGTGCACGTGGGCCGCACAACCGTGGTGGTGGAAATCAACATCGTGGATGCCGAAAACAAACTGGTCTGCGTCTCACGCCTGACCGCTGCCGTCTTGAAGGATAAGGAGTAACCATGAGCAATCTTGCTGACGAAAAAATTGTCCTGAGCAAAAAGGGCGACCCCGCCATGGACCCGGCAGACGTACAAGCCATGCTGGACAAGGTTCCCGGTTGGAAGATTATTCAGGACGATGGCTCCGAGAAACTGGAGCGGGAATTCGAATTCCGTGACTACCTGATGCTGATCGACCTGTGCCATAAAATCGGTTGTATTGCCGAGCAGGAAAACCACCATCCGGAAATGCATATCCAGTGGGGCAAACTGACCGTCACCTGGTGGACCCATGTCACCGGCGGCCTGCAGCGCAATGACTTCATCATGGCGGCACGCTGCAACCGTGCAGCCATGCTGATCTCGGCGCCCTGACGGGGACCGGGGCAAGAGGCAAG
>CAZROW010000145.1:0-3023 GCA_964601805.1 uncultured Enterobacteriaceae bacterium
GTTCAAACTACCAGCGATACCTTGCTGGCCCGTATCCAGGTGGAAGATTTCATCAACGACTATTACTGGGGCCTGGCCAACGTAGGAGAGGAAGATATCACCGAGTTCTGGGCCGAAGGTGCAGTCTTTGATGTCAATGGCAATGTCTATAACGGCCTGGACGAAATCGAAGCGGTCTATGCCCTTGGGCTCGGGCCAGGCGGCAGGCTGGTTTTTCAGCCGGCAATTCCAAGAATACATATCAATGGTAACCAGGCAGTGATTGACCTGATTTATACCGGCATGCTCAATGTGGACCCCAATCTTGCCCCTGTACCCCATGAACAGGGGCATGATCATATGGAGCTTGTGTTTGCCAACGGCCTGTGGAAAATCAGCCGCCGTACGCTGCGCACTTTCAGCCTGGCCCTGACTGCTGAGTAAATAATTGCTCCTGTGGTTCAAGGAAAACGAAAGATGAAAATCGACTCCAGTCACGCAGCGAAAATGATAGCGGCCGCTCTTGTCGTGACGGTAATAACGCAGTTGATGTATGTCATTCTCGGCGGTGGTGGAAACCAGCCTGTCGCTTATCCTATCTGGCGTATTGAGACGCTTTCTGCGTTAGTTGTAGCACTGTTTTCCTTCATGATCGTGAAACACAATCCGCTGCTTGGGGGCTGTCTGGCCGTAAGTGGTATTTTTAACGTGATCCAGACCGGCATGGGGCTGACCATGTTTTACCAGCTGGGTTACGGCGGTGAAGAGCCACCGAACCCTGTTTTCTTTCCCGTCCTGCGCATGTCCTTCTTTCTCTACTTCGCGGCCAAGGCTGCCCTGGGTGTGGCAGCCATTACGCTGGGCAAAGAGCTATGGCAGACCATCACCGGTGGCGTGTGGCGCATTATCGGTTTGGTAACCGGGCTTGCCGGACTGGGTGCACTGTTGCTCAATGTTGCCGCCATGATGCTGGGTCTGGGCGTGGTGCCCTTCGCGGGGGCGGCCGGTGTGATTGCGGCAGTCTTTACTGCCATTACGCTGATTCGCGTCATCAAGCCGGCCGGGACCGGTTCGGCGTCCTGAACAAATGGAATCAAAGGGGGGCAGAGTAATTGAATTTTGCTTTGATTACTCGTTTGATTCTGGCACCCTAACAGACAAATAGCACACTGCAGGCCAGGAATTAACTATGAGCACTGAACCAAAAACTCAAGATGACACCAGAAAAGTTGCTCAGACCGGCATAATGAATTGGTCTTCTGCCCTCATGCTGGTTTTGTGGCTTCTGTTGATTCTGGGATTGTCCGGCATTGAAATGTTTCAGCTGTTGAATACTCCCATGATGCTTGGCACCATCATGATTGCAGCGATAATTGTGACAGCATGGAGCATTTTCAGGTTTATCAAGTCAGGTCAGAAAAATTCCTGATTGAAAGGCCTGGTTGAAAGGAATAGTCCCTTTGTTCCTGGCGCAGCCGTCATGCCAGGTGACATGACATATTTTGCCTCTGCAAGGAGAAGATGATGGGTTGGGGAAATATAGGTTTATCCTGGACACGTTACGCAAAATCCACACCCACCAGAAATTGCGCGCGGTGCCACCTGGACTATGCTGAAGAAGAGGACAGATGTCCTCATTGCGGATCTATTGAAGATCATGAGCTGCAAGATTATCTGCATGCACTGGAAGAAAAAAAAGAAGAGAAAGAACAGGATAATTGGAGTTTTTCTTGCCTCGTTACTGCTGTATGTTTTTTTCGTTCTCTTCGTTCTGCCTACATACCTTCGCTAATGAAGGAAATCAAAGGGGGGCAGGGTAATTTAATTTTCAAGTTACCCGGTCATCTTTGATTAAAGTCTTTTACTCTTCAAGAAAGCTCTCCGGCAATTCCAGATACCGTTGGGCGCTTTCCGGATCACAAGGCATTTGAATCATCTCGAAGTCAGGGGCGTAGACCCACTCCATCTCATAACTGATTGGCGCGGTCAGGTAGGTTGGGTCTGTCATCTCGAAACTGTAAGTGATACTTGTACCGTCCTGGCTCAGTTGGAAGCGCTCTGTGAGGTGCTTGTCCGGCCCTGACGGCAGTTTCTGTGCATTGCCCATGCCATGTTCGGCAAACCGCGCTGTGTCGACCACCAGTACATCGCCTTCCCAGTGCCCGATCGAATGGCCCTGCACTGAAGGCTCAATGCCCTCATGGGAGGTCTCGTTCATATGAATAATTCTCTCGGCAATCTCAAGCTCAGTACGAATGATGATCTCATCCTCACCAAGCGTAATGGTTTTTGCATCACCGATGATCATCAGGAACGGCGACGCATAGGCAACGCAGTTCTTGCCCGGGTTGTCTGCGTTCTCGAAGGTCGCATGGGCGCGCAAGCCCGCTTCAGTCAGTGGCCAGTCCGTTGGTTCGAAGAAGAAAAAATGTCTGCTGACTTCTGGGTTGGAGGTAGTGCGCCACTTTCCGGCCAGGCTTTCCGACCCCTTCTCAGGTACGACGACAACCGGCGCGCCGCTGTTGACCTGGCGCATTTCCAGCAGCATATTGTCGGGTGTTATCAGTCGGGCCCCTAATCCCATGGTCTGGTTCGGATTACTGGAGGGATTGGCGAAGATGGTGACCCGGTCTCCCACGGCGACGGTATCGGAGGCCCAGCCTCGATTGCGCATGACCACTGCAGAGGACGCTTCTATCTGCCACACCTGGCTGGCGCCGTCTGCGCTCGTTGTTTGCAACTGAATGTAGGTATGCGGGTTGGCCCATTTGTATTCAATGATCTGCCCCTCCAGTGTCACTTCTGACTCCAGGTCGTAGGGCGCCCAGCTGTGATGGGCCCAGGCTGGTGAAGCGGACAAGAAGAGTGTGGATGCGATCAGCAACAGACGTGGCAAAAGATTGGACATCAGCTCCCCCTGGATGCTTGATGAAAGATACTAAGTTATCAGTGTCTCGCTAATTAAGGTAGTGTCCTGGTTTTAAATTCATTTGCACTCCTGCTCGAGGCTTTAGTGCGGTAGAACCACACCATGGTTTCAATCC
>CAZROW010000146.1:0-3008 GCA_964601805.1 uncultured Enterobacteriaceae bacterium
TATTCATTGCTACTACTACTCATATCAGAGGCCAGATAGGCCGCAATCATGTCGAGCTGCGCATCACTGACTTCCCCCCTGCTGAGCGGAAACATGACACCAAAGCCATTTCGTACAACGGTTTTAATATAGGGTCCCTGTAAATCGTTACGGTTTTCCAGCAAGGCCTGTTCAGGCGCAAGACGACGCCCCAGGATCCCGGTACCCATGCCCCCTGCCCTGTGGCACATACCACACTTTTCCCGGAACAGTCCGCTGCCCGTGGTTTTCTCCAGTGAAATCCAGTCATCCTGGGCACAGGCAGGCAAGGCAATTGTGGCCAGCAAGGCAATTCCCGTCATTAACATTTTCATCATGCCGGGTTCCTCCTGTTGCGGTATGCCGCAGGCCAGATACCGCTTTTACCCGGCGCCAGAACACCATTGGGGTCCAGCACATCCTTGACCTTCTCGTTTAACCGGCGCAGTGCGTGATCGTTGAAGTCATAGGTATCGGCGATCAGGTCCATGTATTCAATATGCGCCCGGTACTCGCCATAGCGATGCTCACCGGCATCATCCACCAGGGCACGGAAAAAACGATCGACCCTATCGACCATGTCAGGATCATCCTTGTTGAACAGCACCTGGTTCACATTGGTGATATGGCGCTCTGCCAGGGCGAATGAACCATGGTAGTCCATGCCAAATTCATTGTAGCGGGCAAAGGTGCGACGAAATTGCGCCAGCGCCGCATCACCGGACTGCGGCAGTGCCGGTGAGAACCCGACATGGGCACCGCGACCACCGTGCCAGGAAACATTCTGCAAGGGAAAGGTGATGGGAATACCGGCGAAAGGCTGCATTTCACGAGGCTCCCCTTCACGCCAGATACCCTGTCGCATGTCATAGGAGGTCCGGGAAGCAAAAATGCTTTTCACTTTTTCAGCTGTCGCGGTGGTGATTTCCTCGTAACCGTAAAAACGCAGGTTGATACTCCACCAACCCAGCCCGAACTGGGCACGGATGGCATCAATGACACTTTCCGGCAAGGCGCCTTCACCGTCATACCAGTCACTGCGATTGGTCAACACTGCAGCAGCACGCAACCAGTTACCGATGGAGGGAGATTGCTGGATCAAACCGGAGCGCCGCATCGGCGCCAGCGTATCAATAGCCCAGCCAAGGTCATCGGCCCGGTCCAGTTCCATATCCAGGCTGACTACGGTTTCCGGCTTGGGCATCAGCCACATGCCAAGCTTGGTCACAATGCCAAAGTTTGACTGGACAAACATCTGGTCCCAGTGAGGCCCAAAACCGTAGGGATGCAGGTTCCAGCTGGGTGAGTCAGACATGGCGCCCATGCCTGTGCGTACCAGGTCACCATCGGGAAGCACAACTTCCATGCCACAGAGTCGATCTGCATGGTCACCGTAAGGGGTATAGCCAACACCCCGATCCAGGGCGTTACCGGCAACCGAGCCCCATGAATTGCCGATGGGTGATATCCAGTAGGGAATATCATTTTCCTCGACATAATCAAATAAATCGTAGAAGCCCACACCGGGCTCCAGCATGACCGTACCGTTTTCCACATCCATGCTGATTTTTTTCATACGGGACATATCAAGCACAATGGAGCCCGATACGACCGGAGCAGCACTGCCGTAACCAAAATTCTTGCCACGACTGATTGGCCACAGGGGAATATTGTGCGTATTGGCAAGACGGACAATATCGCGTACCTGTTCAGCTGTTTCCGGCGCCACTGCAGCAGAGCCCACGTGGGCAGCCTGGTCAAAGCCGAAATGATCGAGGTAGGTATCGCGATCCTGGTCCGTGGCAAAGACCCAGTCGTCGCCGACAACAGCGCGAAAATCCTGCAGCGCCCTGTCAAACTCACTGCCAGTGATTCCCGGCGGAAGTACTAACTGCATGGTGAAAAGCTCCTTATCGCCAAGGTATTGTTGTTATGAATGAGACGGTGTAACAATCAAGCATAAACACCGTCCCGGGTTATGTCTATCCAACTCATTGCCAGTGTCCCAGGTCAACGCCCAGCATCGATTCCAGCGCGGCAATATCACTGGCTAACAGGGCCTGGAGGTAGTCCCTGTCATTCGGGTTCATGGGGCTGGCATAGGTCTGGCTGTTCACCGTCTGCTCACTGAGTCCGGGAAACGGCGCTATACCAAGAAATTCACTCACGCTGGTCAGGACCTCATCACGTACACGGCGCAAGTCTTCACTGAACAACACCAGTACCTGTTCCCGACCAAACAGGGCCCACAGGTTTTCCAGCTGTGATTGATAGCGTCCCCGGTCAATGTAGGAATACACCCTTTTGTCCTCACTACTGCCGCCTGAAAGTCGACTGTCTTCAGTGCGTATGGCTTCGCTGAATGACAAACTCTCATGCCCCCGCGTGCTTTCCATTTGCCAGTGCGAGTAGGCACGTTCAACAGGATTGCGCAGTAACACGATGAGTTTCATATCCGGGTTGTAGCGCTGGATACGTGCCGCGGCATTAGGCCAGTACATGTAAACCGGCGTACTTTCTCCACGCAGCTTGCCCGCCACAGCCTTGGGAAAGTGCTGATGATAGTGCGAATAATCAGCTTCCAGGCCGGAAAACCGGGTTTCATCGTCAAAAAAGTGCAGCTCTTTTTCAGCCGGCAAAAGTAATTCGGGGTGCTGTCGACAATAGGCATCAAGTGCGGAGGTCCCCCCTTTTTGTGTTCCGCAGATCAGGAAATCGACTGTCATTTATTGCGGCCTCTTATGCCAGGCGGACTGACAACATCTGCGGTGTGAAAAAGGTGGATTCAGGCCGGGCCTGACCAGGAAAACTGCTTGCAACAGGATTGTACTCGGTAAATTTTAATCTATATTAATCAGTAGGTTACAAATATGTAGCGCGAACGCTATCGTCATATTTATTACACATTTAGCCTATCATTTTTTTTACGAAATAGTACACTTAACGTGATTGTTGGATGGGAAAATTTTGGGAGTTATCAATGCAAACAA
>CAZROW010000147.1:0-2987 GCA_964601805.1 uncultured Enterobacteriaceae bacterium
TGCCTTCCACGTCCGCGACCAGGTGACCGGCGGCATTTTCTTCCAGCACCGTCATCTCGCCGGCCCGGCGCCCGTCAGCCGGCATCATCCAGACACCGTATTCCTCTTCCCCCAGGTATAGGGTCTGGGTCAGGTCATCCACCGCGCAGCCTTCCGGCCCGGATGCCAGGTGCCAGGACGCCACTAACTCAGGCGCCAGCCGGTTGCCGGGATTCAGGTGCCAGTGTTCATATTCAAACTCACGGCTGTTGGCAAAGACATGGGCGCCACCATTGCCATCCAGTCCCATACACACACCGTAAGGGTCCACCATCGACAAAGGCACCGCCATCAGGAAACTGACACTGCCCGTGTCGCTGATACGGAAAATATCCAGGCTGATGTCAGTGCGGTTGGTGGCTACGGCCAGGGTTACCAAACCGTTTTCAGTACGGACTCCCGGACGCAGATCGACATTGTTGAGCCGGCCGCGCTCCAGGAACTGCACCTGCTCACCCTGCAGGTTGTAGACCGCCAGGCCACGCTGCTTGTCGGTGCCCAGGATCAGGCTGCGGGAGACATCCACCGGGTGGATCCAGATGGCCGGATCATCGGCGGCATCGTCGGCGCTGGCCACAGGGGTGGTTTCCAGTACCGGGTACACGATGGCGGCATCCTGGCGGATGAAGTAGGGATTTTCACAGGCTGCCAGCAACACCAGCAGCAGGGTCAGGCAAATCGCTTTCATTCAAACTCCGGAAACAGACTCTCCCGCCAACGACTGCCAGAAGGGGGGGGGCAGTGATAGGCGGGAAAGTACTGTAGGGGGAATGGTCAGAACTGGTAGCGCATGCCCAAGATGAACGTGGAACCATATTCATCGTACTGGGACAGGCGGGCACCGTTGCCGAAGTAGTAATACTCGGGACGATCGTTCAAGTTCAATGCGGCGGCATTGATCAACAGATTGTCGTTGAGCTGGTACTTCACCGTCAGATCGACCTGCATGTGATCGCCGGTGTAGCGATCGGTCAGGGCGTCATCACCGACCTCATCCAGGTAATCATCACGGTAGTTGGCGGCCAGGCGGATATCCCAGGCATTCTTGTCAAAGCCCAGTACCACGTTGGCGGTGTTTTCGGCCTGCTTGAAGTACGGGATCGTACGCTGGCCGTTGGCGGCATCGGCCGGCAGATCGGTTTCGCCATCGGTGTGGGTGTAGTTGACCACGAACAGCATGCCGTTTTCCCAGGCCGTCTGGAACGACAGCTCGAAACCCATGATACTGCTGTCATCGGCATTCACGAAGGTGCCAGCTTCGGTCCAGGTCTGGCCGCGCAACACGGCGTCCTGGCGCTCCACCTCGACAATCGAATCCTGAATATCCTTGTAGAACACACCGGCTCCCAGGAAGGTTTCGTTACCCAGGTAGAACTCGTAGGTCAGGTCGAAGTTCCACGCCACGGTCGGATTCAGCTCGGGGTTACCGCCTTCGATTTCCATGTCATCCAGGTTGATGATGGCGCCGGCAGCGGACTGCTGGAAGCCGGGACGTACCAGCGAGCGGAAGGCACCAAATCGGGCTACCTGGGTGTCACTGATATCAAACTTCACGTTCAGTGAAGGTGCCCAGAAGTCGTAGTCATTGTCATAGGAGACAGCGCCGGTATAGAGCAGGTCTTCGTTCCAGTTCTTGCCGGCATAGGTCGCGCTGGTGTCTTCATAACGCACACCGTAGACCCAGGTGGCCTTACCGGTGATGGTGGTCCCCATGGCATAGAGAGACAGGATGTCCTCATCGGTGGCCCAGTCGGCGGCAATGGACTCTTCTTCCTCGTCACCACTGAACTCAAACAGGGCGCCCGGAGACGGACAGGTCGTACCGTCACTCAGAGAGGTGAAACCGGTGCCGCGCTGGCCAACCAGTGAGCGCACATGCGCCGTGGTCGGAGCCGGCCCGTGAACGCTGGCCAGGTAGGGCCCGATGATGGTGCTGTTGGCATCCGTCAGCGGGTAATCGTCAATCGGTTCATAGCCACAGAAATTGAAATTGTTACGCTTCTCACGCTGCCGGTACTTGGCACCGTACTGGATTTCCGTGTCGGCATTGAAGGCCCAGGTCATGTCAAACTTGGCCCCCACATCACGGTCGGTGGTCAGGGCAATTTCATGCTCGAACACTTTCAGGCCGAAAATACCCGGGTCCAGGAATTCGTTCGGGTAGGACAACACCGGTTGCCTGGGGTTGCTGTTGTCATAGGTCAGCGGAATATCCAGCTCGTCACTGCGATAGATGGCCGCATACTTCTCGGTATCATCCTGCTCGGCGCGGGAGCCGAAAATTTCAAAGGTGATGTTGCTGCCGTTGTCCAGCTGCCACTCCGTACCGATCTGGGCAGCATTGATTTCGCGCTTTTCAGGGCGCCAGCGGGCTTCAGTATCGAAACGGCTGGTGGCATAGGTAAACGTGCTGCCATTGATGGTCGGCTCGTTGTCTTCGAGGGTGTCACGGGTTTCCCACTTGCCGCGGTATTCTGTGTCGAGGTACTCGTTGCGGAACATGTGGGCATAAAACATCTGGCCGCCGGCGGTGCGGTAATCCAGGTTCAGGACCAGGCCTTCGCGCTCGCGCTCCAGGTCGTAATAGCGCATTTCATAATCGTCATTAGGGGCGACATCACCCCAGCCGCCGGCTTCATTGTTCTGGGCCAGGATATGGCGGGTCTGGTCACTCAGGACCACGGCCACGCCCAGTTCGCCATCAGCCATGGCGAAACGGTCAGTATAGGTGGCAGAGAGCACCGGGTTACTGGAGTCCCCAGTCAACTCGTTGTGGGAAGTCTCCGCCTTGATGCGGATGTTGCGCTCGTCATAGGAAAACGCGGAAATGGTTTCCAGATCAATAGCCCCTCCGATGGTGTCGGCATCCAGGTTCGGGGTCAGGGTCTTGTAGACCGTCATGGAGCTGAGGATGTCAGTAGGCACACCGTCCAGCATGATGCCGCGAC
>CAZROW010000148.1:0-2982 GCA_964601805.1 uncultured Enterobacteriaceae bacterium
GACGCTCTCCCAGCTGAGCTATTCACCC
Source organism: uncultured Enterobacteriaceae bacterium (assembly GCA_964601805.1). Classification (GTDB taxonomy): domain Bacteria; phylum Pseudomonadota; class Gammaproteobacteria; order Pseudomonadales; family Pseudohongiellaceae; genus Eutrophocola. The sequence continues at coordinate 29 of CAZROW010000148.1, forward strand.
AAAGCGCTAAGGCTGCGCATTTTACCCTCTTATGGATTCATGTCAATAAAGGAAAAGCCTCGCCAGCCCACGGATTTACTACTTCGTGGTGTGGCGGAAAGTCCCGTCCCAGTCGGGCTCCAGATCCTGGCTTCTCAGGTCCGGAATACGCTCCAGGTAGACGTCATAAAGCCTGGTTTCCGGATCCCTTTCCTTGAGGCGCCTGAACATCCTTTCCGCCTCATCCCAGTGCTGCTCCACGTATTTCTTGTGGGCACGGTGATACTCGTCAACCAGTCCCAACAGCTCTTCCGAGGCTTCCGATTCAACACACAAGGGCTGGTAAATACGGATCGATTCATCCTTGCCTTTTACCTGGACCTTGTCCACCAACCTGCACAGGAATCCCTCCAGGTGATCATGGGTCTCCTCGCCAATGAGCAATTTCACGCCATAGACCTTGGTGATCCCCTCCAGGCGAGAGCCCAGGTTTACCGCATCACCGAGAACAGTGTAGGAGCGCCGGTAAGTGGAGCCCATGTCCCCCACGTTCATTTGCCCGGAATTGATGCCAACCCCGATATTGACCTCTGGAAACCCTCTGGCGAGAAACTCCTGCTTCAGCTCCTCCACTTTTTCCAGCATGGCCAGGGCTGCCTGGACAGCATGTTTGCGGTGGTCGGGATCATCCAATGGTGCTCCCCAGAATGCCATCACCATGTCGCCCACATATTTGTCGATGGTGCCCTGGTAGTCGAAAATGATGCCGGTAATCGGTGTAAAAAAATCATTGAGCATGGTTTTCAACTCGGTCGCGCTCAGTGTCTCGGAAATATTGGTGAAATTTCGGATATCCGAAAACAGCACGCTGAGTTCCTTGCTCTCACCCTCGAAGTTGTAATTCTCGGGATCGTTCAGCATGGCATCAATATGGGCCGGCGGCACATACTGGTCAAACATGCCCTTGATCGCACGCTTGCTCAGGCCCTCCTTCAGGAAACCGTAAGTCAGGTTGATGGCAGTCAACAGCAGAATAAGAAAGAGAATAATCACCAGCGATATATCAAGCTTGTAGTCAGCCCATAGTTTGAAGTTCAGCGCTGTAAGGCCCAGCATAAAGGTCAGACTGGAGACCATCAGCAGGGCTGGACCCAGCAGCGGATAGACGAATGTCAGAAAAAGGCCGGCCACAATCAGGATAGTGATAACCGCCCCCCGTTCCCAGTCAGGCTTCGAAGGAAACGGTGCCAGCTGGGAAGCCGTCAGATCGGAAATCATGGCGTTGATGGCACTGTCATTCTCACTTTCGGTGGCATCGCCAGAGTTATTGATAGTAAACGTTGGCGCAGAATTGAGAATGGCGTTGAGAATATTGGCGTGCACCTCCACTCCCGGGTAAATATTTTCCATGGGCGTGGAGCGCAGATCGAAAAGGCCCGTTGCTGTGGAACCGATAAAGACCAGGCTGTTGAACAGGGCTTCTTCTTCATCTGCATCGAGCGTGCCATTGAGCACATCAATGGCGCTGATGTAGGTAAAGGTATTTCCCCTGCCCAGTTGCGACTCTCCGATGTAGGGAACAATCACCTGCCCGAACCGGTCGGTAGGAATAAATACCTGGCCCATCTTGATGCCGGTGATTTCCCGTCGCGCTGTACCCGGCACTGGTTCTGTTTCAAGACTGAAATTCTCCTCAAAGTAATACAGCCTGGCCATATCCAGTGCCAGTGAAGGATACAGGTCATCCTGGTAACGTAAAACCAGCGGGGAACGCCTGATTACGCCATCAATGTCAGGCAGGTTATCAATGAAGCCACCACCACGGGCAGCGTTTTGCAGCAGATCCACGTTGCCCTCGTAGCCCTGCATATTGTCAATGGCAAGACTGCTTGATAACACTTCACTGATTTCAATGATGGGCTCTGGCAATGTGCCGTACTGCAGGAAGTCATTTGGCTTGAACGAAAATCCCAGTACCGCATCCGTTACTTGCATGCTCTCAGCAAACGCCTTGTCACCATCCAGGATATCCTGAAGCTCGGTCAGTCTCGGCAGAATATCTTCAAAACCACTACCACTGCCGGATTCAATGGCCTGGCGTAATTCGCCCGTGGCGTTGCGTTCATATTCTGGAAACAGGAAATCCCAGCCGACGACCAGTGCGCCGTAATTGCTGAGCTCTTCAACCAGGCTACCCAGCAAGCGCCGTGACCAGGGCCATTGACCTATTTCGGCCAGGCTTTGCTGGTTCACGTCGATTATGACAATACTGTGTTCACTTTCTGGCGGGGGTTCCAGCATGAATTCAAAACGCTGGTCATAGACCAGGTTGTCCATGCGCGTAAGAAAATTACTGAGGAAAGGTTGGTCGCTGACATAAAAAATAATAGTCAGGACGGTACCCAGCAGACCAAGAAAAACCGGCAAACGGGAGCCCTTGAGGAGAGCTACTTTGATCTTTGTCAGGGTTTTCAGGATAACTGAGGGAATACTCATGCGTCACTTGCCTGCCATTTCCTGCATTATAAGCAAAAGCACTGTACATGACAGTGGGCACTGGTTACCATCACGCCGCATCGTCCAGTACCCTGACAGCCATGGAAATTTTCAAGCGTTTTACCTTTGAAGCCGCGCACCGTTTACCCCATGTTCCGGATGGGCATAAATGCGCCCGCCTGCATGGCCATTCCTACAGTGCCGAAGTCCATATAGCCGGTGAGCCGGATGCTGAACTGGGCTGGATTATGGACTTTGCCGACCTGGCCAGTGTCGTGGAGCCCGTCATCCGGGAACTGGACCACTATTACCTGAATGACATACCCGGTCTTGAAAACCCCACCAGTGAGCACATCGCCATCTGGCTCTGGAAGCGCCTCAAGCCCCTGCTGCCGCCCCTGGTTCGAATCAATATCAGTGAAACCTGTACGAGTGGGTGTAGTTATTCAGGGGATTAGGAGCAAGGGACAAGGGACAAG
>CAZROW010000149.1:0-2895 GCA_964601805.1 uncultured Enterobacteriaceae bacterium
GCGCCGAAGCCATAGAACACCGATTCGGCAAAGTTATGTGACTGGTTGATGTTGAGCAGGGCAACACCCAGAACAGCGCAGTTGGACGTGATCAGTGGCAGGAAAATGCCCAGGATGCGATAGAGCAGGGGGCTGGTGCGATGCATGATCATTTCGGTCATGCTCACTACTGCCGCAATCACGACAATGAAGGCAATGGTGCGCAGGTATTCCAGGCCAAGTGGCATCAGCAGGTAGTGGAATACCAGGTAACTGCAGGCAGAAGCCAGTGTCAGCACGAACAGCGTGGCCGCCGACATGCCGATAGCGGTTTCCACCTTGCCCGAAACACCCATGAAAGGGCACAGCCCCAGGAACTGGGTCAGGACAAAATTGTTGACCAGCACGGCGCCGACGAGAATGAGAAGAATGTCGGCCATGGCCCAGGGATCCTCTGATCAGCTCAGAAGGCGTTACTTGCCTTCGATCAGTTCGATCATGTAACCGTCGGGATCCTTCACGAAAGCAATAACAGAGCCGCCATGTTTCATCGGGCCAGCCGGGCGTACCACGTCGCCACCCTTGGCAGTGATTTCATCACAGGCCTTGTAGGCATCTTCCACGCTGATAGCGATATGACCAAAGGCATTGCCCATGTCATAGCTGTCCGTGTCCCAGTTATGGGTCAGCTCGATGACGGCATTGTCATCCTCGGAACCGTAGCCGACGAAGGCGAGGGTGAATTTTCCTTCAGGAAAATCTTTTTTGCGCAGCAGCTGCATGCCGAAAATATTGGTGTAAAAATCAAGGGACTTGTCCAGGTCAGCAACCCGGATCATGGTGTGTAAAATTCGCATAAGGTTTCCTGAGAATACAATCGAGTTTGAGTAGCACAATTATGACAATAATGAGAGACTCCTGCCATGCCGGATCCTGCCCCCACTGATATTGAGCTCTGGCTGGTAGATGACAGGGACGTGTCAGACCCGGGTTTGCTGGAGCAGTACCTGGCCTTGTTAAGCCCCATGGAAACCGGGCGTCACCAGCGTTTCGTCTTTCCCCATGATCGCCACCAGTTCCTGGTTGCCCGGGCACTGGTACGCACGGTACTGGGTCAATACCTGGAGCAGGACCCGGCCAGCCTGGTATTCAGCCAGACAGCCCATGGCAAACCCTGCCTGGCCCATGAGAGTCCACTGCAATTCAACCTGACCCACACCCGGGGCATGATCGTGCTGGCCGTAACCACCGGCGCCCCGCTGGGCGTTGACGTGGAATACGTAAACCGGGTCGCCGATGTGGCCAAACTCACCGAGCGCTATTTTTCACCCGCCGAAGCCAGTGCGCTGTACGAGTTGCCGGTTGAATTATGGAACGAGCGCTTTTTCGATCTCTGGACCCTCAAGGAAGCCTACGTGAAAGGGTGCGGTACCGGCCTGCATACGCCGTTGCGCTATTTCAGTTTCGGCTTTACTGACTCGGCAATCAGCATTGCCTTTTCAGGGCCTCTTGAAGATGATCCCCGGGCCTGGCAATTCTGGCAGATGAGCATTGATGACCGGTTTCGCCTTGCACTGGCAATCAACGACACGCCAGACACAGCCTACCGGATCACGGCGCGTAAAGGGCTTCCCCTGGCATCATTTCAGGAATTGACGTTGCCGGTACTTCGGCAAAGTATCACCGGGTCATCACCCGGCAGTGAACGCCGATAGGTCAGGTAACCCGTGTGCCCGGCTCGGCGCCCTCATGGGGCTCCAGGAGGTAGATGCGATCGCCTTCACCGCTGGCCAGGATCATGCCCTCGGAGAGTCCGAATTTCATCTTGCGCGGCTTCAGGTTGGCCACCATGACGGTGTGCATACCAATCAGTTTGTCCGGGTCATAGGCTGACTTGATGCCGGAAAACACCGTGCGGACTACGTCCTCACCGTCGTCACCGGCACCGAGACTCAGGGTCAGCTTGAGCAGTTTGTCGGCGCCTTCCACGTGTTCGGCATGGATGATTTTGACAATACGCAGGTCCACCTTGGCAAAATCCGGAAATTCGATTTCCGCACTGACCGGGTCCTTGCCCAACGGGGTATTCGCATTGGCTGGTGAAGGTGATGTGTTTGTTTCTTCTGTCACGAGACTATCCTTGCTGGCTTCAAGCATGGCATCGATGTTGGCCATGTCGATGCGTGTCATCAGGGGTTCAAAGTTTTCAATGCCGTGGTCGCGCAACAGGTAGTTGGCATCCGTCCAGCCCATGGGTTTGACCTTGAGAAAGTGTTCAGCCCTGGCACCCATATCCGGAAGTACCGGTTTCAGATAAATAATCAGGATGCGGAACAGGTTGATACCGGTGGAGCAAACGGAATGAACCTTGGGTGATTTCGGGTTTTCCTTGGCGACCACCCAGGGTTGCTGTTCGGCAATGTACTGGTTGGCCTTGTCGGCAAGGGCCATGATGGCCCGAATAGCCCTGGCAAATTCGCGATTCTCGTACATCTGCCCGATCTCGATGCCGGCGTCCTGGAATTCATCAAACAACTCCGGTACTTCGAGGTTCGAGCCGAGTTTTGATTTGAAATTCTTGGTGATAAAGCCGGCACAACGGCTGGCAATATTGACCACCTTGCCAACGACATCCGAATTCACGCGCTGGGCAAAATCTTCCAGGTTCAGGTCCAGGTCCTCGGGAGTATTACCCAGCTTGGCGGCAAAATAATAACGCAGGCATTCCGGGTTCAGGTGTTCGAGGTAGGTCTCTGCCATGACGAAAGTACCCCGTGACTTGGACATCTTCTGGCCATTCACGGTCAGGAAGCCGTTGACACTGATCAGGTCGGGTTTTTTATAACCGGCTGTTTCCAGCATGGCGGGCCAGAACAGGGCATGGAAATTGATGATGTCCTTGCCGATGAAATGGTA
>CAZROW010000150.1:0-2874 GCA_964601805.1 uncultured Enterobacteriaceae bacterium
CGTCCCTACCTGGTGGATTGCGGCTACGGCACGATGCGGTTATTGCTGCAGGCCGGCATCAACTACCTGACCATTCCCGATGTCTTCCTGACTCACCTGCATGATGACCATGTCTCTGACTTGCCCACCCTGCTGACCCACCAGTGGACCCAGGGCAGGGTGGAGTCCACCCGGGTGCATGGTCCTTATGGGACTGACACCCTGGTCGCCGGCATCCTGGAGTACGGCGCGGCCAATGCCGATATCCGGTTTATCGATGAAGGACGCAGTATTCGCCCCGAATCCCTGATCGAGCCACGTGTACTTGCAGCTACGGATGTCGTCAATAACGTGTTTGAGGATGACCGGGTATGCGTGAGCAGCATCGAGAACAGCCATTTTCCGGACTGGGCAAGGGAGCAGATGCCTTACCGTTCACTGTCTTATCGTTTCGATAGCGAAGACCGGTCTGTCGTGTTTTCCGGGGACACCACGTATTCAGAAAACCTGGTCACCCTGGCCCGCGATGCCGATGTCCTGGTCACAGAAGTCATTGAACCGGTGGCTACGCGGCAATGGTTTGAAGAGGTGGTGGTTGCGGGCAATTACCAGGACAACCCGGAAAATATCTGGAACCACATCGAAGAGACGCACCTGAAAACGGAAGATGCCGGCCGTATTGCGGCGGCGGCCAACGTCAGGACCCTGGTACTGAACCACTTGCTGCCGGGAAATCTCAGGAATGTCGATGAGTCGCTTTACCTGGAGGGCATCAGGCGCCACTTCCAGGGTGAGGTGATCGTCGGGCGTGACCTGCTGGAAATCTGAACTCCGGCAGGCCAGCCGACAGTGGGTTTGAACAAACTCTCAGGGCGTATCGAAAGCTGGTCCCTGGCCCTGGGCGCCAAGTTCTGACTGGCGGCGGAAGAAATCATCCACCAGGTCTTCACGACCGGCGCGCTCGGCTTCTCCGGCATCAATGGCAGCCCATTGCTCCGAGGTACGGCAAATGGATTCCCGCATCTTGGTGCCGGGTTGGGCAAAGGAACGGCATTCCCGGTCGCTGGCAACATTCTCGCTATCATCACCCGTGCTGGAACAGGCTGTTCCCAGCAGCACAAAACCTGTTGCTACTACTGCCTGTAAAAAAGGCGAAGCAATTCCCTTCATGCGCTGTTTCCCCTTGCACAGGGATTCACCGGGTTCACCGGTGAATCCTGTATTAGTTTCAGTTCAGTCCTTTGGCGTCGGTTTCCCAGTTGTCGTTCATGCACAGCCCGCAGTTTTCTCCGACAAACATCTTGCCGGCTTCTTCGTCACCCTTGAAGAAATAGAGCAACCAGTTGGATGCCACGTTGGCGTATTCGCCGCCGCCAGGATGATAGACCGTAGCGGTATGACCGGCATTTTCACGGGCACCGTAGAACACCGGCACATGGTCAATGAGTTCAAAGTTCTCGCGGGCGGTTTCATACATGAAGTCCACTTCACCACCGTTGATGATCAGCACCGGGCCATTGAGAAAGGCCAGGGAGTCGGTGGTGGCACGTCCGGCCGGTGTGCCATCGGAAGGCGCAGCCAGACCTGAATTGAACAACCCGACGATATCCACGCGGGGATCCAGGCCGGCCGTTGCCGCCATCATGCCGCCACAGGACTGGCCCATCAGGGCAATGTGCTCCAGGTCAATCTTGCCTTTGAGGTGGGAACCTTCCCGTTCATTTTCCATTTCCGCCCATTCGATGATGTCGCGCATGTCATTGGCGTTGGCATTGGTGCGTGCTTCACCTTCTTCCGGCTCGATGGCAATGGTAGTCACCACGATGAAGCCGTGAGAGGCAATGGTGCCAAGGAAATCCCCATAACGACTGCCGTCAATGGCGCAGCCACCGTTACCCCAGACCACCAGAGGCATATTGTCCTTATCCGGAAAATTGCCCAGGCCGATAGGACGGATGACCAGGTAACCCGGATCATCAAAGTCAGCCCTGGCGGCCTCCCGGGTCACACTGTAGGGACCTGGCACAGCTTTCGGCGCGCCTTCCAGCGGCAACTGGCGCATGATCATTTCCATGGTCACCCCCGGTGGTTGGGCGAACACACCCTGGCCCAGGATCAGCAGGCAGCAACATGCTGCAATTCGGTTCAGTACGGTCATACGATTTCCCCTCAAAAGGTCATTTCTGATGTTTTCATTATTGTCGCCTACAAGGCATACCCCGAACAAGCCGTGCCATCATAATGATTTCAGGGACTTAGCATGACTGGTAGGACTCAGAGACCCGTTTCCGACGGCAAAAAACGCCAGGCTAAACCGCCTTAACTCCTTGATTATTTGGTAAAAAACCCGCATTCTGCGAGAGATAATTATAAAAATAATTATTCCGGAAGGACTGGAGGGGACATATGTCCTTTTTCGAGGAGCTCAAGCGGCGCAATGTCTTTCGAGTCGGTGCGGCGTACGCGGTAATTGCATGGTTGCTGATCCAGGTCGCGGACGTCCTGTTGCCGCGCCTTGGCGCACCCGAGTGGTTCGTCAATGCCCTCATGCTCGTCATCGTCCTGGGTTTTCCGGTCGCGCTGGTAATCGCCTGGGTCTTTGAAGTCACGCCCGACGGCATCGTCACCCAGGACGCCGTTGATGCCGGTGCCAAAACCACCTCGGGCAAGAAACTCAACGCCGTCATCATTTCCGCCTTGCTGCTCGCTGTGATCTTCATGGCCGTGGATAACTACGTGCTGGACGACTCAGTGCCGGCTCCGGTCACCGCCAGTACCAACACCGTAGCGCCGAATGATGAAATCCTCGAAACCGCGGGTCTCGACAAATCCATCGCCGTCTTGCCCTTTGCCAACCTGTCCAACGATCCCGACCAGGAATATTTTTCCGACGGC
>CAZROW010000151.1:0-2745 GCA_964601805.1 uncultured Enterobacteriaceae bacterium
AACCTACGCATGACGGAGTCAGAGTCCGTTGCCTTACCGCTTGGCTACACCCCAGAAATGGTGGATGTTCGAAACTGCCCGAATGGTGCAATTTTCGAAGGGCGCAATCCTACTAAGATTGCGGCCTGTTTTCCAGTTTTTCCCCGTATTTTCTCAACGTACTGATGTGTTTTAATGTTGGCAGACTGCAGGTGAATGCCGCCATTTGCCTGCACCCTCGTAGTGGATGCATGTTGCAGGTGATTTGTGGGCCAGGAAATAGACTCGAGCACGTTTACCGAAGAGGAACTCAGCCAGTTCAAGCTGCAGTTGGCAGAAGAAACCGCCCTGTTGCAGCAGTGGTACCGCGATAACCGTTTCGCCAACTCGCGCTACAAGGCCGGATTTGAACTGGAAGCCTGGCTGCTGGATGACACCAACCATGCCGCCCCCGATAACAAGGCATTCCTAGCCAGCATGGATGACCCCGAGGTGGTACCCGAGCTCGCCACCTTCAATTTCGAGGTCAACGGCCCGGCCGCCGTGCTGGAAAATGATGCGCTGGACCAAATGTACGAGGGCCTGCTTGCCACCTGGCGTCGATGCGGGGAAGTGGCGGCCAGCCGCGATGAAAAAATCATCATGATCGGCATCCTGCCGCACCTGCGTGAAAGCGATCTCACCCTGAAAAACATGTCCGCCATGTCCCGTTACCGGGCCCTGAATCACCAGGTCCTGAAGATGCGCAACTATGAACCCCTGCACCTGCACATCACCGGCCGGGATGAAATCGACACCCAGAAATACGATGTCATGCTGGAAGCCGCGACAACGTCATTCCAGGTCCATTTCCAGATCCCCCTGCCCGAGTCAGTGCCTGTCTTCAATGCCTCGCTGCTGGCTTCCGCTCCCCTGGTGGCCATTGCCGCCAATTCACCCTACCTGTTCGGCAAGGACCTGTGGGATGAAACCCGTATACCCCTCTTTGAACAAAGCGTTCGCGTTGGTGGCCCCGGTCAGCACCGGGTCAGTTTCGGCTATGACTACCTGGAACAGTCACTGGCGGAATGTTTCCAGACCAACCTGGATGATTTCCCGGTGCTCTTGCCCCTGGTGAATGACGCCCCGCCGGAAAAGATGACGCACCTGAAATTTCATAACGGCACCATCTGGCGCTGGAATCGCCCACTCATTGATTTCGACAGCCAGGGCAATCCCACCCTGCGCATCGAACACCGAGTCATTCCTTCAGGCCCGACCATTCGCGACAGCTTTGCCAATGCCGCGTTCTATTATGGCCTGACCCATGGCCTGACCTTGCGCCATGACAATATCGCCAGCCTGGTGCCCTTTGACGAGACGAAAAGCAATTTCTACGATTGCGCCCGCTACGGCCTGGATGCCACCGTTACCTGGACAGAGGGCCAGAGCCTGCTGGTGCGTGAACTGATACTGGGCGAGCTGCTGACTGTCGCCACCGAGGGCCTTCTCGACCTGGGCATCGATGCCGGCAGCGCCAACCAGTGGCTGGGCATCATTCGCGCCCGGGCCGAGAACCGGCAAAACGGTGCTTTCTGGCAGCGCAGCTGGGTGTCGAAAAACGGACATGACATGCTCGGCATGGTGGCCCGGTATTACGAGCTGCAGCAAAGCGAAAAGCCCGTCCATGAGTGGCCGGTGTGAGGAAGCAGGCTGATGTTGCACAGACTTGACCACATTCCCGACGGCCTGCTCGACTGCTCTGCCACCGAGCTGATCAATGTCATTCCCGATTCAACACTGATAGAACTGGAAGGGGCGGAAAAAGATCCTCTGTTCCTGTCGGTGTTACTGCATGGCAACGAGCCCACCGGGCTGGCAGTCGCCCAGCAGATACTGAAAACCTATGGCGATAACCTGCCGCGCAGCCTGCTACTTTTTATCGGCAACGTAAAAGCTGCCGCCCAGGGCAAGCGCCGTCTTGATGACCAGCCCGATTACAACCGTATCTGGCTGGAAGGCCGGTTGGACAATGAAACCAGCATCCACCTGGAAATTGCCGCCCTGCTCCATGAACTGGCACGCCGACCACTGTTTGCATCCATCGACATTCACAACAACACCGGCATCAATCCCCACTATGCCTGCATCAACCGGCTGGACAGCACTTTCCTGAACCTGGCACGGCAGTTCTCGCGCACCGTCATCTATTTCGTGCGGCCCAGTGGTGTCCAGAGCAAGGCGCTGTCACACCTGTGTCCCGCCACCACCCTGGAATGCGGCAAGGTGGGCGATCAATACGGTATCCAGCGGGCCACGGCTTTCGTCGATGAAATTCTCCATGCAAAGGCTATCGGTGAATCCAGTGTGTCGGATGAAGACATCGACCTGTTCCATACCCTGGCCGTGGTCAGGGTACCGGATAACATCTCCCTGTCCTTTGATGACAGCGAGGCCGACATCCGTTTCATTCCGGGCATGGAAAGCCTGAACTTCGAGGAAATACCACCACGCACCACCCTGGCCCGGGTCCGGCAGGGTATCAGCAAACCTGTGGTGGTCATGAATGAAGACGGGGAAGATATTACAGAACAGGTCTTCAGCCTGGACGGTGATTGCCTGGTCAACAACTTGCCCCTGATGCCTTCCATGCTGACCCTGGATGAAAAGGTCATTCGCCAGGACTGCCTGTGCTACGTCATGGAACGCTACAAGATCGGCATGGGGGAAAAATTCACCACCGATGATACGCCGGTGTGGGCGCCGGATAACGCCTGCTGACGCAGG
>CAZROW010000152.1:0-2717 GCA_964601805.1 uncultured Enterobacteriaceae bacterium
TACAGTCGCAGGAAGTGGAAACGGTACTTGCCGGACTGGCCCAGAACGTGGGCAGGGATATTAGCTGGTGGCAGCAGCCAGTGACGGCCAGCGGTGCCCTGGATGACCCGGGCCAGCCGCTGGACTGACGACTTCAGGTCATATCGTCATACTTGTTTGGCAGGTCCAGGTTAATCGCCTGGTCATACCCACGCAAGTGCAGGTCCTCGCCCAGGAAAGTCAGGTCATCGCCACCACGGACATCGTGGTCGAAATGATAGACGGGATGAATGAGTTCCCGGTTGGTGCGGGCTTCATAATCACGTGCGGCCTGTTCAGTTTTTTCCCGTGAGGTTTCCCAGGCGGTCATGGCTTTTGCGCCGTGACGTTTTTCCAGCATGGTGCGTGTCACCTGCGGTGACAGGATGGCGGCCGTGGCATTGTTGCCGCCAAAGCCCTTGGCGTTGAGCAGGATGGTGTCATAGGCATCAGGCGCTGCTTCTTGATGATCCAGCAGAATTTCCAGCCCAATCTGGTGCACGTCATCGGCAATGGCCGAGGTTGTCAGGATGCCGGGCAGGATGCCGTATTCCCAAATGCCCAGGCTGCTGGCCAGCTGGTCGGCACCGGCCACCCCCAGGGAGTGGCCCAGGTAGGATTTCACAGCAGAGACTTTCCAGTTACCGGCACCAAAATGTTTGGCCATTTCGGCGAGAATGGCCGATTCCGTCACGCGGTTCTGGGGCGTACCGGTACCGTGGGCCTGGATGAAGGTGCGATTGCGCAAACTGTCTTCGCCGAGCACGGCACGTGTGGCAGCCGCCGCGCGAGCAAAGGTGAGATAGTTGCCGACACCAGGACTGGCAATGGATTTCTTGAAGCCGTCGGCGTTGACATACACGTCATTCACCGAGCCCAGCACGGTCGCTCCCAGCTCCATGGCCAGGGCATCGTCCATCAGCACAAAAAACTGGCAGGACTCACCAAGTGTAAACCCGATATTGTCACCAAAGGGTCGGCAGGCGCGCCGGTAATCCGGTTCACTGCCGCCATCCAGGTCCTGCAGTACCTTGTCACTGGCAATGGCACCCATGGCGGAAAAGGCCTCGATGATTTCCGGCAGGATAGGGGCTTCACTACCCCCCACGATGACGACACGATGGGTGCCGTTTTGAATATCGCGTACTGCCTGGGCCAGGTTGTAATGGAAGGTGGCACAGGCACCCAGGCTGGTGCCGGTATTGCCGACATTGCCCAGCACGTAGGCATTGATGAAATCTGCCGGCATGTCGGCAAAGCCCAGGGGTAATTGTTTGGACGTGACTTTCTTGCCCAGCAGGCGGGCCTGGAGCATGCCGCCGTTACCGTTGTAGTCAAGCTGGCTCATGCTGCTGCAGGCATAGATGCCGATTTGTTGCGGTGCCACCTTGCTGCGAATGACTTCCCAGTCGATGCCCATGGAATACAGCGCATCGGAGATGCCGTATACCGTCATCTGCAGGCCGCGGGGATGGTTGCGTGAGGCATACAGCGCTGACGGATCAAAACCGCTGGGCAGCTGGCCGGCATAATTCACGGGACTGCGGTGAAAATCCTCCAGCAACATGTCCATGGCACCAATGACCGTGACCTTTACCGTGCGATCATCTATATCAGTGACCTGCCAGTTTCCTGGTATGTGGTCGGGAAGATGTCTTTTTCTCAGGGTGAATTCAAAGCTTTCGCGGCCCTCGACAGGATTCAGGGTGCAGCGGTTGTGATGACGTTGTGCCGACGGGTCAAAGAGATTGCTTTCCAGCTGCCTGATCAGCGTGCTGTCCAGCACATCATTACCGTGTTGTGAGAGCCAGTCTTCCAGCTCAACAGCCTGTCCCTTCTGGTCTTTCCAGCCTGTGTCATCAAAGCGGAGGCGTCCGGTCAGTACGGCCAGGTTGAGCAGGGTTTCACGGGCTTTGTCGGCGGGTAACTTGTCATGGACCAGGCGCCTGTAGCCATAATGAAAGGCGCTGCGTCCGGCTGGACTGATACCGCCCATGGCGGTGATGACGGGTAAATGCGTCACGATTGGATTTTTTCCTTGAAATCAATGTGTTGAGCTGGCGATAAGCGCATCATAAATCCCTGGCAGGAATAATTATTTTGAATTAAGGTCATAAATTATTGAAATATGGCCATTCTAACGGAAAGCTCACAAAAATGTGACGCAGGCAGCGCTCTTGCATACACTGCTGCCAACCTGTTTATCACGCTGACAACCCGGAAGGCTTCTTGAACAAACAGCCACCCCACAACGCATCCATCCAGGCGCTGCACGAGGACCTGGGTATTCCGGCATCCTATGCGGAATCCTGCCAGCTGGCATTCTGCGAGGATTGTGCCGACCTGGTCGAAACAGAGACCGATGTTTTCGGCCGCCAACCCCTGATGGCCAGGCCGGCTTTCGCGGCCTGGCAGGTCATGCAGGCCAGCGCCGAACAGGACGGCATTGTGCTGCAGATCGTCTCGGCGTTTCGCAGTGCCGAGTACCAGAAGGATTTGCTGCAAAGAAAACTGGAACGCGGTGACACCCTGGAGGCCATTTTGCGCGTCAATGCGGCACCGGGTTACAGCGAACACCATTCCGGTTGCGCCGTGGATATCACCACCCCCGGTTACACCCCGCTGGAAGAAGAGTTCGAGGACAGTGACGCGTTTCGCTGGTTATGTGAACACGCCGCCAACTTTGGTTTTACGCTCAG
>CAZROW010000153.1:0-2711 GCA_964601805.1 uncultured Enterobacteriaceae bacterium
GAAACGGTGTCGATTTCAAAGGTCAGGGTAATACCGGGCACCTTTTTCAGGATCATGCTGGCCGGGCCATCCTCGGTGTTCATGCCGGGGATGAGCACTTCCATGCTGCCGTAGTAGGCATCGCAACTGTCCGGTGGCGGATTCTCGGGCAATTCATTCAATGCGGTGACGGTGTACCAGTCATTGTTGTTGCGCTGGAAGGTCGCCCTGAAGCGTGAATTGGCATAGGCCACGCTGTCCAGGTGGATAGTGCCCTCTTCTTCATTCCAGACGTTGGTGGCGGGCACCCTGTTCTCGCAAATTTCACCCAGGGTGGCGACTTCGATTTCACCATCCAGCGCGCGGGACTGGCTGAGCAGGTCACCACAATCGGCTTCTACCGTGAAGTCCTCCTCAAGGGAGATGCCGCTGGCCAGGGTGGTAAATCCATCCTGCAGGTTGCCGAACACCACTGCCAAGCCTTCGAATTGCCCGGCCCGGGGATCAAGCTGGCGGGCCATCTCGGCCGACACCACCAGGAACAAGCTGTTGGCGCGAAACTGGAACATGACGTAACGCAGGCTGTCCAGGTCAACGGGAAACGTCAGGCCAACCTTGCCTTCATTACTGACCAGGGTGACCAGGGCGTTGCTGGTGCCAATGACTTCAAGCGGCAACGGGCGCCCGCGCATGCTCAGGTCCAGTTCGCGCCCGGCCACGCTCAACACACCGTTTGCCATGCCATAGAGGGGACTAGCCTCACACAGGCCGGTTTCGATGCGCGAGAGCATGTTGGTGTTCAGGTAAGTGATGGCAGCCACCCGGCCAGGGTCGCTGGGGTCTACCCAGCGCTCCGGGGCATCGGGCAGTAGCAGGTTGCGGCCGGCCAGGAAGTTCTGCTGGTGTTGCACGTCCATCAGGTCGAGCAGTGTGGGTGCCACGTCCATATGCATGCCAGGAAACTCGATTTTCCCGGTCGTGTCGCCATTGAGCATGGTGACGTAGAGCTTGCGCTCGTAATCCGGCGGATAAAATTCCATGCCGGTATTGCGCATGTGCAAATGGTCGCTCATGAGCAGGACAATAGTGTCATCCCAGGCCGGACTCTGCTTGATGTGCTCCACGAAATCCCCGACCAGTTGGTCGGTGCAATGAATGGCGTGAAAAATACTATTATCGATGCGCGGATACGGCTCGCAGCTTTTCGAGACGGTGCCTGCCGGTGGATGGGTGTCGACAGTAAGCACCGTGAAATTGAACGGTCGGTTGGCATCAGCGGCTACTTCATCAAACTTGTCTTTGGCCAGGTCCAGCAGGGTGTCATCATAAAGACCCCAGTTGTTCAGGTAATTGGGATCTTCCATCATGGGGCGCAGCTCTTCCAGGCCCAGTACTTCCTCGTAGCCATGGGCTGACAGGAACACGCCCTTGCCGGCAAAGCGCGTTGTTGCACCACCCATGAACACGTTGCGATACCCCGCCGTGCTGAGAATATCCCCCAGGCAGAAACCTTCCTGGAGGAACCCGTTTTTCAGGATGTCGTTGCCGCCTGGACCCTGGGGAAACAGCAGCGGTGTACCGCACTGGGAAGACAGGATGCCTGCCACGGTGAATGTCGTTCCCCGGGTCTGGCTCATGTCGGTGAAGGTCAGGCCTTCCTCGGCAGCGGAGGTCAGGAAGGGGGTGAGCCCGGGAAAGATATCCGGATCAGTGTACATGCGCTCCAGGCCTTCCAGGTAAATCATCACCACGTTCTTGCCGGCGGTGATCTCGTCGGTCATGCGGTACAGGGCATCGCGGTTCAGGCCGGTGGCTTCCCAGTCAATATTCGACAGTTGCACATCCTCGGAATTGGCCTCGCGCATGCTGGACACAGCCCAGGCAGTCAGGTCGGGATCCACTACCAGCACCAGTAAGTAGGCCGGCAGAATCATCAGGGTGCGGTTTTCCAGTTTCAGGGGCTGAATGCGCCAGACGCTGAGCCAGGCCAGTACCCCGGCAACCACCAGGAAAATCGCCGCCAGGGTCGCCAGGCCAGTGAACGCACTCAGAGCAAACTTTGCCGTTTCCAGGTTGAAGTGGAAGATGAATTCCTCGTTATAGCTTTCACCCTGGTAGAAAAAAGACACCGCACGGCCGATGACAAACAGGGAAAGGACTTCAACCACCACCACGGCGACCAGGACACGCAGCCACTGTTCATGGATATGCAGGCAGTGCCGCCAGAGCAGGACCAGGGCCAGGACGACAAACAGGAAGGCGCGGAAAAACCACCACCCGGTATGGGTGATATTGAAATTCCAGCTGATGCCAAGCGCCAGGAGCAACATGAACAAGGTTGCCACGGAGGCAAACTTCATGATGAAGGTGGGTTTGAGGTAATCCTTGAGGTTGTGCATGTAAGGTAAATATGCCTGTTGGGTCCTTGGTAAAACAGCAAGTATAACAAGGGGGTGGGCTGAGATTTAGGAAAGGTTTGTAAAATATTGTTGTGGGGTGTTTTTCGTTTGGTTCAGGAGAATGGTGTTCTTCCTGCCGGTTGTGTGTGAGTGCTCGGCTGGGTTTTTAGTGGTGCTCGAGTGGGCCAGTGTGGATTTGAGAAATTAAACTCTTTGGCATTGGTGATTCAGGAGAGCTGCGCTCTCCCTGCCGGCTGTGTGTAAGCTCTCGGCGATATATTGCCGGGCTCACTTTTTGGTGCAGGTATTCTTTGGATGATAATTGGTGCCCAG
>CAZROW010000154.1:0-2660 GCA_964601805.1 uncultured Enterobacteriaceae bacterium
GATTATTCATTTTACACCGGCCCGCGCCGAATCAATCGCCGGGGATTTATCAGGGACACCGGTAGCCTGGTGGCCCTGGGTTCCCTGCCGGCTTACCTGAATGCCAGTACCGCAGCCGTTTCGGCCGGTATTGACGGCCTGTTGCAGGACGGCGGTATTGTCCTGTATCGCCAGGAGGATGCCCACAGTGTGGCATTTGCCAGTATGCTGGCCAATGCCAATATTAATGCTGTGGCCCTGGGGGATGACCCGGTTCGGCAATGGCGTGATGGTTTGGACAAAAAGTCCGGGGCAACCGGAATCAGGGCAAAGGTGCCACTGATTGGCCTGACCAGTTGGCCCGATTACCTGCTGATCAGTGGCATGGCAAGCGAACAGCGGCAACATGTGTTGTTGCATATGCAGCATCATGTCAGCAGCACCATGCAGGAAACGTGGGCAGCAAAACTTGCCGGGGACTACCTGCAATTACCGACAGGTGCGGACAAATCCGTGCTGGCAGCCTTTGCTGACAGGCATACGCAAAATCATGCAGTAAAGCCTGGTGAGCGTACCCTGTTCAGCTGGCTGATTGCCTGACAATTAGATTTATCCAGGGGGAGAGTTGTGGACAGAAGAAATTTTATCAATGATATGAGCAAACTTGGATTGGCAGCTATGGCGACAGGACCGACAGTTTCATCAGCGCAGGACAGTAACCGCAACGCAGGTGCCAGTGCGGGCCCGGCCGAAGGTGAGGGCTGGAGCAGCCCCTTTGATGGGGTATCCACCTTTGATAACCCGAAGCTCGAATATGTGTTTGAAATCGATCTTGATTTCACACGGGTGCAGAATATTGCCAACATGCCGACCGGAGCAGGACGCGGAGCCGTCTACCTGGATAGCGGAACGGTCAGCGGTCCTTACCTCAATGGCAGGGCGGTGCCGGATTCCGGCGGTGACTGGGCCCTGTTTCGTCCTGACGATGTCCTGGCTTTTGATGCCCGCTACATGCTGGAAGAAGATGACGGGACTCTCATCCTGCTGCGCAACAATGGCTACCTGTGGGGACGTCACCCGGATACGATTGCCAAGATCCAGGCCTGGATTTTTGACAATGGCCCGGTGGTGCCGGAAGAAGATTACTACCTGCGCGCCTTTCCGACGTTTGAAGTGGAAAAAGGCAAGCACGACTGGTTGATGCGCCATGTCATCATTGGCATCGGGCGCAGGAAGGAAGCCGGTAATATTCTCAGGTACTACGCACTGCTGTAGGGGATATTGGCTATGTCAGATTACGAAATGGCTGATTCTTTTTCCTCCATGTTCAGTGGTCTGCAGATGCTGTTTACCAGTTATGTCTCGATTATTTTTGCCTTTCTTATAGCAAGCTGGCTGGTCGCTCATAAAATCAATACTGTGATGGCGGCGATCTGCCTTTTCCTGTTTACACTGGTATCGATATATTTTGTTTCATTCACTTATTTTATTGCCCAGGACATGCTGAACCTGGGGAAGATAATCGGGCAAAAAGTTGAAGCAGGGGAGTCGAGCCTGTCATGGACCGGATTTGGGGATGAATGGGACGATCCACCACCCTTGATGAATTTGTTGCTCTTTATGGAATTAGCCGCGTATATAGCATCACTTTTATTCTTTTATTACCAGAGAAAGTCGGGCAAGGTAGACAGACAAAAACAAAGCGACATCTGAGGAAGGTTTTATGAAAGTTATCGGTTATTTGTTTTTACTAGGCAGTTTCATTCTCCCGGACATGCTGTATGCCCAGATTGGTTGTGACCGGGCCTGCCTGAGCGGGCACCTGGATACCTATTTCAATGCCCTGACAACAAACAATCCGTCAGCAGTGCCCCTGGCAGGTAATGCCAAGATATCCGATAACAATGCACTGGTCAGCCTGCGCGAGGCATTCTGGGCCGGCGCGGAATCGGTTTCCTACCGCTGGGATATTGCCAATCCACGCCTGGGTGATGTGGCTGCAGAGGCTATCGTGGAAAACAGCGATGGCAGTGTCACCATGATCATGGTGCGACTGAAAGTGGCCAATAATGCCATCATGGAAGTGGAAGTGGTTCGTGCCAATGAAGGCGATGCTGATCGCCTGTGGGGGCCGGAGCGTTTGCTGGACTACCCTTTGTCCCATAACCTGACCAACTCAATTCGCGTGGCCGATCGTGATTCCTATTACCGCCTCATTGCGGCCGCTGAAGGTTACTGGCGGGCATTCCAGACCAACGGCACGGATGAATACCACCCGGCGGACCTGCTCTATGACACACTGCGCTTTGAAAATGGCCTGCAGACCACCGGGCTGTTTCCCGATGGCAGTTTTCGATCCGCTCCGGATGGATTCGATTCCGGCAACTTCATTGGCCGTAACCTCTGGGATCGACGTTATCCCGTGGTGGACGAAGAGCGTGGTATTGTCCTGTCCATGGTACGTTTTGGTCTGAAGGACGGTATGGAAAGTCAGAGTGTGGCAACATCAAACGATCGCCTGGTAGCCGAATTTTTCCAGGTGAAAAATGGCATGATCCAGGAAGTGCATGCCGTTCTCTATAACCTGCCTGATGCTGAAGCCAGTGTGTGGGAAGCGCAGTATGGCCCGGGGCAGGGTGGCTGGTAAGATTGGGCACAAGAGACAAGAGACAAGAGACAAG
>CAZROW010000155.1:0-2550 GCA_964601805.1 uncultured Enterobacteriaceae bacterium
TGTCATGGCAGCACCGAACAGGACGATGGCATTCAATTTACCGAAATTCCTGATTATTGCAGGCATGAGATGACCCTCCTGTGTGAAAAACAAAAGTGAAAAACTACTGGTATTACGGGTTTACTGCAGAACGGGAGACGGAGCTAAATCATCATCCCGGTTTGAGCTGGTAGACGAACCGGGTTTGCCGTCCCTCCAGACTGACAATCTCGCCGTCGATTTTTGGCGGCTCGAAACGATAACTCTGGATAGCGCGCAGTGAACTGCGGTCAAACACCGATCTGGGGCTGGAATCCACAATGACAGGGTCCCTGACCTGGCCAGTGCTGTCCACGGCATATTCAACTACCGTGTAGCCTTCTACTCCCCGGAGCCTGGCACGCTGCGGATATTCCGGATTCGATTTGCTGATCGCCACCAACCTGGCCTGGGTTGCCTCCCGGGCATCCTTGCCGAAACTGCTCAGGTCAATACTGGATTCCACATCACGAATAATGTCGCTGGTATAGTTATTAACGAAGGATTCGAACTGCCTGCTTTCATCCCTGATACCGGTCGTGAGCAGGTACTCTTCAAGCACTGAGGTTCTTTCAGTACTGGCGGCTTCCCCTTCAGCAGCCTGGTTTTCCTGTTTCGCAGCAATCCCGACAACCTGGCCACTGGTCGTGTCCGTGTTTTCCGATACTGGCTGTTCCTCACTTTTCTGGGTACGGACTGGTTGCTCCTTGTCGACAATGCTTGCCATCACCTCGTCGAATTCAGCCGCCTCGCTGCGGGGAATGAATATCACCGAGAACGCCGTGCTGGCATAAGGGTCAATCGAGGTGACATTAACCAGGGGAACGAAGCGCAGCGAGGCCAGAATGGCGATGGATGTGCAGCCAATCAGCAGCCCCCTGACCACCCAGTCCACCTCGGTATTCTGACGCCGTTTGCTTGTGTCCAGGATAGAGAACACCCGGGAGCCGAGAAAGGAGCCGGCTATCGCCTGGACCACGGTATTGCCGAAACTGCCCTTGCGGCCATGGCTGGCAATTTCCAGCAGATTGCTGGCATATTCACTATGACTGCGCCCGGTCAGAATGACGGCATCGTCACAGGCCTGTTCTGCCTCCTCTTCCAGCTTCCTGGCAGCAAACCAGATCAGCGGGTTGTACCAGTAAATGGCGCGAGTAATCCTGACGACAAGGGTAGTCAGCCAGTCCAGCCTCTGTATATGGCTGAGTTCATGAATCAGTACATTGCGTGTCTTTTCAACGCACCAGTCCTCGGCCTGCTCAGGCAGGATGATCTCGGGCGAAAACAGTCCCCAGCTCACCGGCGAAAAGACTTCAGGGCTTTTTTTCAGTTGCACAGGCACGGTAATGCCTTCATCCCACACCAGGTTCTCCAGCAGGATATTGAGTTTGGGGTTTTCTATTGGCCTGGCACACCGGCTCAGGGAAATCACCTTGCACAGGCCCAGCCCGGTATAAAGCAACTGCATGGCAAGAAAGGAAAAGTACAGGGTCAGGAATGCCTGCCACCAGGCAGAAAACACCAGGTCGATATTATCGGCAAACGTGGCGATGCCATGAGTCACCGTATTTTCGATGATGACTGTTTCCGAAGTAGTGATCGGTACCTGGATCTTGGGCAACAGGCCAATAAAAAGCGGCAACACAAACAGGCAGGTAAAGCCCACACACCAGAACAGGTGTCGTAATGATGCTGGCAGCTTCCGTGTAAAAATACTGGCCATCACCATCAGGACCAGAACAAACAGGGATTTCAGCAGCAGGTCGACAAAGTATCCCAGCCCCGCGTGTTGATGCAGTACATTTTCAAAAGTACTGATGAGAGAATGTATTTCCACTTACCTTCTCCTCCTGGCCCCTCTGCCTCTGCCACAATGGCAGGCGGGAGCTCTCATTTTGATGATTTACCAGTTATTGTTTTTCTTCCCGTTCCTTGGCGGCAGCAATCATGCTTTCAATCTGCTCCAGTTCTTCCTTGCTGATGTCCTCGAATGACATCCCCAGCAACGCATTGACCGCCTGCGCAGCCGAACCATCGTAAAACGTCTTGACCAGGCGACTGATGGCATTGCGACTTGCCTGTTCGTGATTCACCACCGGGTAAAACACATATTTGGCGCCGACCTCCTTGTGCTGGATATGGCCTTTGTCCTCAAGCTTTCTGAGCATGGCCCTGACAGCGGAATAACTCGGTGGGTCAGGCAGGCGCTGCATCACATCCTGTGCAGTGGCTTCACCCAGTTCATAGAGGATGTCCATGATCTGGCGTTCGCGACGACTCAAATTGATGGCTTTGCTCATAATCTACTCCGGCAATCCCGTTGTCTGAAAAGCTGACTTTTGGGTCAGAAATGCTACTTTTCTAGCACTGTGCTACAAAAATAGCACCGCCCCTCATAATGTCAAGCTCTTTTTTGCATATTCTTTACACATTTATCCCGAGCCCTGTATCTAACTGAATTATCTTGCTTTTTTTGCCAGGAAGAACAAAGCCCTACCAGTTTCAAACACCGGGAACAAAGGTAAAGCTGAC
>CAZROW010000156.1:0-2526 GCA_964601805.1 uncultured Enterobacteriaceae bacterium
GTTCAGGCCGTCATCGCTCGCCCCGAACGGCGCGAGATTGGTTGGATCGCACGGCTTGGTCATGTGGCACTTGGTCTGGATCGCCACATTCTTGATGAACTCATTGTCATGTTCGATGCCGTCTTCCATGAAGAAGCAGTGCCCCACGGTGTTGTAGGTCACGTTGTTCTCCACGCGCAGGTGATTGGTGCCATGCACCGTCACGCAGCGGTTATAGGTGTCGTGGATCGCTGCATTCCTGATGTACTGGCCTTCGCCGCCGTCACCGACCAGGTGCCAGTGGATCGGATAGCGCGCCAGCTCCAGGTTCTGACCCATGCGGTTCAGCTCGACGCCCTCGACATACATCTTGCTGGTCACCATGGCCATGATATGACCACCAAACCAGGTCTGGTCGGCGTCAGGAGAGGCCTGGACCTTGATGTTGCGGGTCAACAGTCCCACTTCACCACGCTCATCCACGCCATAGGTAATCTTGCCGAAATGCATGTAGTCCAGTGGCTCAGACAGGGTGATGGTGTTGCCGCTGATGGCGGCGATGGTGCGGCGTTCGGCCTGGCGCGGATCGAAATCCGTGGAAGCCAGCACAATTTCGTCACCGGCCTGCCACTGGCTGGCATCCAGTACCACAATAGAAGTAGTACCCGCCTCCGCCGTGCTGGCCAGCTTGGTCCAGGCATTGGTGCGGTTGCCGTGAAGGTTCAGGGTGCCGCCCGAGAGCATGATGCCGCGATCACCCATGCCCATAAGCTGTTCGTCCTGGACGTTGTTGGTGAGGGTAATGGTGGCTTTATGCTGATGGGGTTGGGCTTCGGTGCCGATCTGCAGCTCGCCAAACACCAGGATCCACTCGGAACTCAGTTCCAGGTCGGATTCGTCCGCAAACACGAGTTTGCCGTTGATGGTGAGGCCGTTCAGGGCCGGCGGGCTGACATCCAGCAGCACTTCCTGGTCACTGGCAATCGTGACCTTGTCTCCAGCAACCGGCACCTGGTTGTTGGGCCAGGTGGCAGGATCGGACCAGCGTGTGGCCTGGGCCAGGACACTGCTGGTGGCAAGCAGCAGAATACCGGCCTGAAAGACCCAGGCCAGCAAGGACTTGCGAGAATTCTTTTCCATGATTTTTGCTCTCCCCCTCGTCGAACAAGTAAAATTAAGCTTCATCGGTCTCTAGATAGACCGAAGCATATGTGATGTTAGTCATGAACTTCGTGAAAAAAAAGTGGAATCAGGCAATTCCCCACTATAAATCAGACTTTGCTACACTTACCATCTGTTTTTTCAATACCGGCTCATAGCCTTACAGAGTCCAATGTTCATGTCCATGATTCCAGCTTTTCGCCGTCTAGGCATCCTAATCACTGCCATTTTGGTCCCGGCCCTGTGTGTCGCGGATCCGGCGCCGGATATTGAGAATGGCAAAGCCACATTCACGGCCATGTGCGGCGTGTGCCATGCCGTGCAGCTGAGTGGTGGCCCTGTTCTAGGCCCCAATCTCGTCGGGGTTGTGGGCCGGGAGGCCGGCAGCCAGCCTGATTTCAGCGAGTATTCGGAGGCGCTCAAGGCCTCCGGTCTTACCTGGGACAGACAGACCCTCGACAAATTCCTGACAAACCCCATGGAGTTGGTGCCCGGCACCCTCATGCCGATGCTGATTCCGGACGATGAGACCCGCGCAGACGTAGTCGCTTTTCTGGCCTCGCTGCAGCACGCTGAATAATCCCAGAGGCGCTGCAACAGCGCACCTTATTAGCATTGTAGGTCGGCATAGGGCGAAGCCCCTTTGCCGACAAGGATTTGATTGATGTCGGCAAACGGCCCTTTGGGCCTATGCCGACCTACGGGCTCTTCTGCCCTGCCGCGATTTCAATTCTAGAGAGTAAGTGGGACAACAGTGACATTGCCCCTTTAATTCTTATCTAATCCTTATCCCTCCGCTGCCAGCAGCTGGTCGTAAATCTCTATATTAAAATCAGGCGGTAACAGGTTTTCAAGATCGCGCGCCAGGTCGCGGGTCTCCTGCAGCATCAGGCGGGTAATGCGTTTGTTTGCGGCCTCGTCGAGCCCGGGATTGAAGCCGGGGCTCAACTGGTCGAACGGCACCGCGGCCCCCTTGGTCGGCAGGTACCGCGCGATGGAATGCAGCGGCCCCAGCATGATGGTTTGTGCCAGAGCGATTTCAGGGTCACAACTGTGCCGATAGGCAGAATCCAGCAACAACACCATGCTCCAGTAGTTCATGTTGCCGAGCCAGGCCAGTGCGCGCAGGTCCGTATCCTCGATGCTGTTCGGACGACCGTCATAGGCTGTCGGATTGACCGGCACATCGTAGCTTGGATAGCGCGGATCTGAAGCCGGCAGCGACCAGATGTCAGGAGTATCCTGGATCAGCGGATGGGATGTTTCATAGAGGGAATGGAAAAACTTGAAATGACCGTGTTCGCCTTCCGCCTTGATATCACCAATTGCCTGGAACCAGGCGTTGTAATCGATATCCGGATCACCGATCTCCTTGAGTTCGGCCAG
>CAZROW010000157.1:0-2510 GCA_964601805.1 uncultured Enterobacteriaceae bacterium
GGATAAAAGGATAAAAGGATAAAGGGGAGAGTCTTAAGCTTCCAGTTAGTAAATTCTTTTCTAATATCGTTAATGCCCATATAGCCAAATAAGTATTTCAATTCAGCTACATACCTGAGCTGCAGGCCTTTTATCCGTTTATCCCTTTATCCTTTAATCGATTCACCGCCCGTATTAAGTTCAAATTCACCTAAATTTCCGTATGATTGGAGTCATGGAGGGTCAAATCATGCGTAAATTCCTTATTCTGCTGAGTACAACCCTGATGCTGGGGCTGCTGGGGTCATCTGCCCAGGCCAATACCATGCGTTGTGAGAGGGAACTTATTTCTCGTGGCGACAACCAGGGCGAAGTGCTTGCCGCCTGTGGTGAGCCGGTTTTTGCAACGCAGAAAACGATCTATCGGTCCGGTATTCCAAATCGTCGCTTCGGTACATTCAGCGTGGGTAATGGTTATTACGCGGATATCACACGAAGAGAGTTACTGGTTCACAATCGCTCCACCGTGGCCGTGCCGGTAGAAGTGTGGACCTACAATTTCGGTCCCCGTGTGTTCATGCGTGAGGTCACCTTTGTTGACGGGCGCGTGGATCGTATCAGGACACTGGGTTACGGTCACAGGAAGTAGGAAAAGGCGCAAGGAGCAAGGGAAGGTAAGTCCAGTTATTGGTATTGCACTTTCGGGAATTTAATACCGGGTATAAAAAAAGGGCGACCATGTCGCCCTTTTTTTATGCATTGTCAATCGGGAGTATCGGGCCCTGACGCGGCGGGATCGCGAATCAGGCGGTTGAATTCCATTTCATCAATTGGAGCAAATATCTGCTCCATCAGCTCACCGTTGAGTGAATCAGGAGACTGGTAGGCAAAGGTCTTGGTGTCGCTGGTCCAGGGCTCACTGTATAGATCGGGGTCGTTCACCGTGATGGTCAGCTCCACTTCGTCACCATTGCGGCGCCAGCGTTCCTCTATCAGGGCGAAATCGGAGAAGGGAGTGCCCCATTCATCAAGCCAGGCGCGTCCGTCTAGGCCGACGGTTTTTACCACCAGTGTGTCACCTTCCCATTCACCCACCGAATAACCGTACCAGTAGGGGCCTGCAACAATGACGTCAGGCACATCACGCCCGTCTGTCCAGATAGTGCGCCAGTGTTTTCCCCATTCAAAAATCTGCACGATCTTGTTGTCCAGTTGAATGAACTCCCACGGCCTGCCGTAGACCAGAGTGCGGTACAGTCCCGGTGGGTTGGCGTCTCCCAAGGGGTCATTACCCAGGGCCGGCATGGTCTGGCGTGGTCCCTTACCGGGGATATTGGCATCAAACTGTGCCCGGCCGGCTGCACTGAAGGGTAATTCACCAGGGCTCCACTGGGACATGGGATAACCACGGCTGCCGGAACTGCGTGACAGGACGCCGCTGAGATCTGGTTGTGCCTGTGCAGTGACATGCAGACAGGCAAGCAGGACGAACAGAAATCTTTTCATGAGTACACTAGTCTCCCCGGTTGGCGGTAGTGGATTCAGGTACCTTGCCATTGACCAGGACTTCACAGTCGAACAGGCATTCGCCGACAGGTGCACCCGTGCGTGACGGGTGTACCCGGAACTCCACGGTATCACCGGGCCTGAACGTGGCGCGTGTCCAGCCGATAGTGCGTGACATCAGGACAGGACTGGGCAGTTCAATGGCGTAGTTGATGATCTCCCCATTTTCTTCAATATCGAGAAACAGGGCGGAGTGTGGATTGCGCCAGCGAAACTGGGTAACGGTGCCGGTGACGGTAATCCACTTGTTCTGGTCGTAGGACACGGCTGTACCGTGATGTGC
Organism: uncultured Enterobacteriaceae bacterium; assembly: GCA_964601805.1. GTDB lineage: Bacteria > Pseudomonadota > Gammaproteobacteria > Pseudomonadales > Pseudohongiellaceae > Eutrophocola. The sequence goes on from CAZROW010000157.1 coordinate 1,829, forward strand.
TGATACCTGGGTGACCAGGGTAAACCAGGTTACCGGCAAGAGCAGTAGCAACCATGCCAGGTGGGTGGCAGGTGTCTTTGATTGGATGCGGTCATTCATGAACTGGTTCTCCCCCAAAACAGTGCAGAAAGCAGGCTCGCCAGTATATGCGCTAGTCAAGCACAGGGGCAACAGGCTCCGGGCGCCAATTGTCCCTGGAGACAATACCCGGACCTTGCCTGTCCGGTGTTTTGTGCTAGTTTTACGTATGTCGGATACAGGGGGGCTGAGATGACCAAAAAACAAAGCAACAATCATCCAGGAAACCAGAAGGGGGTCAGTCGGCGAACCTTGCTGGGCACGGCTGCTTCTGCGACCACAGCGTCGTTGATACCGCTCACTTCCTGTACCACGCCCATCCAGCCCTCCGGCCTGGTGATACCCGCTGAAGCCCGCACCATTCTGGAAGCCTTTGTTGACCGCATTGTCCCGGCTGATGATAACGGTCCGGGTGCCCTTGAGGCCGGGGCCGTGTTCTACATCAATCATTCACTGGCCAACTGGAATGCCCATGAGACTGATGACCTGATCGCCGGGCTTTACGATCTCACCCGTGCTGCCAGGCGCCGGTATGACCAGGATTTTGCGCTGTTATCCAATGCCAACAAGGATGCCCTGCTCAGGGATATGGAGGATGGCAAAA
>CAZROW010000158.1:0-2506 GCA_964601805.1 uncultured Enterobacteriaceae bacterium
TGATCAGCCTGATCGCTGTCGAGCGACCGGTAAAGGTCATCAAGGAGATAATGGTGCTTTTGCTATGCCGCCACGCTGTTCAACAGCCAGGCAAAGGCAACAACCTGGGGTACGGTTACCAGCGGCAGTAACAGGGACAGTTTAAGGCTGCCGGTAGTTTCCCTTGAGTACCATGATCTCGGTGTAGTCGGTGGAGACCTCGGTCATCAGGAAAGCAAACCCGTTGCCCGGTGCACTGGCGCGTGTCAGCAAATCGGCGGCAATGGGTGTGGATCCTTCAGAGCACACCTCCATGATGGTAGCCACCAGTACGGTCAGGCCGAGTCCACCCAGGGTTGGTCCAAACCAGGTGCCGAAGGTTTCCGGGGAGAAGAAAGCGCGCACCAGGCCGGCCAGAAAGATGCCAAAAAATATCCAGCGCAGCACCATGCGTGATTCCTTGATGCCATCCAGCAACATGTCCCTGAACAGCCGAAAATTCCAATCAGTATTCGCTAGGCCTTGTCTGGATTTCCCGCCAGAAACGAAAATCTTCGGGGAGGTCGTTCTGGTTCTGATTACCAGGCAACAGCCCCTGGCTGACCAGTATGTCGAAGATATAACCGGCAATGAGGGCGATCACTATCGACAACACAATGAAGGTCAGGGTCCACTTCAGGCCAGCCAGGGCGATCAGTAGTACTGTCAGGGAAAAGGAATTCCAGGGGCTTGCGACAAGAAAGGCGATGACCTGGCCGATACCGGCACCACGCTCATACAGTTTGGCGCCAACCATCAGGATGCCGTGACTGCAAAGGTCGAGTAGTAATCGGGCGGCCGTGGCGCGCAGTTAACAGCTAAAACCGCCTTTTGTGCCCAGGATGGACATGACGAATTCACGCGGGACGCGGGTGAGTACCGACAGCATCAGAATACCCAGTGTCACTCCCCACCACATCGTATTGACCAGGTCGAATACCGACGTGGCCAGGGTTCGGTACCAGGCAGGCATGATCGTGGCACTCGGGAACAACCATTGATGCACACACAGCAGGACAATGGCGGTTAGCGACCCCCACAACAGGTAATCGGTCTTGTTCTTGGGATGACAACAATGATTAGCCATAAGTCCTCAGTGCAGGTCAGTACCAGAGCCGCAAGCCGAGTACAAAGGCCGTTTCAGTGTCGTTATCGCCTGCCAGGGTGAGCCAGTCCGCCGTATCGCCCCAGGCTTTTTCCCAGGCCACACCGAAGTAGGGCGCTATTTCCCGCTTGAATTCGTAGCGCAGGCGCAAACCTAGATGGGTTTTGTGCATACCCTGGCCAACCCCGATCTCACGGTCTTCACTGAAGGCATAATTCAACTCCAGGCGTGGCTGAAGAACCAGGCGCTGTGTAAAACGCAGTTCATATTCAGCCTCCAAGCGGGCGCTGACATCGCCTTCATCGCTGACAAATGCCGCTGCATCCACTTCAAACCAGTACGGCGCAAGGCCCATCAAGCCGATCACAGCGTAATCGCGGTCAACCTGCTCAAAATCATGGCGCCAGCCGGCCTGAATATCCCAAAAGGGGGCGATGGCATGGCTCCAGAGCGCCTGGAATTCAAATTCTTCGGTGTCAGTGGTGTCGCTGTTGTAACGCCCTTCGTTTTTCAGCCAGAGCTTGTTGCGGTCATAACCGATCCAGCCCTGGGCTTCCCAGACCAGGTTGCGATCGCCATCATGCACCTGGTTTTCCAGGCGCTCGGCGATGGCCAGGTAATTCAGGGAATCGCCATGCATCTGTTTGGCATGATGCCGGGCGGCTGCCATGGCGGCGGGGTCATAGAAGTCTTCGGCATGCTGGCCAAAAGCCGGGACTGTCATGAACATCAGGATGGCAATGATCCCTGTTTTCATGACAACTCTTCCTGAACGGAAACCACCTGCATCATGCCGGCATGCATGTGGTACAGCAGGTGGCAATGAAAGGCCCAGTCACCGGGTGCATCAGCCGTGATATCAATGGCCATTTTTTCCCCGGGCTTGACCACGATGGTGTGTTTGCGCGGTTTATGGTTTGCGCTGCCGGTGACGACATCGAAATACATGCCGTGCAGGTGTATAGGATGGGGCATCATAGTGTCATTGACCAGGGTCAGGCGCAGGCGTTCGCCAAGGCGGAAACGTATCGGGCTTGTCACCTCGGAGTATTTCACCCCGTCGAATGACCACATGTAGCGTTCCATGTTGCTGGTCAGGTGGATTTCCATCTCGCGCTGCGGCGCACGGGTGTCCGGATTTGGTGCCAGGCTTTCCAGGTCGGTATAGACCAGTACCCGATGCGGGACATCCTCAAGGCCCAATGGTCTTTCATGCAAGCGGTTCACCGGATTCATGGCCACGTTCATCACGCCAGGCCCCTGTGGGTGATGATGCGCCTGCATGTTGTCCATACCAGCCCCGGCCGGCATTGCGCCATGATCCATCATGCTGTGGCGCATGCCCATGTCCATCGCACCGTGGTTCATGCTGCCATGGTCCAT
>CAZROW010000159.1:0-2494 GCA_964601805.1 uncultured Enterobacteriaceae bacterium
GACCTGTTTTTTGAATTCTTCCAGGGCTTCGTCAACCAGGCCAAGGTGACGCTGCATATCGATAACCTGCGCGGCAACAACGCCCATCACCAGATTGAAACGGTGTTCAAGGCATTCGGCCGCGCCGTGCGCATGGCAATCGAACTGGATCCCCGAATGGAAGGTGTCATTCCTTCCACGAAGGGCACACTCTCCAAATAACCCGGACTACCGCAACATGAACCGCGTTGTTGTCATCGACTATGGCATGGGTAACCTGCATTCCGTGGCGAAAGCCGTTGAACACGTGGGGAATAACCTGCAGTTGTCTGTCACGGCCGATGAGAAAACCATCATGGCGGCTGACCACATCATCTTTCCCGGCGTAGGTGCCATGCGCGACTGCATGGCAGAAATCAGGCGCCTGGGTATTGGTGACATGCTGCACCGGCTGGCCGAAGACCGTCCCATACTGGGTGTTTGCGTTGGCATGCAGGCCTTGCTGGAACACAGTGAGGAAAATGGCGGGGTGGATTGCATCGGCCTGTTCAAGGGCAATGTCAAACGTTTTGGCAGCGACATGAAAGATGAGCATGGTGAGCGCCTGAAGGTGCCGCACATGGGGTGGAATGTCGTCAGTCATACACACAATCATCCGCTCTGGCAGGATATAGCCGATAACAGCCGTTTTTATTTTGTGCATTCCTACTATGCCTGTCCTTCCGATCCTGCAGACATTGTCGGGGAGAGTGCTTACCCGGAAAATTTTACCGCGGCGCTGGCGAAACAGAATGTGTTTGCCGTGCAGTTTCATCCCGAGAAAAGCCAGACAGCGGGCCTGCAGCTCTACAAGAATTTTTTGTCCTGGGATGGATCATGTTAATAGAGGTACAAGGAACAAGGGACAAGGAACAAGGCGTTAAGGGTCAACGGGTTGTCCTTGCCCCTTGTTCCTTGTCCCTTGCTTCTCGCACCAAAAAGTATAGCCAGAGTAAGCTTCTTTTACGGGTTCCTGAAAATGTCGCTAGCTAAAAGAATCATCCCCTGCCTGGACTGTGAAAACGGCCGCGTGGTCAAAGGTGTGCAGTTTGTTGATATCCGCGATGCCGGTGATCCGGTCGAGGTGTCCAAGCGCTACTGTGACCAGGGCGCTGATGAAATTACCTTCCTTGATATTACCGCCAGCCATGAAGGCAGGCAGACCACCATTGATACGGTCCATGCCATTGCCGGGCAGGTATTTATTCCACTGACTGTGGGTGGCGGCATTCGCACTCTGCAGGACATACGCGACATGCTCAATGCCGGTGCCGACAAGGTGGCCATCAATACCAGCGCAGTAAAAAATCCTGACTTTGTCCGTGAGGCAGCTGAGCGATTCGGTTCCCAGTGCATTGTCGTGGCCATCGATGCCAAGAAAGTTTCCGCTCCTGGTGAGCCTGGCAAGTGGGAGATCTTTACCCATGGTGGCCGCAACCCGACCGGCCTTGATGCCATCGAGTGGGCAAAAAAGATGGTCGCCAACGGTGCCGGGGAAATTCTTTTGACCAGCATGGACAAGGACGGCACCAAGGATGGATTTGACCTGGCACTCAACCGTGCCATCAGTGATGCCGTCACCGTACCGGTTATTGCATCAGGTGGTGTAGGCAACCTGCAGCACCTGGTGGATGGTATTACCCAGGGTGGCGCCGATGCGGTGCTGGCAGCCAGTATTTTTCACTTCGACGAATACTCGATTCCTGAAGCCAAGGCTTATATGGCGGATAAGGGGATTACGGTTCGGATTTGAATCGATAAAGGGAGAAAGGGAGAAAGGGCCAACCCGTTAACCTCTTGTTACTTGTTCTTCATGCCGAGTGAATTCCCTGTTAGCTGAATTAAATCGGAAGACACCCATGGATGCTTTTGTAGTCATTGATATGCAGGAAGGATCGCTGGTCAATAGTGACAAGTATGATGTGCCGGGAGTAGTTGGTCGAATTAACCTTATCGCTGGCAAGATCAGGGCAAAGGGTGGTCGTGTAATTTTCATACAGCAGGACGGAACAGAAGAGGAAAGCCTGGCTCCAGGCTCGTCGGGTTGGGAAGTGTTGTCATCCCTGCATCAGGAACCTGATGATCTCCACATCAGTAAAACGACCAATGATTCATTTTATGGAACTGAACTGGAAGAGTGCCTGAAGCAGTTGAATGTTGCGCGCCTGATCATTTGCGGATGGGCTACAGACCAGTGCGTTGATTCAACGATCAGGGCGGCGATCAGCAGGGATTATGAAGTGGTTGTAGCTGCCGACTGCCACACGGTCAGCGACCGCACGATACCAGCACAACAGGTCATCACCCACCACAACGGCATCTGGGCACACCTGCTAACACCAGGAAAGCCCATCAAAGTAATCCCTGCAAAAGAAGTAATTCGAAGCCTTGCTTAACCAAAGCATGGTTTACATCTGAATCAGAAAAAACAGCAAGCGCCCAACGAGTCGGCCCTTTATCCCTTTATCCCTTTATC
>CAZROW010000160.1:0-2439 GCA_964601805.1 uncultured Enterobacteriaceae bacterium
TCAGCCAGCAACTCTTCCACCAGGTAGGTGGCAACATCGTGTGCCTGTTCCGGCTGGAAGACAAAACGGAAACTGGGCATGCCGTTACGACCTGTTCCCAGGACGGTCATGATGTCCTGCAATGACAATGACGCAGTCAGCTCCGCCCCACCACCATGGCCTCCTTCGCCGGTTTCACCGTGGCAGTACACGCATGACTGGTTATAGACAGTGCGGCCGTTGTCGATATCAGCAACACGGCCCTCGGGAATTTCAATGCCGCTGAGGTCCGGCGCACCGCGGCCAAAACGATCGGCCGAGGGTGTTTCAGGCACTTCCACCAGGTTGCCACCCAGCGAGAAGAGCCAGACACCATCGCCTTTCTTGCCGCCAAACAAACCGCCGCCAGCGTAGGTCAGGATGTATTGTTCGCCCTCGTGCATGAAGGTGCTCACGCCTGAATTGGCCGGGGCATCCATGCGGAACTCCCACAGGCGTTCACCGGTGGCCGCATCCAGGGCAATCAGGCGATCGTCGTTGCGCCTGCCCATGAAGATCAGGCCGCCGGCTGTGGCCAGTGAACCGGAACGGCAGCCGTCGTTGAACTGGCGTTGCCAGACGATACGGTTGGTCTTCAGGTCCACGGCCGAATAGACACCGCGGCTTTGCAGGCCGGCCCCGATGTAGGCACCACCCAGGAACTGTCCTTCCAGGGAAGGGGCTTCGTACTGGCTGGCATCGGCGCGTGCTGCATTGGCACTGTCTGTCGCACAGATGTACATGTAATTGGTGGTTGGGTCATAGGCACTGGGGGGCCAGTTGACGCCGGCCAGTGGTGTGAACACTGTCGGATCGTAGAAGGGCGTAAAGATGCGTCCCTGGTTCACCAGTTCAAAATCTTCCGGAGCATAGGGCACCTCATGGGCCACCAGGGCATCGCCAATCACGTAGGGCTGGGTCGCTGCAGTAGCCTGGCGCGGTTCCTGGGGAACCGGGCGTTCCTCAATACCAATGAGCGGCTCACCGGTGATGCGGTCCAGGATATAGACCCACCCGGTTTTGCCGGCCTGTGCCAGGCCCTTGCGCATGACGCCGTCATATTCGGCTTCAAACAGGATAATGGGATTGGGTGCATCGTAATCCCAGATGTCGTGGTGCACTTCCTGGAAATGCCAGCGGTATTCGCCGGTGTAAACATCAATGGCCAGAATCGAGGCGGTAAACAGGTTGTCGCCGGGACGGGCACCGCCGCCAAGGACGGGACCGGCGTTGCCCGTGGAGAAATAGAGCATTCCCAGTTCAGGATCCAGGGCAGGGGTATGCCATACCGGCGCGCCACCCCATTGCCAGACATCGCTGTCCTGGGGCCAGGTGTCATGGCCGAATTCGCCCGGGGCAGGAATAGTGTAGAAGGTCCAGATTTCTTCCCCGGTGCTGGCATCATAGGCTTTCACGCGTCCGCGTGTGCCCAGGTCGCCACCGGAATAGCCCATGATGACCATGCCGTCGTAATACAGTGGGGCAGCAGTAAGGCTGTAACCCAGTTCGGGGTCGGCGTCCTGGATTTCCCAGACCACTTCGCCGGTCTGCTGGTCCAGTGCCATGAGTTTGGCATCCACACGTCCCAGGAAAACCATGCCTTCCCCCAGACCAACGCCACGGCTTACCCAGCCGCAACAGATAAAGGCATCATCGGCTGTCAGCCCGCTGCGGTATTCCCACAGAATCTCGCCGGTATCCACGCTGATGGCAAAGACATCATCCTGGCCGGAGACCATGTAGATCACGCCTTCATAAACCAGGGGCTGGGCCTGGTTGTTATGACGAAACTCCAGGCCCGAATCCAGGCCTGCACGCCAGACACCCTTGAGTTCGCCGATGTTGTCGCGGTTGATCTGGTCAAGGGGTGAATAGCGCTGGTTGGACAAGGTACCGCCGTTGGTAATCCAGCCGTCTTCCTGCGGCGTGGTCAATTCGGCCACGGAAAAAGCCGGGGCCGGAGTAATGGACTGCTGGGCATGCAGCGGTGAGAAAACAATGCCCAGGACAAGAACAATCGAAGTACGTCGAAGCCAGCGAGTCATGGAATTCCCCTTGAAAAATATTCCGGCGACAAAGGAAACGATTATAGCCAACAAACCCGATCAAGTTGTAGGCCGGAAGAGGCCCGCAGGGCCGTCATCCGGCATGGCAGGCAAAGCCTGCCTTCGATTATTCACCAGTGTACAGTTCATCAGTAGCCTGCCTTTCTCCGTACCATGATTTTGAATACAAGCCTTTGCTCACATAGTACTGAAAAGATGAGAATGGCCAATCCATGACCCTTTGAACAAAACCATGTTTCAGGGGATTGTAGTGAATATAGTCAAGATGATTCTTAAAATCGGCTGAATTCCTGATGGTGTGTTCCCAGTATCTGGCTTGCCATACTGGCATTTCATTTAAGCCAGAATCCTGGCG
>CAZROW010000161.1:0-2420 GCA_964601805.1 uncultured Enterobacteriaceae bacterium
ACAGTCCAATAAAAAACCAGACATAGGGAATTCCACCATGCGCACAATTCATCGTGTTGTCATCACCTTTACCGGTCTTTTCCTGGCGGGACTGTTTGCCAGCCAGGTGTCTGCTGCGGACATGCAGCCCGGAAACACATTCAAGGAATGTCAGAACTGCCCGGAAATGATCGTGCTGCCGGCAGGCAGTTACATGATGGGGTCTCCGGAAGATGAACCCCTGCGTCGGGAGAATGAACCGCTGCACGAAGTGACCTTTGCACAGCCCTTTGCCATTGCCACGACGCCGGTCACCTGGGACATGTGGGAAGCCTGCGTGCGCGACGGTCGCTGTGATGGCATGGGCGTGGAATCGGCACTGCTGGTACAACTGGATGGCAGTGAAAATCCCGACTGGGACTGGGGCAGGGGAAACCGGCCGGTGGTCGGGGTGAGCTGGTATGATGCCCAGCAATTTGTCGGCTGGCTGAACTGGAAAACCGGTGAGGATGATGCCTACCGCCTGCCTTCTGAATCGCAGTGGGAGTATGCCGCCCGGGGTGGTACCACGACGACTTTCCCCTGGGGTAACGAACTGGATTATGACTATGGCAATTTCGGCCTGCGCGAATCAGGTCTCGGCGGCATGGCCGAGGGCGATGATGTCTGGGTCAACGAAACCTCCCCGGTGAAATCCTTTCCGCCCAACGCTTTTGGCGTTTATGACATGCACGGCAATATTTTTGAATGGGTAGAGGATTGTTACGAAGCGGATTTTGCCAATGCACCCCGTGACGGCTCTGCCAACAAAAACGGCAATTGCGCCAACCGGGTATTTCGCAGCGGCACCTACCTGAGCAATCCCTACATGCAGCGTTCCGCGCGTCGTGGTGCACCTTATCCAGCAACACAGCGTGGCCGCAACTACCTGGGATTTCGTGTCACCAAGGCCCTGTGAACCTTTCTTCAAAGTCGGCAGTTGCTGTTTGGATTTGCTGACAACCCCATTCGCGGCTAAAGCTGCTTCCTACAGTGTGGGAGGCGGCTTCAGCAGTGAAAAAGCTTAAACTGTGCCACCACTTCAAAGTCTCTTTTATAGCCTGTCCAGGCTGGTATGATGTGAAGCTCACCTGTGCGAGCGGAACCAGCCACCGCACAGGCTGTTGACACCATCATTCAGTCCGGGGGGAAACATGGACTCACTTTTTTTACGTTGTCTTAAAAATATAGCCATTAGCATTGTGCTGATGACGACTTCTATGACAGCCATGGCGCAGGGCCTGGATCGTGACCGCGTTGCGGTGATGGATGCCGCCATTCAGGCCGAAGCCGACAAGGGCCGAATCGCCGGCATGGTAGTCGCAATAGCCCGCAACGGGCGTATCGTGCACAACAAGGCCTACGGCCTGTCTGATCGTGAAAACAATGTCGCCATGACTACCGATCACCTGTTTCGCCTGTATTCCATGACCAAGCCTGTCACCAGTGTGGCCCTGTTGACCCTGTATGAACAGGGACTGTTCCAGCTCACCGATCCACTGGACAAGTACATTCCCGAATTTTCCGATCTCAAGGTCTTTGCCGGTTATGACAGTGGCGGCAACATGATCCTGGAAGAACCCAGGCGCAAACCCACCATCCAGGATGCCTTTCGCCATACCATGGGACTGTCCGGCGGCCTGGGTGGTCACGCGGTGGATGCCATTTACCGGGAACACGGGTTGCTCATGTTCCAGTTGGAGTCACTGACCCAGGAAATCCAGCAACTGGGCAAGGTGCCCCTGCGTTACCAGCCGGGTGAAGAGTGGGTCTATGGCCTGAACCATGATGTGCAGGCCTACCTGGTGGAAGTCTTTTCCGGCATGCCGTTTGGCCAGTACCTGCAGGAAACTCTGTTCGACCCGCTGGGCATGGATGACACCATGTTTGGCGTTCCAGCTGATCGCGCCGAGGATTTTGCCCGGGTCTACCAACCCAATGGCGAAGGCGGTATCCAGCCCGAGGAAACTGACGGCTATGCGCGTTTCACCAATCGTCATTTCGCCACCCTCAGTTTGTCCTCCTCCACCGGTGACTACATGAAGTTTGCCCGCATGCTGCTCAATGGCGGTGAACTGGACGGGGTCAAGATCCTGGCACCCAAAACCGTGGAGCTGATGGCCAGCAACCATTTGCCGGCCGCAGTACCGTCCATCAATAACGGCAGGGGAGAGACCACCACAGGTTATGGCCTGGGCGTTTCAGTTACCCTGAACCCGGCACTGGGCGGCAATATGGATTCAGTGGGCAGCTTCGGCTGGGGTGGTGCGGCAACAACCACCTTCCGTGTCGATCCGGCCGAGAACCTGACCTACGTGATCATGGGTCAGACCTTTCCCAGCGACGGTGACATGCTCAGCAAAGTGCAGACCCTGATTTACCAGGCGCTGGAATAAAACCGC
>CAZROW010000162.1:0-2418 GCA_964601805.1 uncultured Enterobacteriaceae bacterium
CCACGACGTATTTGCACTCCACGTCGAGGGGGAAAAAGTTTGGCGAATATATGAGGGGAAAATCGAGGAGCCAATAAACCATCCATCATTTAACCAAATAAACATGAATAATGCAGGGGAAGTAGCTGGTGAATTATTAGATGAAGTTACGTTAAAACCCGGTGATATTTTATATATTCCACGCGGTGTTTTTCACGAGGCACTGGCCTCTACTGAGGGCTGCATTCACCTTTCATTTGGGGTTACACATGTAATTGGATATGATCTTTTAGCTTTGCTTTTAGAAAAAGCCCTAGAAGACCCTGAATTCCGAAAAAATATGCCACGGGCCTCTAGCCCGGAGGCGCAAAAACGCACTTGGATAGATGGTTTGAGCTCCAAGACGCTATCGATTCTGAAAAGTGAGGAATTTTATCAGTCGATAAATGAATACCAACATAATTTTAAGTATATAAGGGGTGGATTTAACCTTCCAAACCAAAAAAATAAAAATAAATTAAATCAAGAATTCGAGGTTATATTCAATGATTTTGAGGTATTATTTATTAATGGTAAGTATTTGCTTCAAAGAGGAAATACGCGGGTCAACGTCCCTAACGATATTACTGCGCTGGTTGAATGGGTTATTAAGAAAAAGTACTTTTCAATGGATGAACTCTTGGAGAACTTTGGGTCTATTGACGATGATCGAATTCATTTTGCCATTGAAAACCTTCAGAAAATGAAGGTTCTGCGCGAAAAATATTAGCATTTCACACCCCTCGAAGGAGGGGCGGACACCGGGCCCCGCCTTGCCCGACTCTAGTTAGCCGAATTCAAGTGTGGTAATTTCGCAACTCTGTGAGGGATTTTTGCAAAAACTTCGCGTTTTCTGTTGATGTGACGGCTGGTTCAGTATTTTCTACCTGTGAGTTTCGCCCTTGGTGGGCTCAAATCTAGATTTTTGAAAATTAGTTCAACCTCTTGGGAGACTTCCATGAAGAAGACCCTTCTCGCAACGTCCGCACTTGCCGGAGTTGCTTTCCTGACGGCTGGTGCAGCTTCTGCTGGACCTGTCTCGTCTTCGGACACCATGACCGTGACGATGAGCGGTTACCAGATCTTCCAGCTCAACACTCTGGACTCTGACAATAGTGACGGCAGAGGTCGCGGATACAGCTTCAATCAGCCTGAAGGCGAGTTTGCTTTCGTCGCCAGCGCAAAGACCGAGGGCGGAATTACCTATGGTTTCCGCACTGAGATTGGCACCGAAAACATCTCAGCCGATGAGCTGTATGGCTTCATCCGGGGCGATTTCGGTACCGTTGAGTTCGGCAACCAGGACGGTGCCTCTAACCAGATGCAGATTGGTGCCTTCAACGCGAATGCTACCGGTCAGGGCACACTCGGCGGGACACTTGGTCTCGAAGCCTTCAATGCTCAGGCGGGTGCTGGTGACGCCCACCTGATCCGTGATGACTTCGAGCAGTTTATTTTTGGTGACGGCAACAAGATTGTTTACATCTCGCCGCGCTTCAGTGGTTTCCAGATTGGTGCGTCCTGGACCCCGCAGTCCGACGCAGAAGGCGACCACGATTTCGCTGACAACTCTATCGACCAGGGCTCCACGGGCGTCGGCTTCGAGAACGTTGGTGACATCGCGGTCAACTATGTTGGTGAGTTCGGTGACGTTGGTTTGAGGGCGTCTGCCGCGTACATCTTCTCTGACGATCAGGAGACCAGCGCGGGCGTTGCCATGGAAGACCTTGGCGTAACGAAACTTGGTGCAAGCGTCTCGTTCAGCGGCCTCACGGTCGGCGCCTCTTATCGCCACAATGGTGATTATGAGGTTGCTCTGAATGGTAACGGTGACGGCGGCAAGTGGATGGCTATCGGTGCCATGTACAGGATGGACGCCTGGACCTTCAACGCCTCTGCAGCTCGCGGTACGCAGAAGTTTGGTGACGGCACACTGGAGCAGCAGAACAACCGTTTTGGTATCGGTGTCGGCTACTCCGTTGCCCCGGGTTGGGACCTTATGGGCGACTACCTGAACCTGTCGCGTGAGAACAACAACGGTAATGCCACTCCGGGCACCGGAGATGACGCCTCGGCGTTTCTCATCACCAACAGGTTCCGGTTCTAATTGGGATTTAATTCCAATAGACTGCGTATCTAGTTAAGATGAGTGGGGCCTAACGGCCCCACTTTTTTATATGGGTTCAGTGATGACAGACTTCCTCAAGTTACTATTTCTAATATTGACGGTAACTTTCGTCGCCAGCTGTGGGCTCGGTGGGGTGGTCGAAGACCAACAAAGTCCTGAAGACCGACTGAAATATGGGGGTCCCAATTCAGGAAAATTATTCGGCGATATAACCATCTGGGGGGGCAAAAAAAAGGAGGGCGAGTCCGAACAACGAGGCTTGTCTGTAAATG
>CAZROW010000163.1:0-2333 GCA_964601805.1 uncultured Enterobacteriaceae bacterium
GAGGATGAGCAGCTCATCGATTTTTATGGCCTGGGAGCCTACCCGCTGAACTATCACAATCTGTATGACCGGCAACGCCACCGGACCGGGTCGGGCATCTGGTTACATGGCCTGCCCAAGGATGTGGACAGCCGTCCCCTGCTCGACAGTGACGGGTGTGTTGTGGTGGACAATGACACGCTGGTGGCACTGGCTGCGTACATCACCACCGGACAGACCCATATCATCCTGGCCGACAGCCCGCTGCAATGGGTGCCAGCCAGTGACGCCAGCGAACGCGGGCAAAGCCTGGCAACGGCATTCAACGGCTGGCGCGAAGCCTGGTCGGCAAGGAACAATCCGCAGTACCTGTCGTATTACGCCGATGATTTCAGCGACTTCAGCCGCAATCGGCTGACTACAAGAGTCGCGTCAACAACAGCAAGCGCTGGATAGACGTGAATGCCACCGAAGTCAGTTTTTTTGCCGATCCCGCTCATCCCGAACTGGTGACTGTGCGCTACTAACAGGATTACAAAAGCAGCAACTACACCTGGCGCGGCTGGAAAGAGCAGCAGTGGCGTGAAACCGCCACTGGCTGGGAAATTGTCTATGAAGGCAACGGCTAGCCCGGGTCTGCTAAATGCCCTATAGTGATTTGCTGTTTAATTACCTCCCCAAACATGGACTCACGTTGCCCCTTGCAATGCCCCAGGACTGAGACGAGTGATTGTCACATTGAATAGCAGAATTCTCGCCTTGTTTGCCCTGTTGCTGCTGGCTGCAGGTTGCGCACAGATTGCCCCGACCACGGAAACACCGGCAACCACAACCGGATCTGTAGTTTCAGCGCCGCCCGTATCAACTGACACCCCTGAACCGGTCTCTGCAGAGTCACTCCGACCTGAGCAGGAAACCGCCCGGCGTGACGCGCAAGCTGATTCATCCGTGGCCAGGAATGATGTCGCAGACACAGGCCCCGGCGAAATGGCCAGCACACCAGATGCACCCACAACCGCACCCGAGGCTCAAGGCAGCCAGGAACCTGCTGTTGCTGTCGTCTCTCCGGTCCCGCGGGAGCAGGTCCCTGCAGAAATGGAAGTGCGCCAGGTGCAGGCCCTGTGCCAGGAAATCGGCAATAAACTCGGCAGCGTGTCAGTGGAAGACTGCCTGGCCCAGCCATTGAGGGTTACCTCCGGCTACACGGTGCAGAGCAGGCCGATCGTGGTTCGCGATTTTATTCCGGCTGAAACCAACGATAGCCCCCAGGACACCCGGAAAAAGACCCGTATCCTCATCATGGGCGGGATTCACGGAGACGAATATTCGTCCATCTCCATCATGTTCCGCTGGATGGAGTTGCTGGATGCCAGCGGCAATACCGATTTCCAGTGGCGCTTTGCACCCACGGTCAATCCCGATGGTCTGCTGGACGGGCAGGCTGTGCGCCAGAACGCCAACGGGGTGGACCTGAATCGCAATTTTCCCTCTCAGGACTGGCTGGATCTGGCAGAGGATTACTGGCAGAACATTACCAATCGCAACCCGCGCCGGTTTCCCGGCAATGCCCCGGCCAGTGAGCCGGAAGTGCAATGGGTCGTGAACCAGATTGAAACCTGGAAACCCGATGTCATCGTCTCCGTGCACGCCCCGTATCACTTGCTGGATTATGACGGCCCACCCGAGCCACCCCAGCAGATCGGTGAACTGCATCTGCACCTGCTCGGGGTCTACCCCGGCTCGCTCGGCAACTATGCCGGCATCAACCTGGGCATACCCGTGGTCACGATGGAATTGCCTTCAGCCGGCATCATGCCCAGTACTGACCAAATCCAGAGCATGTGGAACGACCTGCTTGAATGGTTGTATGAACACCACGAATCCTGAGTGATGCAAAGTCCCAGTCCCAGTTCCGTGACCGCCGACGATGTGCTCGCTTTCTGGTTTGACGAAATCGATCCCGCCCTCTGGTTCCGTAAAGACCAGGCTTTTGATGCCCTGATCAGGGAGCGCTTTGCCGCAGTGCATACCGCTGCCGCTGCAGGCGAGTTGTTTGCTTGGCGGGAAACCGCCCTGGGGCGACTGGCCGAGATCATTGTGCTGGACCAGTTTTCCCGCAATCTCTTCCGCGATGATGCCCGGGCCTTTGCCAGTGATGGCCTGGCTCTGGTGCTGGCGCAGGAAGCGGTGCGATCAGGTGCGCTGGACGCTTTGGAAACACGGCAACAGCCCTTTCTCATCATGCCCTACATGCACAGTGAATCGGGGCTCATTCACACCGAGGCAGTCATTCTCTTCGACCGGCCCGGGCTGGAAAACACCCTGGATTTCGAGCACCGGCACAAGGCGATCAT
>CAZROW010000164.1:0-2309 GCA_964601805.1 uncultured Enterobacteriaceae bacterium
GCCAAACTAAACCACCACCACGGTTGTAGAGTGTGACTTTGTTCTCAAGGATGGTAAAACTCTTTTGTGACATAACACTAGTAAACACTCAAATTCACATAGGAACAATGTGCCATGGATGTGCCATGAGATTTTAGAAAGAGGGAGAATTATAAGTCATTGAATAATATGACTTAAATGGTGCCCAGAGGCGGAATCGAACCACCGACACGGGGATTTTCAATCCCCTGCTCTACCGACTGAGCTATCTGGGCATAGTTTCTAACTTTTTGGCCGTAGCAGCTATTTGGAAAGCTACAGGAACGGACAAAATCTGCAAGGCGCGTATTAAACCGAAGGTCCCTTGCGGAGTCAAGAAATTAGGGAAAATCAGGCTTCCGGGGGAACGAAGCCGTCTGCCTCGTCCGCTTCTTCGTTATTGAAGAACTTCTGCATCTGCTCGGAGAGGTATTTGCGGTCGCCCGGGTTGATCATGGACAGGGCTTTTTCATTGATCAGGCGCACCTGCCTGGCCTGCCATTCTTCCCAGGCCTGTTTGGACACGTTTTCATAGACGTCCTGGCCCTGTGGACCCGGGTAGGGTGGGGTCGCCAGGCCTTCCAGCTCTTTCTGGTACTTCTTGCAAAAAACCGTTCTCATAAACTGCTCTCCATTCTTTCACCCAGTGCGTCCAAAAGCTTCTTGACCGGCGCGGCCAGGCCGATCTGGCTGGGATGCGCCAGATCATACCAGTGCCACCGGCCTTTCTCCATGACACTGTTCTGGGGTTTTTCCAGGGTAATCAGTACTGGCGTGATATCCAGGTGAAAGTGGCTGAAGGTATGCCGCAGTGGCTGCCAGTGCTCAATATCCCCACCTGGCTTGAGGCCATTGACCATGAGAAATGATTGCGGGGTATCACTGGATGGAATCTCCGGAAAGCTCCACAGGCCGCCCCAGATGCCCAGGGATGGACGCTTTTCCAGCAATATTTTGCCTGCATCGGGTGACTGCAGGACCAGCATGATGGTGCTTTTTACCGGGATCTTCTTTTTTGGCTTCTTCTGGGGAAACTCGCTGGTGCGATTGCCCTGGTAAGCCTGGCAGTCGGCCTGCAAGGGGCAAAGGGCGCAGGCCGGGTTGCTGCGCGAACACAGGCTGGCGCCCAGGTCCATGATGGCCTGGTTGTAGCTGTCGCATTCCTTGTCCGGTGTATGCTCTTCGGCGATCTCCCAGAGCTTTTTGTTGGTCGCTGACTGCACGGGCCAGCCTTCTATACAGTGATAGCGGCACAGCACCCGCTTTACATTCCCGTCGAGTATGACGCCACGCTTGCCCATTGAGGCGGCGATAATGGCCCCGGCCGTGGACTGGCCAATGCCGGGCAATGCTGACAGGGCCTCGACAGTATCAGGGAATTTCCCGCCATATTGCCGGGCAATCACCCTGGCGGCTTTGTGCAGGTTACGGGCGCGGGCGTAGTAGCCCAGTCCGGTCCACAGGTGCAACACAGTATCTTCATCAGCTTCAGACAGCGACTGGACATCGGGGAGCTGCGTCATGAAACGCTCAAAATAGGGAATGACCGTGGAGACCTGGGTTTGCTGCAGCATGATTTCGGAGACCCAGACCCGGTAGGACGTCGTGTTTTTTTGCCAGGGCAGGTCGTGGCGGCCGTGTTCGTGGAACCAGGCCAGGAGGTTGTCGGAAAGGGAGGTGCTCATCGCGGGCCAGTGTACCTGCAAGAACCTCTTTTGCGAACACTACAGGGCCATGATTTGGCGGGAATTTTCCTGTGCAGTGTTTTTCACATGGGCATGGAATGCGCGTATAATCGCGTTTTTCCTGAAACAGCCGCCTGACGGCCCCCGAGGATGTTATGACTGCCCGTACGGCGTCAGTGGAACGCAACACCAAAGAAACCCAGATTACTGTCGGCCTGAACCTGGACGGCACCGGTGAATTCAAGATTTCATCCGGCCTGCCTTTCCTGGAGCACATGCTGGAGCAGGTAGCTCGCCATGGCCTGGTGGATCTCGACATCAAGGCCGAAGGCGACCTGGAAATTGATGCCCACCACACGGTGGAAGACCTGGGCATCACCCTGGGCCAGGCCTTTGACAAGGCGCTGGATAAAACCGGCATCCGTCGTTATGGCCATGCCTATGTACCACTGGACGAAGCGCTGTCACGGGTAGTGATCGACTTTTCCGGTCGCCCTGGCCTGGAATACAACATTCCCTTCAAGCGCGGCTCGGTGGGTGGTTTTGACGTGGACCTGTTTTTTGAATTCTTCCAGGGCTTCGTCAACCAGGCCAAGGTGACGCTGC
>CAZROW010000165.1:0-2207 GCA_964601805.1 uncultured Enterobacteriaceae bacterium
ACTGTAGAATAACGTTGCCTGGCGCCTGCTTACTTGCGCTTGCCTGAGCGCAGGGATTTCAAACTCTTGTTCAGCCGTTTCAGGTGATCCTGCAATGTACTGCCATGCAGTTGCGCCACCCCCATGGCCAGGACATCGATAACGACCAGGTGAGCAATGCGCGAAGAGACGGGGGTGAAGACATGCTGGTTATCTTCCACGTTGATATGAATGGGTATGGCACAAAGCTCGGCTACCGGTGTATTGTCCGGGACCAGGCCAATGACCGTTGCCCCGGCCTCCCGGGCCAGCTTGACGCTCTGGATTAATGCCGTTGACCGCCCGGATTGTGAAATCGCGACAACAACATCGTTTTCTTTCAGGGAGATGGCCGACATGTGCTGAATGTGCGGGTCGGTATAGGCAGCGGCGGTGACCTGGAGCCTGAAAAACTTGTGCTGCGCATCGATGGCCACGGAGCCGGAGGCGCCAAAGCCGTAAAACTCAACGCGTTCTGCCCCGGCCAGGGCTTCGATTGCCGCTTCCAAGGCGGCTATATCCAGCTCCTCGCGGACTGCCAGCAGGGAGCCAATCGTGGAATCAAAAACCTTGCGGCTGACGTCGGCGATGGAATCGGTGTCGCTGACTGAAAACTGGCTGTAGATACCACTGCTGCCCAGGTAGCGCGCCAGTTGCAGCTTGAATGCCTGGAAGCCGTCATAGCCCAGTGCCCGGCAAAAACGCACCACGGTGGGTTCGCTGACCTGGGCCAGGGTGGCCAGGTCGATAATTCGCATATCCAGCACAGCAGACGGGTCTGCCAGTACAAAGTCTGCGACCTTGCGCTCTGATTTGCGCAAACTGCCCAGTGATTCGCTGATGGCCTTGATCAGGTTGGTGTTTTCCAGAACGTGATCCTCATGGCGTGGAAAGAGGTTGGAGACAGGGAAAGTATAAGGGAATACGCGGGTTTACGCTCCGCTGTTCAGCCGGTGAAATGGGATGGAGGGCATTTTCTGCTCAAGCAAGGCGGTAAAATCAGGTAAAAAGGGGACTACGGTTCATCGATAGATCACGATAAATCGAAAGAAATATCAAACCAGGCGGCTCCTGCCACTCCGGTTGAAGATTGATTCTAGTGAATCAGTCTGGGTTGGCCGGGCTTACGTTTTCAGCCTGAGGACCTTTCTCAGTCTGGGTAATTTCCATCATTACCTTTTGCCCTTCAACCAGGGTGCGACGACCCTCTCCGATAATTGCACTATAGTGGACAAATACGTCCCTGCCGTCAGCCTGTTCAATGAATCCGAATCCTTTTTCATCATTGAACCACTTGACGGTTCCTTCTACTTGCTCTGACATAGTTCGCTCTTGAAAATCCACCGGCACTAATGCTGGCCGGCATAGAAAAAACACAGTGGCACGCGCCACTGTCTCCGATACTAGCAAGATCATTTCAGATTGAATACTCCCAAACCGCATTTTCAGGGCTGATGGGAGAAATATTTCACAAGCGGGAGAAGGCATTTGCTAAAATTCGCGGCCATGGACATCTCCCATATTCTTAATCCCCTCAATGACCATCAACGCCAGGCAGTGACCGCTGAGCCGGGCAACCTTCTGGTCCTGGCCGGTGCTGGCAGTGGCAAGACCCGTGTGCTGGTTCACCGGATTGCCTGGCTGATTCAGATGGAAGGGGTTTCCCCCCACGGCATCCTGGCAGTGACCTTTACCAACAAGGCTGCCAACGAAATGCGCGTGCGCATTGAGGAGCTCCTGGAACGGCCCGCCGGGGGCATGTGGGTTGGCACTTTCCACGGCCTGGCGCACCGTTTGCTACGTGCACATCACCAGGAAGCCGGATTGCCCGACAAGTTCCAGATCCTGGACTCTGATGACCAGCTGCGACTGATCAAGCGCATCATCAAGTCGCTGGACCTGGATGAAAGCCGGTGGCCGGCCAGGCAGTGCCAGTGGTTCATCAACCAGCAGAAGGACGAGGGCCTGCGCTCACACAATCTCGAGGATTTTGGCGAAGAGTTCATGAAGGTGATGATTCGCGTCTATGCCGCCTATGAAGAGGCCTGTGAGCGTGGCGGGATGGTGGATTTTGGTGAATTGCTGCTGCGTTCCCACGAACTGTGGCTGAAACACCCGGCCCTGTTGCAGCATTACCAGCACCGCTTCCGCCATCTCCTTGTCGATGAGTTCCAGGACACCAATGCCAT
>CAZROW010000166.1:0-2118 GCA_964601805.1 uncultured Enterobacteriaceae bacterium
CAGGCCCAGTTCCTGATTCCCACGGTTGTGTCCCTGGCATTTGGGGTTCTGTTTGCCAGTACCGTAACCCTGTTGCTGGTGCCGATACTGTACCTGATGCTTGATGATTTCCAGGCCTGGGCCGGGAAAATCCTGAATCGGGATAAAGCCATGAGTGTTCAGGGTACCGATGTTACTGTCTGAATAGTGTTGTCATTCATGACGGGCACCCCGGCTTTGCGGTGGTGCCCGTCTGCTGTTAAAAAAGGGCGTGCCATCTCAGGTATAATGCGCACTTTTTTAAGCCAACCACGCCCGTGCCTGATTCCATTTCCCAACTGCTCAAGCAAACCGATGACTGTCTGATCAGGGACAGGCATTACCTGCGCTCACGCCTGCGCCAGTTACAGCAAGGTAAACCGTCAAAGACCCCGAACAAGTCGGACAAAGGCAAGTCCGGACAAAAACCGGTATCCCTGGCCTCATTGGCGCAGAAACTGGAAAGCTCAAAGGCCCAGGTAGAGCGTCGTCGAAAAGCACTGCCGGCGATCAGTTACCCGCAGGAATTGCCCCTCAGTGGCAAGGTGGCAGAGATCAAGCAGGCCCTGTCCAGTCACCAGGTCGTGATCGTGGCAGGGGAAACCGGCTCGGGAAAAACCACGCAATTACCCAAAATCTGTCTCGATATGGGCAGGGGCGTCAATGGCATGATTGGCCACACCCAGCCGCGACGCCTGGCAGCGCGCAGTGTCTGTAACCGGATTGCTGAAGAACTGGAGGTCTCCGGTACCAGTGCCGTGGGCTACCAGGTCCGGTTCCAGGACTACACTGACGAGGATACCTACATCAAGCTGATGACCGATGGCATCCTCCTGTCGGAAACCCGGGATGATCCTTTCCTGAACAAGTACGATACCCTGATTATCGACGAGGCCCATGAGCGCAGTCTCAATATCGATTTCCTGCTCGGTTACCTCAAGCGCCTGTTAAGCAAACGTCGTGATCTCAAGCTCATAGTGACCTCGGCCACCATCGACGTGGAGAAGTTTTCCAGGCATTTCGGCAATGCACCGATCATCGAGGTTTCAGGACGTACTTACCCGGTAACGACCCTGTATCGACCACCCCTGGAAGAGGAAGATGATGACCTGAATACGCAGATCATCCGTGCAATTCGTGAAATCCGTACCCTGGGCAAGAAAAACCGTGTCCCTTACCAGGACATCCTGGTGTTTCTCAGTGGTGAGAAGGAAATTCGTGAGGCGGCCGATGCCATTCGCAAGGACAAGTCGCAGGACCTGGATGTGGTGCCCCTGTATGCCCGGCTCAGCAACCGGGAGCAGAACCGGGTATTTGAAAAGCACACAAAGCAGCGGGTCGTGCTGGCCACCAACGTGGCAGAAACCTCGTTGACGGTGCCGGGTATCGGCTACGTGATCGACCCGGGTACCGCCCGCATCAGTCGCTACAGTGTGCGCAGCAAGATACAGCGCCTGCCCATTGAGCCTGTGTCACAGGCAAGTGCCAACCAGCGGGCAGGGCGTTGTGGACGCTTGTGCCCGGGCACCTGTATTCGCCTTTACAGTGAAGAGGATTTCAACAGTCGGCCCGAATTCACGGACACGGAAATCACCCGTACCAACCTGGCTTCGGTCATTCTCCAGATGCTGGTGTTGCGCCTGGGTGATATCGAATCTTTCCCGTTTGTGGAGCCACCGGAAACCAATGCCGTCAGGGATGGCTTCAAGGTCCTTGAAGAACTGGGAGCAGTCTCTTCCGGTGAGCGAATTACCCGGCTGGGCCGACAAATGGCCCGTTTTCCCGTTGATCCCCGGCTAGCCCGCATCCTGATCGAGGCGAACAGAAACCATTGCCTGCGGGAAATACTCATTATCGTCAGTGCGCTGAGTATCCAGGATCCTCGCGAACGTCCCCTGGACAAGCAACAGGCTGCTGATGAAGCCCACAGCCGTTACCATCACCCCGAATCGGATTTCATGGCCTGGCCGGCGCTCTGGCAGTTTTTTGAGGAACACAGGCAAGCGCTGAGCAGGAACAAGCTGGGCAAATTCTGTTTTCAGAATTTCCTGTCCTACCTGCGTATGGGGGAATGGCGGGATGTCCACCGCCAGCTCAGGC
>CAZROW010000167.1:0-2081 GCA_964601805.1 uncultured Enterobacteriaceae bacterium
GCCAGTACACCCCTGGTGTCTTTCAGCAGCGGCAACCTCTGGGTGCGCTCGGAACTGCCTGCCAGGCTAGGCCAACAGTTGACTATAGGCCAGGTACTCAGGCTCGCCGACAGCGGCCAGGAGTTGACCTTGCGCCTGATGGATTATGCGGCTGATGAAAATTCCCAGATGCTCCATGTCTATGCCGAATTCAACAGCCCGGTCAGTCGCCTGCCGGGCCAGGTCACCAGCATGATGCTGACGCCTGCCGGCGGCGGCGTCATGGTGCCGGCATCAGCTGTTGTTCATAGTGGCGATGACACCCAGGTCTTTATCCGCACCGCGAGTGGTGTAGCCATCCGTTCCCTGTCCCTGATTCCGGTGGGCAACGCCTACCTTGCCCAGGAGGGTATCAATGCGGGAGACGAGGTAGTGACTCGCGGTGCGGTCCAGCTCAAGGGTATTCAGCTCGGCCTGGGTGGCGAATAGGGAGGTCCGGCCATGTTTGCACAACTTATTCAGTTCGCTCTCAGCCAACGGCTGATGACCTGCCTGCTGGCTTTGCTCCTGGTCGGTTTTGGTGTCAACGCCCTGGTCAAACTGCCCATTGATGCCTTTCCGGATATTTCCCCGACGCAGGTGAAGATCATTATCAAGGCCCCGGGCATGACACCCGAAGAAGTGGAATCCCTGATTACCCAGCCCATCGAAGTAGAACTGCTGGGTATTCCGCGCCAGGACATCCTGCGTTCCATATCCAAGTATGCCCTGAGCTCCATCACTCTCGATTTCGAAGAGGGCACGGATATCTACTGGGCTCGCCAGCAGGTCACCGAACGTATCAACAATGTCTGGGATGACCTGCCGGGCGATATCAGCGGCGGCCTGGCGCCGATGAGTACACCGCTGGGTGACATGTTCATGTTCACCGTGGAAAGCGACACGCTCAGCCTGGAAGAAAAACGTTTCCTGCTTGACTGGACCATTCGTCCGGCACTGCGCACGGTACCGGGTGTGGCCGATGTGAATTCCCTTGGCGGTTTTGTGAAAACCTATGAAGTGATTCCCCAGCGTGACCGCATGGCCGCACTCCAGGTGCGCAATGATGACATTATCGCTGCACTGGAAGCGAATAATCGCAATGATGGGGCAGGTCGTATTGACCAGGGCGAGGAAGCCATCCTGGTTCGTGTCGCCGGGGCCATTACCGAGTTGGACGATATCAGCCGAATCCTGGTCGAGAATGCACTGGGTCAACATATTCCCCTGTCAGAAGTGGCCGACATCAACATGGGCACACTGGAGCGATACGGGTCGGTGACCGCCGATGGCATTGATGAAGCAGTGCAGGGACTGGTGATCGGGTTGCGTGGTGCCAATGCCCGGGAAGTGGTGGAAGGCGTCAGGCTTAAACTGGACGAACTCGAAGCGGCCTTGCCGGAAGGCACCACTACACAGATTTTTTATGACCGCAGTGTACTCATCGAAGGCGCGGTGAAAACCGTATCAAAGGCTCTTATTGAAGCCGTTGTTCTCGTCGTGGTTTTACTGGGCCTGTTCCTGGGTAATGTGCGCGCAGCCCTGACCGTTGCGGCCGTATTGCCGTTGTCGGCCCTGTTTACTTTCCTGATGATGAACGTGATGGGCATGTCCGCCAACCTCATGAGCCTGGGCGGTCTGGTGATTGCCATTGGCATGCTGGTGGATTCCTCCATTGTTATTGTTGAGAGCGTGGTGTCCTCCCTGCATCGTCAGCAACAGACCGGCGTGAAATTGCCGCGGCTGCATATCGTGTTCAGGGCGGTCAAGGATGTGGCCGTGCCGGTGACGGCCGGCATCCTGATCATCATAATCGTGTTCCTGCCCCTGCTGAGCCTGGAAGGCCTGGAAGGCAAGCTGTTCGGTCCGGTCACCCTGACCATTGTCTTTGCCCTGATTGGTTCCCTGGTGTTGTCGCTAACATTGATTCCGGTGATTGCCAGTTACGTGGTCAAGGCCAATGCCCATGGTGATCCCTGGCTCAGCCGGAAATTATCAGCTGTCTATCAACCCCTGCTGGAGAAAGCCCTGGCAGCACCGCGTTATGTGCTTGGCCTGGCGGC
>CAZROW010000168.1:0-1995 GCA_964601805.1 uncultured Enterobacteriaceae bacterium
TAACCAGAGGCTCCCTAGACAATGAACCCTTCTCTCACAGCGATAATCAATCCCCTGTTGTCCCTGCTCGGCATGGGGGTTGGTATTGGCGCCTTGCTGGGCCTGGTTGCCCGACGCTTTCACGTGGAAAGTGATCCCGTGGTGGACAGGATCAATGACCTCCTGCCGCAGACCCAGTGCGGCCAGTGCGGCTACCCGGGCTGCAGGCCCTATGCCGAGGCCATTGCCTCGGGGGATGCCATCAACAAGTGTCCACCGGGTGGTGATGCCACCATTGCAAAACTGGCTGACCTGCTCAATGTGCGCGTGCTCGCCCTGGATGAATCCTATGGCAGTATCGAGCCCCGAAAAGTGGCCGTTATTCGCGAGGCTGAATGTATCGGTTGTGCCAAATGCATACCGGCCTGTCCCGTCGATGCCATCCTCGGTGCGCCCAAATTCATGCACACGGTCATCAGCAGCGAATGCACCGGTTGTGACCTGTGCGTGGAACCGTGCCCGGTGGACTGTATCGACATGGTTGAAGTTGATGAAACTGCCTCCTTGCAGACACAGGCGCCAGTAGATGAAATGAGCTTCCAGGCCTGCATCAACTGTGCATTGTGTGTGCCGGAATGCCCCGTCGATATACAGCCCCATGTGCTCTACCATGCCTGCCGCAATGGCGACCTGGAGGAAGCGGACCAGGCCAATCTCATGCACTGTATTGAATGCGGAAAATGTGACAAGGCCTGCCCCAGCCATATCCCCCTGGTCGATTTCTACCAGGACGCCAAGATTGCCCTGCTTCGGCAAAACGAGGAGCAGGCCCGTGCGATGCGTGCTCAGCGCCGCTTTGAACTGCACCAGGTGCGGGTAAACCGGCTCGATGCCGAAGCCGAACAGCGCCGCAGGAAACGGGCGGAACTGGCAAAAAACCGGAAAAAAGTGTCTTCGGAAAGCATCCAGGCCGCGCTGGAAAGGGTCAAGGCCCGCAAGAATACCTGAGGACGGCCTAGCAGTTGCGGGTAGTCACCAGGTGGCGATTGCCATTGCGGATTTCGGCAAAGGGATCCCGGGGCATATCCACTTCCAGGAAACCATGGCGGATATTGTAATAATCCATACGTTCCAGCACGGCATAAAAATCCACCACGCCTTCACCGGGCGGCACCAGGTTCTGGCCTACTGAAAGAAAATCGCCCATGTCATCAGGCGTGTTGCCGTTGAAATCCTTCAGGTGACAGGACAGGGTGCGGTGACCAAAGGTATCCAGCACATCCAGGTAATCCACACCCGCCAGTGCCAGCCAACCGATATCCAGCTCACAGCGCACTGTCTGCGGATCGGTATTCCACATGATGTAGTTGTAGGGAATCTCGCCATCCACCTCGAAAAACTCCACATGGTGATTGTGATAACCGAACATCAGGCCTTCCCGGCGGAACATCAGTCCCAGGCGGTTCAGCAGTCCGGCCAGCTCATCCA
The DNA here is from genome assembly GCA_964601805.1 of uncultured Enterobacteriaceae bacterium. Taxonomy (GTDB): domain Bacteria; phylum Pseudomonadota; class Gammaproteobacteria; order Pseudomonadales; family Pseudohongiellaceae; genus Eutrophocola. The sequence goes on from CAZROW010000168.1 coordinate 1,468, forward strand.
TCTCCGCTTTCGATTGCGGACCCTGCAAGCGTATTCCGCCCTCACCTGCCTGCATGAAGCCTGGTGCCATGGCCAGGATCACGGTATCAATACCCAGTATCCTGGCATTGCTGGCAAGGGCAGGAATATCCAGGGCATCAGCATTGACATGTGAACAGGTCATGGCGAGGCCATGGCGATCCAGCAGGTTACGAAAAGACAGCAGCGGCATGCCGAAGATTTCCGGCGCTCCGGTCAGCCCGTACAGTTCCACTTCCTCGATCCCGGCAGCAGCCAGGTTACCCAGCGCAGCATCGGGATCCTCTGCCAGGGCATCACGAATGGTAAAGAGCTGGACGCCGGCGGGTCGCTGGACAAAGCAGTCCATGGCCGCCCGGGAAAGCGGACTGAGACCGGCCAGCCCCAGTCCTGCAGAATTCAGGAAAAATCGCCTGTTCATAACATCAAATCTGGATGGTTTGGAATAGGTTTAGATTAAACCATAGTAGAGCAGGAGGAAATATGAAAGACCGATTGAATAGCTGGAAA
>CAZROW010000169.1:0-1909 GCA_964601805.1 uncultured Enterobacteriaceae bacterium
AGGTAATCCTTGCCTTCCAGGCGCCATTTGCCGGCGTCTTTGGCGCCCTGTTCGCCGTTGTTGGCGATGAAATCATCGTAGCCGACCACTTCGGCGCGGATGAATCCCTTCTCGAAATCGGTATGGATCACGGCGGCGGCCTTGGGGGCAGTAGCGCCTTTTTTCACGGTCCAGGCGCGCACTTCCTTGACGCCGGCGGTGAAGAAGGTCTGCAGGCCCAGCAGGGTGTAACCGCCGCGGATGACGCGATCCAGGCCGGGCTCATCCATGCCCATTTCCTGCAGGAACTCGATTTTCTCGTCGGGGTCCAGTTCGGCAATTTCCGATTCCAGCTTGTTGCAGACCACGACCACTTCAGCCCCTTCGGCGGCAGCAATCTCCGTGACTACGTCCAGGTGGGGATTGTTCTCAAAGCCGTTTTCATCGACATTGGCGATGTAGAGGGTGGGCTTGGCAGTCAGCAGGTGCAGGGTATAGAGGGCAGCCCGGTCGTCGGCATCCAGGTCCATGCTGCGCACCGGGTTGCCGGCATCCAGGTGGGCCTGGACTTTTTCCAGCAGCGCTGCCTGCTTTTGCAGGTCCTTGTCACCGCTCTTGGACATCTTTTTGGCCTTGTCGAGGGCCTTCTGGACGGATTCCAGGTCGGCCAGGGCCAACTCGGTGTTGATGGTCTCAATATCGCTTTTCGGGTCGATCGTATTGGATACATGCACCACGTTTTCATCCTCGAAACAGCGCACGACGTGGGCAATGGCGTCAGTCTCGCGGATATTGTGCAGGAACTGGTTGCCCAGACCTTCGCCCTTGGAGGCGCCGGCAACCAGGCCGGCAATGTCCACGAACTCCATGGTCGTGGGCAGGGTGTTCTGGGGCTTGACGATGGCAGTTAGCGCATCCAGTCGCGGATCGGGAACGGGCACGATGCCGGAATTGGGCTCAATGGTGCAAAACGGAAAATTTTCCGCCGCAATACCGGCTTCTGTCAGGGCGTTGAAAAGGGTGGATTTACCCACATTGGGCAGCCCCACGATTCCGCATTTGATTCCCATGATGTGCTACTTGTCTCCGTTTGTTTCTGAAGCGTTGCCGTTGTCGGCAGACTCTTTGGCGTTCTTTTTATCCGGGCTCTTTTCCGGTTTGGTGTGCAGTTTGCCCATGGCGACCTGGAACTTGCCTTCGACCAGCAAAGGCAGCAGGGCGATGGCTTCATCCATGTTGTCCTGCATGGCAGCGGCATCAGCCTTGGAGGGCTCGCCCAGGACGTAATCAATACCGTCTCCCTTGGGGCGGCCTATGCCAATGCGCAGGCGATGGAATTCGCGGCTGCCGAGTGCTTTTTCCACGTCCCTGATGCCGTTATGGCCACCATGACCGCCACCGGTTTTCAGGCGCACGGTACCTACGGGTAAATCCAGCTCGTCGTAAACCACCAGGATCTCACCCGGTTCAATATCAAAGTAACGGGCCATGGCAGACACAGCCTGGCCACTGCGATTCATGAACGTGGTGGGAAACAGCAGGCGTACATCCCGCCCGGCTATGGTGATCCTGTCAGCCAGGCCATAGAACTTGCTTTCCGGACGCAACTCGCCATGAAAATCATCGCAAAGGGTTTCCAGGAAAAGGGCGCCGGCGTTATGGCGGGTGAACCGGTATTGTTGGCCCGGGTTGCCCAGGCCAACAATCAGTTTGATGCCTTCACTCATGGTGAGGACCGGCAGGGTTTAGCTGTCGCTGTCGTCGCTGTCAGACTCGTCAGCGCTGTCATCGGCATCAGCTGCTTCATCACCTGCAGCCTCTTCGCCTGCAGCTGCTTCGTCTTCAGGCTCTTCGATGATCTGCTCACGAATTTCCTGGACACTGGCCACAGCGTGGTCATTTTCTTCACCGTGGGACAACTCGACGCTGG
>CAZROW010000170.1:0-1892 GCA_964601805.1 uncultured Enterobacteriaceae bacterium
TTATCGCTTTATCGCTTTATCGCTTTATCGCTTTATCGCTTTATCGCTTTATCGATTTCATCAACTTCCCCGATAAAAATCCATAATAGCATCCTGCGAAATAATCCCGGAGATGGACTTGCCATCGCCACCGTCCTGCAGGGTGACGTATCCGTAAACCGACTTGGATTCTGACAGGGTTTCAAAGGCTTCCAGCAAGGTGGCATGCATGGATACGGGAATAATCTGCGTGGCCTGGTCCATGTCCTGCAGGCTGAAGTCTTCTTTTTCCAGGGCAATCAACAGGGAGGAACGGCTGACCAGGGCCTTGTTGTCTTCGGGGTAATTGATGACGGCCCACTCGGGGTTGGTATCCAGGCGCTTGGTGACAGTTTCCCGGTCGGCATCCGGATCCAGCTGGATGAACTTGAAACTGGTAACGGTGCTCACACCATAGCGATTGAGAAAACGCGACAACTCCGGTGACAGGCTGGACTGTTTTGCGCTGAGGGTGTTCTGGAATACCGAGCGGGTGCGAAAAATTTCGGAACTGGTCAGGTTGGATACCACGATAATGAGCATGGCAGGCAGGATGATGGCCGGATTGTCACTGAGTTCCAGCAGGGCCATCAGCGCCGCCAGCGGCGCCTGCAGGGTAGCGCCCATCATGGCGCACATACCGATCAGAACATAAAAGGCAGTGGATGAATGCGAACCGGGTGCCAGCTGTTCACCGATGGTACCCATGAAGGCACCGGCGATACCGCCTATCATCAGGCTGGAGCCAATGGCCCCGCCGGGGAGTCCGAGTCCCAGGCTGATTGCCGTGACAACCAGTTTTGCAAGCAGCAGGGTGAAAAGGAATTTCAGGGCCAGGTTGCCCTGCATGGCATCGTTGAGCGTATCGTAACCGGTACCCATGACTTCCGGTATAAAGATGGCGGCCGAGCCTGTCATCAGGCCAATAAAAAGCAGGCGCAGCCTGAGATCCACGTGACTGAAACTGTAAGCGGCTTTATGCAGCCTGACGAAACCGCTGGCCAGTGCGCCAATGACCAGTCCCATCAAGACTACCCAGGGCAACTGGGACAGGCTTTCCAGGGCCACAGAATTGATCGCAAACACCGGTTCATCACCGTAAAACACCTGGGTCACCACAGTGCCACTCACCGCAGCCACGATAATCGGGATGATGCCGGTGATGGCGTATTCCATCATGATGACTTCCATGGCAAAGATGACGCCCGCGATGGGGGTATTGAAGGCGGCAGCTATGGCCGCGGCACTGCCAGCTGCTATTAGTGTCCGGATACTATTGTTAGGTAGGACCAGGGCGCTGCCAATGGCGCCGCCTGTTGTGGCACCCAGGTGAATAGACGGGCCCTCGCGGCCGCAGGAGCCGCCACTGAGCAGGGCGATGCCGGCAGTGAGAAACTGCATGACTGCATTGCGAACCGGCATCTTGGAGCGAAAGTTCTGCACCTTGTCGATGACATGGGCAACGCCCAGTCGCTGCTGGTCGGGTTTCAGTGTGTGCAGGAGCAGGCCAATGACCAGGCAGCCGACAACAGGCATGGCAAAGTGGGCCCAGGTGGGCAGTGCTTCAAAGTCATCGTGATGCAGGCCATCGAGAAACACCGGGAAAGGTTTTTCCAGGGCAAATCGGAACAGGTTGACCAGCATGCCGGAGCTAATGCCCACCAGGATGCCCAGGATGGCCATGGGCACCTTGGCTTCATCACGGGACAGCAGGGTGTAGATTTTTTCTCTGGAATACACCGGCGGCGCCTGGTCGGGAGAATGGGTGAACTTCCATTATAGCGTTAATGACTGTTGGCGTCGGGGTGAGATTGGATAAATTGAGGCAAGAGGCAAGAGGCAAGAGGCAAGGGACAAGGGACAAGGGACAAGGG
>CAZROW010000171.1:0-1781 GCA_964601805.1 uncultured Enterobacteriaceae bacterium
CGTGCCGCCGTTCAGCAAATCGTTGCTGCCTTGAAAGGCTGATCCACACCTCATACTGATTTCCTGTCGGCAAGCCTGTTCAGGCTGCTGCTTTTTCCTTTCTCATCACCAGGCTGTACACGGCAAACAGTGCCAGAAAGATGTACACCGAATACTTCTCCAGTGCTGGCTGTGACCAGACGACAAGACCACCCAACCCGAACACGGCGGCTACGGCATAAAGAATCAATACGACCCGGGCTCTGCTCAATCCCTTGCCTGCGAGCAGGTGATGCAGGTGATCGGTTCCCGGTTCGAAGGGTGACTTGCCGCTCAAAGGCCTGGCAATAAACAGGTACACCGTATCCATGAGGGGTACCGCCAGGAACCAGAGCGCGACTGTGGCGGGTATCACCCGTTCGCTACCACCCTGGGAAGACTGGATGAGCACCCAGGCGAGAATGAAGCCGAGCATGGTGCTGCCCGAATCGCCCAGGTAAATCAGGGCAGGCTTGTGCACCGGGGCGCGGAAATTCAGCACCAGGAAGGCCAACAGGCAGGCCATGGTGATTAGCAGGAAACCCAGCAGCGCAGGATGGTAACCCCCCAGGCTGGCAGTGATCGCCAGCAGGCCCATGCAGATCAGCACCATGCCGCCTGACAGGCCATCCATGCCGTCGATCATGTTGATGGCGTTGATGACCCCGACCGTGGCAAAAATGGTCATGGCGATCACGAAGCGTCCCAAAAACAATTCAGTGTCACTGAACAGTTGTCCCAGGGTCAGTAACTGGTTATCGCCCCAGGAGGCCATGAGCCAGGCCGCAATAATCTGGATAGCCATGCGTGCCAGGGCGGGCAGGGGGTAGTAGTCGTCAATGAGTCCGGTGATAAGCAGCAGGCAACTGATTGCCAGCAGCGGCTGGTACTGGCGCATGACCTCGGGGCTTAGCAGGCATCCGGCCAGTAAGCCGATGAATATGCCAATGCCGCCAATCAATGGTGTATCCCGGGTGTGGGTCTTGCGGCCACCCGGCGCATCCATCAGGCCCAGTTTGCGTGCCAGCGGACGCATGATCAGGATGGCGATCAGGCTGGCAAAAAAAGCAACGGGTAGGGCAAGATAATTCATGTCGTGATATGCCGGTTAAAGCGAGACAGCTGCCTCGCCGGAGCGGATTTAAAAATGCTTTGTTTTCAGGTTGTTAAGAGGGCTTCGCAAGGGCGGGCATTCTAACACCGTTTGCAGATGCGGCCTATGCAGAATTGGACACTGCCAGCAGCCGAATAATCCGCTGGTCAACAGTTTGCATGAGAGGCGTAACCTGCTGTGACAGCCGCTGCCTGTGGATAACTTATTGATGAGTTTGCCGGGTGAATCGGATACACTTGCCGGCATAAAATATAAGACCTAAATCGGGTCAAAAACCGATCATTTCCAGTCATACAGTCAGTTGTCAGGTGTTCGCAATCAATGCGATTAAAAAGTATCAAACTTGCAGGATTCAAGTCGTTTGTAGACCCGACAACAGTCAACCTCCCCAGTAATCTTTGCGCCGTCGTCGGCCCCAACGGGTGCGGCAAATCCAACATCATCGATGCGGTACGCTGGGTGATGGGGGAGAGCTCGGCCAGCAAGCTGCGCGGGGAAAATCTCACTGACGTCATCTTTAACGGATCCTCCAACCGCAAGCCGGTGGGCCAGGCCTCTGTCGAACTGGTCTTCGACAATTCCGACCATACCATCAAGGGCGAATACGCCGCCTTCAACGAAATTTCGGTCAAGCGCATCGTCAACAGCG
>CAZROW010000172.1:0-1771 GCA_964601805.1 uncultured Enterobacteriaceae bacterium
AAAACGGGGCTTCGGCCCCGTTTTTTTATTCTTGTTGGAAAGTGTCTGCAAGTTGTCAGGCTGCTTCTTCCTCTTTTGCCGAATCGTTTTCCGGTTTGTCTTTGTCCGTGGCATCCATGCCGGCTTTCTGCCCGGTGTCACCCTTCGCTGCCTTGGTAGCATACTTTTTGAAGTAGTGGCGGGCATTGTCGGTTTTGGCAATGACGTTGATTTCGCCGGGCTCAAGCACACGGCCGTCCTGGGAACGCACTGCACCCTTGGCGAGCGGCAGGTTGGTGATGTTGTCGACAAAATCAAGCTCCGAGACATAGCCATCATCGGCCCAGCGCTCTGCCCAGACGTGCAGGGCGAGCATGACCGGGGACAGTTCCCAGGCCTTGCGCCGCAGCTTGTATTCCATACGGCGACTGTTTTCAAAGATCGGTGATTTCTTGATCAGGCCCAGTTCCACGAAGCGACGCAGGCGTTTGGTCAGCACGTTGCGGGAAATACCGAGGGCGTTGTAGAGCTGTTCGAAACGACGCGTGCCGCCGAAAATCATGAATTCCCTGAGAATCAACATGGACCAGGGCTCACTGAAGAACTCCGAGGCATGCGAGACGTAACACTTGAGTTGTTGTTCAGCCATATCGATGTCTTATTCTGTCGTTGTTATTCGCAAATATTTTACACAACCCTCTTGATTTCAGGGTTGTTCTCGTTTACATTTTAGTCTTTTATTGAAACTAATCTCAAAAAGGGACTTTCTTACCTTTATACGGTCAGTCAGTCCTGACGGGTCAACAGAGCATTTCCTTTCAGCAGACTGGAAAGATCTGCAGAGTCCGTTGAGAGCCTGGACTCAGTCATCGTGCACAAGAAGGTGACACCAGAATATTGAAACCCTGATACCACCGAAAACCCACTGTATAGCCATTTTCGGAGAGCCAAAGCGGTAAAAGCAGCCAGTGCTAAGAGCCAGTATTAAGAAAGTCGGCTTTTGGCTAATTTGGCTAATTTGGCTAAAGAGGTACGACAGGCACATAAAGTCAGTCTACCAGTTTTATCAGCTTTAGGGTTCAAATGTTACAAAAGCGAAAAATTTTTCGATTATCGAAAAAATAGCGCAGGCTTTAGTTTTAAGAAACCGGCCCCTTGAAGCTGCAGTACTGCCCAATATCACTTCTGGTGATATTGGGCAGATAGCTCTTTACCTTATCTTTTGCGTCAACCCGGCCCTGCCGCATTTCTGTTCCCTTATCTATTCGCCCTTGTATCTGCTTTGCGGACATAAGTCAGCAGGCCTCATCAATTCCACCCGGAACCATTGTCCGGGCCTTGCTGCTGACTATCATGCATGGCAAGGGCGCCCGATACCCCGAGGGGTGCGCTGGCCAGCTTGAATTGCTGCTTCAAATAGTCAGGGCTTTTGGGTAATCTCACTGCTCTTATCTGCAGACCGGGGGGAGTGAGATGTCTGACAACAATCCTTTTCTAACCAGGCAGCGTGCCATTCGCAGGGAATTTCTTAAATTTCTGGCAGGCAGTCCGCTGTTAACGACGTATTCGGCCTTTGCCCAGGAAGTTGAAGAAACCCTGGGGGAGCGCCTGACCAATCCGGATCAGGTGATCAATGTCTTTGAAATGGAAGCCATTGCCCGTGAGAAAGTGCCGCCGGCGCATTTCGGCTACCTGATTTCCGGGGTGGATGATGACGGCACATTGCGGGCTAACCGCGAGGGCTTTTCCCGTTACCAGATCCTGCCGCGCCGCCTGGTGGATGTCAGTGGCC
>CAZROW010000173.1:0-1615 GCA_964601805.1 uncultured Enterobacteriaceae bacterium
ATACCTTCCGTACCGGCTTTCTGGATGTATTCCAGTCTTGTGATTTTGCGCAGTTCGCTGGGATAGTCCGCCAGGCGGTCCAGGAAGGCATTATCAAATTCCGGGTTGATCAACCCGGCGCGCAGGCCCTGCAACTGGTGGCTCATGCCGCCGGTACCCCAGACCTGGACATTCAGGTCTTGCGGAAAGCTTTCGATGGCATGGGCAATGGCTTCACCGAGCAGGAAGCAGCGGTTGCCGGACGGGGTTGGAAACTGGGTGACATTGACGGCGACCGGAATCACCTTCACGGGCCAGGCTTCGACCTGGCCAAACACCAGTGATAGCGGTACCGTCAGGCCATGGTCGACATCGATGTCGTTCATGATGGTGATATCGAATTCATCGATGATGAGCTGTTCGGCGATGTGGCCGGCAAGCTCGGGAAAACCCTCGACTACCGGCACCTGGCGTGCTCCCCAGCCTTCATCAGCTGGCTGGAACTCCTCGGCAAAACCGATGGCAAAGGTGGGTACGATATCCAGCATCATGCTTGAGGCATGATCGTTGTAGCAGAGTATCACCACGTCGGGCTTTTCTTCCTTGACCCACTGCTTGACCCATTCATACCCTTCAAAAACCGGCTTCCAGTAGTCTTCCTCGGTTTTGCCGAGATCAAAAGCGGCACCCATTGCCGGGATATGACTGGTTGCAATGCCTGCGGTAATTGTTGCCATGATTATTTTTTCTCCGGCACGCGACCACCGGAAAGCATCATGGCGGCGTATTCATCAGGCGTCATGGCAGTCATGGAACTGACGGCCTTGACCGTGGTCCAGCCATCGGTATTGGACAGTTTCACCAGGAAATAGATATTGCCACCGAGTTCGATCAGGCGCGTGAAATCCCGGTCAAGCACTGCCTGTTTCTGGTCTTCGCTCATACCGAACGTATCCAGGTAGGCACGCTCGTCTTTTTTGAAGGCTTCGCGGTTTTTGGCATCCATCAACGACATACAGAACTTGTGGAGATGATAGGCCTCGCGGGAACGCCGGGCATTGAACACCGTGGTACCGGGAATTTTTTCCAGCTCGTCGAGTGAGTACAGTCTGTCGCGCATGGCCAAGGTACCTCAAACAGGGATGTATCGATTAAGCTATCAAAGCAATTCTCATTAGGCCAGAGTTATCGCAGTGGTCAGGTGGTAAAAATAACGGCACCTGTTGTACGGGCAATTTTCCACCCCTCTTCCGTCAGGACAAAATCCATGTCGAACTCGCCGACAAGCTGTGAAGCACTGGCCTTGACGCCAAATTTTGCTTTTTCTGCATCAATTGGTGCCATGAACAGGGTGGCATAACAGGTGCCCCTGGCATGTTCAGCATCCTCAACAGTAATGATGATATTGCTGATGACATGGCGGGCAATCCGGTCGTTGGGCCTGGCCTCCCAGGCCGCCAGGATATTGGCCTTGCCCACCGTGAAATTTTCCGGGTCTGTCGGCCGCGCCATCGCACCATCTTCAGTGAACAATTCACTGGCCGCCTTGAAATTACGGTTATCGTTGTACTGGTAATAGAGATTGACCAGCCTGGCGCAGGCCAGTTCTATGGATTGCTGCTGTTTGATATCCATT
>CAZROW010000174.1:0-1520 GCA_964601805.1 uncultured Enterobacteriaceae bacterium
ACATCGGTGCTCATGTACTGGGGAAACTCGGTAATGTCCATGCCGAACTGGTCCAGGCGATCCTTGAACGCCGGTGCCCGTGCTTCCAGGGTATCCGTCTCAGGCAAGGGTTGCATGGAGGCCACGATAACCCGGTTGCCGGTGTTGGGCAGGCGGATATTGAATATCTCACCGAAGACTTCCCGGTAAGTGTTGGATTCAGCCGCAAACAGGCGGCTGGTGGAAAAGGTGTTGGCGACCACCATGCCGTCTTCCGGCAACAGCCTTTTCACTTCCTGCAGGAATTCGACTGTCATCAGGTGCTCGGGAATATATTCCCCGTTGAAGGCATCCAGTATAACCAGGTCAAATTTTTCGCCGCGCAGGCCGGCGCGCTTGATATAGACGCGGGCATCGCCGACATCCACGCTAATCTTGTCAGTCTCTTCAAACCCGAAATAATCGCGCGCCACCCTGAAAACCGCATCATCAATTTCGGAGATGATGATTTCCGTATCGGGAAACAGGCGGCTATAGGTATCAGGTAAAGTCCCGCCACCCAGGCCAACGATCAGGATACGCTGCGGGTTATCCTGTACCAGCAGGCTGGACAGGGTCATCTTGGCATACGGGAAAACCAGTTCCACGGGACGGTCAAGGTAACGACAGCTCTGGTTCTGCCCGATGCGGCTGGTGATGGTAAAGCGCATGCAGCGGCGGTTGGAATCTTCGGTAACCACGATATTGCGATACAGGGAGCGTTCCTGGTGAATATTGCGCACGCCCAGCTGGGCCATGCTGTCATGGACGAAGATAACCAGCGCGATGGCGACAAACACCACAAGATGGGATTTGACCTGTTGCCAGATTGTCGGAGCCGGTTTGTGCATGCTTACTCAGGACTGGTTCGTGAACCGGTAATAATAGCAGCAATACCGGCGCAGAGCAGGGTGACGACCATGGTGACCAGTATCTGGTTCACGGTAAACCACAGTACCAGGTAGAACGAGGTGGCCAGCGTGCCCAGGGCACTGCCCAGGGTGGAAACAAAATACAGTTTGCCGGCCACATGACCACTGCCATGGGTGGTCTGGACCATCAGCCTGACCGAGTAGGGCGCAATCATGCCCATCACGGCCGTGGGCAGGAAAAACAGCAGCATGGAGACGACCAGCGAGCCATAGCGTGGGTCTTCAATACGCAGGAACAAAAACTCCATCAGCTCATTGCTCCAGAAAATCAGTGGCAGCAACAGCAGGGCGGCACCGGCAAAAAAGCCCCCGTAAATTTTCAGGTTGGGCTTGAACAGGGACAACCTGCCACCGCACAGGTAGCCAATGGACAGCGACAGCATGAACACGGTAATGATGCTGCCCCACACATAGATCGAACTGCCGAAGTAGGGGGCCAGTATTCTGCCGCCGAGCAACTCGATAGCCATGATGATGAAGCCGGCAATAAATGCCAGCACCATGACCAGGGTGATTTGCAGGGCGGGTTTGCTTGGTGGGTTCTCGCTCATAAGAGCCGCGCAGTATACC
>CAZROW010000175.1:0-1265 GCA_964601805.1 uncultured Enterobacteriaceae bacterium
TTTGTGCGCGCAGGGCGGAATTTTCGCAAGGCTTAGAAACTTACTTTGGGGTCGAGTATTTTGACTTTGCACAAAGCCTGCTCAGCGATGAGCCTCCGAGCCTGAACGATCTCGACGCGCTCGAGCAATCGGTGGCGCTGCGACGTGACATCTCAACGGAGCAAGCGCGCGTCGCTTTGGATGTTGATGCATTGCGGCATCTCGAACAGCATCTCCAGCAGTTTGGCCTGGCCGGTTTCACCTCGGAGATGACCTGCACTTACGATGACAAGCACATCGAGAAGGTAGCGTGGCTCGGCATTTTCACCAAGGCGCCGGTGTAATAATGGGGTCAGATTCCTATTCTTTTGTTAAATTGATCTTTCACCAAATTCACATTTTTTGATCTGGCCATGAGTAAATTCATCCCAACTATTTTTGCGATCATCTTCCTCTCAAGTTCCGCCGGTGCTGCAGACAGTGACATCCGCTGGCATGTCGTCCTGGCGGCAGTGGGCAATGAGCAGATCGTATTCGATAATTTCATCCTGGATTTTGCCGCTGAACTCCAGGACAGTCCTTCTGTTGCTTCCATGACCAGACTGCACGCCAGTGTAGATGAGCGCTGGCAAGCCAGCGGGCTCAGGGCGCTAGACCGTACACTGACCACGCTTGATCCGCAGGAAAATGAGGGCTGCCTGGTCTATTTGACAGGGCATGGCGCGCCAGAAGGGCTCGCGTTGTCGGCAGACGTTCCTACGTATTTTGTGCGGCCTTCGCGAATGGAATCCATGCTGAACTCCTGCGGGGGAAGAACTACTGTACTGGTGGTATCGGCATGTTTCAGCGGGATCTTCAATCGTCGGGGAATTACCCGGGATGAGCGCATTGTCATGACCGCCAGTGCAGCAGACCTGACGTCTTTCGGTTGCTCCAACAATAACCGCTACACCTTTTTCGACCAATGCTTCCTGGATGCCTGGCCTCGCAACGACAACTGGGGAACGCTGGCCGACGAGGTCAGGAATTGTGTCAGGGAGACAGAACGTGATGGAGATTTTCCTGCATCGAAACCCCAGAGCTTTTTTGGTGCCGGGTTGAGGGAGTTGGCATTGCCTGATAAATAGAAGTTCTAATCAAGGGGGCAGGTTACTTGGTTCACCGTATGCTCCAACACCAGAAAAGCGTGTGTCCAAATTTATTTGTGTGGGCTAAAAATGAGCTAGAGGGCCACCAGAATTAGCTGGACTGGATCAGGCACGGTGTTTATTCTTTTCGGGCCTGGC
>CAZROW010000176.1:0-1248 GCA_964601805.1 uncultured Enterobacteriaceae bacterium
CAAACAACGACGCACGGTACCACCCGAAGCAGTAGAGCTATACAACAAGTACATCCACGGTGAAATCAGTCGCCGCTCCTTTCTCAACGGGGCGAAGAAGTTTGCCGTAGCCGGACTCACTGCCGGTGCCATCGTCGACGCCCTCATGCCGGATTACGCCATGGGCCAACAGATTGCCCGAGATGACGAACGTATTCGCGCTGACTACGTGACACTGCCCTCGCCGAATGGTCATGGCCAGATTCGGGGCTACCTGGTCAGGCCCTTCAGTGCCGACAGTCGTTCTGCCGAATCGGCGCAATTGCCCGGTATCGTGGTGGTCCATGAAAACCGTGGCCTGAATCCCCATACCGAGGATGTTGCCCGGCGCCTGGCCCTGGCCAACTTCATGGCCTTTGCCCCCGATGTGCTGACACCGGTGGGCGGCTATCCCGGTGATGACTACCAGGGTGGACAACTGTTCAGCAGCCTGGACCCGGACAAGCGCTTCGAGGATATCGTGGCTGCCGCGTTGTGGCTGAAAAATCGCGATGACTGCACCGGCAAGATCGGTGTGACCGGTTTCTGCTACGGCGGCAGTGTGTCCAACCAGTTGGCGGTTCGTCTTGGTTCAGATCTGGCCGCAGCTGTGCCTTTTTACGGTGGTGCAGCTCCCCTGGACCAGGTCGACAATATCAGCGCTGCGATCATGGTCATGCATGGCGCACTTGACGCGAGACTGGTTAATGCCTGGCCGGACTACGACCAGGCGCTCACTGATGCCGGCGTCACGCACGAGGGGCATATCTATCCCGGTGCCGTGCACGGGTTCTTCAACGATGCCACGCCGGAACGTTATAACGAAGCGGCGGCCACGGATGCCTGGAATCGCATGGTGGACTGGTTCAATACCCATGTCAGGGATTGAGACCAGTTAGTATCAGCAGTTCTTCTCAAGCAGTTCCTCGCAGGCGTCTTCCAGGCGGCGGCCGGCTTCGGTTGCCGCATCCTGTGCACCTTCGGCTGCATCTTCAGTCAGTCGTGCTGCTTCGTTGCCTGTCTCGTTGAGACGATCGATGGTGTTGTCGGCAGTTGATTCCAGGCTGTCAGTGGTCACTTCAGCTGCATTTGTCACCTCATCCGCCGCCATTTCCAGGCTGTCGCTTGCTTCATCCTGTGCATTGTCAGAACAGGCTGCCAATGTTGCGGCCAGTGCAATGGGAAGAATCAGTTTAGTTGTCTTGATAGTTTTCATGTTTTACCTCCAAT
>CAZROW010000177.1:0-1136 GCA_964601805.1 uncultured Enterobacteriaceae bacterium
CGGGAACAACTGGCCCGGCTGGAAGCGGAAAAAGGCCCCGAGTACTGGGTTTACCGCCCCTGAGCCTGAGCCGGACTACTGCTTGTCGTCAGCAGGGTAGAGATCCTTCTTGCCAACACCTACCTTGTAGACTTTTCGCACCAGCATTCTTGCGAAGGTGTCTACATGCATCAACAGTCGCCGGACAGGCTGTTCGGGGCGGGCATTAAAGGAGGTGACATGAAAATGTTCCTCACCCGTGGGCGTTTTCGGTGAGAAATAGTAATTAGAGACACAACAGCGGCGTTTGTTCTCGGTGATCGGGCTGACCGAATGCCATGACCACGGATTCGTCTCCATGACGACTAGGCGGTTGAAGCGGGATTCGATGGTTGTGTTGTTTCGCACGCCCTTGTCCCACAACTCCAGGTTGCCCCCGGTTGCCGGATTCCAGTCTGGTGTCACGTAGTAAAGCAGGTTCAGGGTACGGTAAAGCTGCCGGGCTGAATCGTGCGAGTTGTCGATATGCGGATTCAGGAAGTTTCCCTGGCCCATCATGCTGAGACCGCCAGCGTAAAACTGCGGATCACCCACCTGCTGTTCAATCCCCGTGATTTTTTCCACGATGGCTATGATTTCCTCGGACTGAAACGCCATGCTGATATCATGCAGAATGCGGGGAAATTCATCAAAGTCCTTGGACGTGAACTTGTGCTCCTTGAGGCTTTTCATTTCCCGCATTGCGGCAAAGTCGGCGGGAAAGGCTTCATAGATTCGCAGACAGTCCGCTTTCGGCAGCAGGTCTTCCACGGCAAAGAAACGCGTCGGAATACCGGGCGCTGTCTGCTGAAACTGCTGGCGGGCCTCTTCACTGGTAGCCAGTAAACGGTTTTTGATGGGTTCGATGAATGGATTGGAAGCTGTGCTGGTCATTGCAGGAATCTTGCTGAAAGGTGGGTTCCCGAAAAGGGAGCTATTGTACTACCTCCAGACGGCAAACACTGCCCTCACCGCACCTGATTTGCCGCGGATTTGATTCAGACCAAAAAAAACGGAGCCTGGTGGCTCCGTTTTCTGATTTCGGCAGGACCGCTATCACTAAAGGGTGCCTTCAGGCAGCGGATCATTACCGATCTGGATACTGCCTTCCACGGAAT